>CANGUU010000003.1 GCA_947457195.1 Gammaproteobacteria bacterium
CGCCGGCGTCACGCGGCTGCTGCTGTCGCGCAACACGGAACCGGCCCTTGCAACAGCGCTGGGCGCCCTGTGCGAGGCGCTCGGTATCCGGCTTTTGCGCGTGGAAGATCTCGGTACCGGGGCAGAGTCGGCAACCGAGGCAGCGCTGCCTGACCTGTCACCCTCGAGACGCGCACTGATCCTGTTCACCAGCGGCACGACCAACAAGCCCAAGGGTGTGGTGAGTACCCACCACAACATCGCCACGCAGATCACCACGCTACTGGCGGCCTGGCACTGGCAGCAGCAGGACCGCATCCCGCTGTTCCTGCCGCTGCATCACATCCACGGCATCATCAACATTCTGTGCTGCGCGCTGTGGCAGGGTGCCGAGCTGACCTTGTTTCCGCGTTTCGAACTGGAGCCATTGCTGCAGCAAGTGGCCGAACGGCACTACACGCTGTTCATGGCAGTACCCACCATCTACGTGAAGTTGGTGCAGGCGCTGGAGGCGCTGCCACCAGCACGGCGCAGTGCCGTGAGCGCCGGTTTCGCCGCGATGCGGCTGAACGTGAGCGGCTCGGCTGCCTGTCCGGTGAAGCTTTTCCAGCAATGGCAGCAGCTCACGGGGCAGACCCTGCTGGAACGCTACGGCATGACCGAGATCGGCATGGCGCTGTCCAATCCTTATCACGGTGAGCGACGCGCTGGCATGGTTGGCCTGCCGCTGCCCGGTGTGGACGTGGCGCTGTTCGATGATGCCGGTACCCCCGTGACAACCGACGAGCAGCCGGGCGAAATCCGCATCCGTGGCAACAACGTCTTCCTCGAGTACTGGCGCAATCAGGCAGCCACCGCCGCCAGCTTTCGCGATGGCTGGTTCTGTACCGGCGACGTGGCCGTTCGCGAGCAGGGCTACTTCCGCATTCTGGGTCGCTCCTCCATCGACATCATCAAGTCCGGCGGTTACAAGCTTTCGGCACTGGAGATCGAAGGCGCGCTGCTCACCCACGATAAGATCGCCGAGTGCGCGGTGGTGGGCGTGGAGGACGAGACCTGGGGCGAAGCCGTCACGGCCTGCGTGGTGCTGCGACCCGGCGAGCAGCTGACGCTGGCCGAGCTCAAGACCTGGTGCGAGGGGCGGCTTTCGCCCTACAAGATTCCCAAGCAGCTGCGGCTGTTTACAGCCCTGCCGCGCAACGCCATGGGGAAAGTCGTCAAGGCTGCGCTGAAGCAGCCCGTCGCGGGACAGCCGTCGCGCCCCTCCGCCTGATCGGTGCCGGCGACACCGGCAGCGAGGCCGGCGGCGCTGTGCAAAGAAAGTGAATTTACCGAGGCCGTCGCCGGACGGCCGACGGGGCTGACTTATGATGCCAGAACCGAGCCACCCGCTGCCCAAGCCTGCAGGGTCGTGTGGCCGGCACGGTGCAGGTCCACGCACCTGGCACCGCCGCGAAAACAACGACAACAACAGCGCGCCCACAACCAAACTTCTTCATGCGCGCCAGCACCCGGGGACACCGTCATGATCCGCGCCAACCGCCGTTTTCTGTCCATCCTTCGCCTCGCCCTGCTCCCGATGCTGGCGTTGGGTGCAGACAAGCCAGTGCTGGCCCATCACTCCACGGCCATCTACGACTCGGAGCATCCCATCGAACTGGCCGGCAAGGTGGTGGAATGGAAGTTCACCAACCCGCACTGCATCATCGTGCTGGACGTCGTGGCCACTGATGGTGCCGTCCAGCGCTGGAGTGTGGAGGGTGGCAACACCAGCGGCCTGTTCCGCGCGGGCTGGACACCGGAAACGCTGCAGCCGGGTGACGAGATCCTGGTAACGGTCCGTCCGCTGCGCAGCGGCGCCTTCGGCGGCAACTTCAGCAACCCGCGGCGCAGCACCGGGGAACCGGTCGTGGCGCGGGCGGAAGGTCGCTGAGGATAACGCCATGCTGAAGCAGCTCGTTTGCCCCCCGACCGCAATCCGCCTTGCTTGCGGCCAGCGCCGTGCTGGCAGGAGCCCGACCCTGCCGGTCGTCCTGACCCTGCTGGCAACCTGGTTGCTCGCCTCCTGCAGCCCCGAGGCGCAGGACGCCGCAGGCGGTCCGCGCTACCCGGACTGGAGCGGCCAGTGGCAGCGCATCGGCAGTCTAAACTGGCCGCCAGAGGGTTATGCGGTGGCGGGTCCGGCACCACTCACCCCGGAATACAAGGCCATCTACGACAGGAACCAGGCGCTGCGTGCCGAGGGCATCCTTGCCGGCGATCCGCCTGCCACCTGCCTGCCGCCGGGGATGCCGCGCATGATGAAGATGAGTTTTCCGATGGAGATCATCATCACGCCGGCCATCACCTACATCTACGCGGACTGGGAAAGCCAGATACGGCGGGTCTACACCGACGGGCGCGACTGGCCCGAGTACATCCTGCCGGAGTTCAACGGCTACTCGATCGGCAACTGGCGTGATGACGACGGTGACGGCACCTACGACACGCTGGCCATCGAGACCCGTGGCATCAAGGGGCCCCGCTCCATCGATTCGACAGGCGTGGTGCTGCACGAGAACGATGGCACCGTGGTATTCGAAGAAATCTTTCGCCGCGACGCCGACACGCTGGAAAACCGCATTACCACCATCGACGACGCCTTCACCGGCCCCTGGACCATCAACCAGCAATACAGCCACGTGACCGAGGACATCGTCTGGGTGGAATACGTGTGCGCCGAGGGCAATCGCCACATCCAGCTCGGCGACGAGTGGTATTTCCTGAACGACGAGCTCGGCATCCTCGAGCCCACCCGTGCCGGGCAACCGGCACTCATACCGGCGCCCGCTGCCGCCGCCGCACCCGCCACGCCCTGAGCGGAGGAGCGCACGAACGGGGGCGGCAGAACCCTGCAATGCCACGGCGGGGCAAGACCAGCGCAACGAAGCCAGCAAAGAAAAGCAGGTTCCAGCAGCACGCACGACGCACCAGCAACACACAACCAAAACAATCAACAGAACCAGGGGGAACAATGTCCAGTCTTCACGCCGGTCTCCGGCACACACTCCACAGCCGCAGCTCTGCCCTGGCGCTCGCCGTCGCGGCGGCGCTCAGCATGCCTGCCACCTTCGCCCAGCAGGGCCCGGCCGCCAGCGCCGGCGTGGAAGAAGTCGTGGTGTCGGGCAGCCGCATCAGCCGCAACACCGGCTTCAGCACACCCACGCCGGTGACCACGCTGGGTGCGGATGAACTCGAGCGGCTCAACATCGTCAACCTCGGTGCCGGCCTTAACCAGCTGCCCGCCTTCCGTCCGAGCAACACCCCCACCACCAACGGTTGGGGCAGCTTCAACGTGGGAGCCCAGATCGTGAACCTGCGTGGTCTCGGGGTTAACCGTAACCTGGTACTGGTCGACAACCGCCGCTTCGCGCCGGTCACGCGTGAAGGCACGGTCGACCTCAACATGATTCCCAGCGGCCTGGTCGAGCGCACCGACGTGGTAACGGGTGGCGCCTCGGCCGCCTACGGCTCAGACGCCATCGCCGGCGCGGTGAACGTGTTGCTCAACAAGACACTCACCGGGCTCAAGGGCCAGTTCGACGTGGCCGAGACCGCCGAAGGCGACGGACGCAACACGCACCTGTCGCTGGCGGGCGGTGCGGATTTCCTCGACGGCCGTGGCCACTTCGTGCTCGGCGGCGAGTACGAGAAGCAGGAAGGCATCGGCGACTGCTTCACCCGCGACTGGTGCGAAGGCGGCGTGGTCATCACCAATGCCGGCGTGGGTGCCGTGGCCGGGCAGCCGGCCAACCTGCGCTTCCCCAGCGGCGGCGGCTTCTTCGCCAATCCGGGCGGTGTAATCTCTATCCTCAACAACAACACACCTGCCACGCTACCGATCCGCAACCTGTTCGGTACCGGTGGTGTCTCCTTCAACAGGAGCGGCGAGCCGATTGCCCATCGACTCGGCTTGCCGGCCTCCGGCAACAACGCCGCCAGCGGCGACGTGTTTCCATCGATGTCCACGTCGCAGCTGATGGTGCCGGTGGAGCGCGAGACCCTGTTCGGGCATGCCGATTTCCAGATCAACGACACGCTGACCGGCTTCGTCGAAGGCTCCTATGGCCATGTCGACGGCGAGGTACTGCAGTCACGCTACTTCGGTGCCCCGATCCCCATCTTCAACGACAACCCCTTCGTGCCCGCCGCGATCCGCGCCCTGCTGCCGCCCGCCTCGGCCACTCCGGCCGACACCCGCCCGGCTGCCGGCGCCTTCAACCTCGCCGTGCTCGGTCAGCGCCAGGGCCTGTCGGCCTCGGAAGCGGAAACCTGGCGCATCACCTTCGGTCTGGACGGCCAGTTCAACGACAACTGGAGTTGGGATACCTACTACCAATATGCCGACACGCAGCGCGACCAGAGCGTGACCAACAACCTGGTGCCCGGGGCCTCCCGTGTCATCAACCGGCCTGGCAGCGGTGGCCTCAGCAACCCGGACTCCAAAGCCTACTGGTCCTGGGCCACCGATGCGGTCTACGACCCGGCCGATGCTGCGCTGCCGGCCGCACAGCGTCGTGTGATCTGCCGCGCGCTCATCAGTCCGGACCCGGCTCTGCGCGCCGCCGCCGCCGGGTGCGCGCCCTTCAACCCCTTTGGCGAAGGCCGCGCCTCGGCAGCGTCGCTCGACTACGTCTACCGGACCCTGGTCGAGAACATTTCCATCGACCAGCACGTATGGGCCGCCAACGTGCAGGGCAGCCTGGCCGAACTGTGGGCCGGGGATCTGGCCGTGGCCACCGGCATAGAACTGCGCAAGGATTCCACCGAACTGCTGCACGACAACCTGTCGAACTCCTTCGCCTACTTCCAGAATTTCGGCGCCGACTACAACGCCGAACAGGATGTACAGGAGGCCTACGTGGAGGCCGACCTGCCGCTGCTGAACGGCATGCCACTGGTGTCGGCGCTGAGCCTGAACGCCGCCGCGCGCCACACGGAGTACGACATCTCCGGCTTCGGCAGTTTCAATCGCAGCGCCAGCAGCAACGACATCAGCGCCGACACGTGGAAGATCGGTCTGCTCTGGGACGTCTCGGAATGGCTGCGCCTGCGGCTGACCCGCTCACGCGACATACGGGCCCCCAACTTCAACGACCTGTTCCAGGCCAGCGCCAGCAACTTCACGGCGGTGACCAACCGCTTCGTGGCCGGTGCCCCGGCACAGTTCCCGGCGGGGCTGGCAGGTGGCAACCCGGCTCTGGACGCCGAACGCTCGATCACCTCCACGCTGGGCGTGATCCTGCAGCCGACCAGCGGGTTCGCGTCGGGGCTGCGCGTGGCAGCCGACTTCTACGACATCCAGGTGGACGACTACATCGGCACGCCGGGCGGCGCGCAGAACATCGTCGATCGCTGCTTCTCGTTCCAGGACCCGCTGACCTGCCCGCTGATCACCTTCGGTCCGAACAATTCGCTGGCGGAGATCCGCAACGTCAACGTCAACCTGCAGTGGCTGAAATCGCGCGGCGTGGATCTGGAACTGGCCTACACGCTGCCGATCTCGTTCATCCCGGGCGACATCTCGGTGCGCATGCTGGCCACCAAGGTGCTCGAAAACGCTACCAACCTGTTCGGCACCATCATCGACCGCTCCGGGGAAACCGGGGGCGCCGGCACGCCGGAGTGGACGGCCAACACCTTCGTGACCTACGCCAACGGACCGTTCTCCATGACGCTGTCGGGACGCTACATCAGCGAGGGGATCTTCAACGCGCTGTGGATCGGACCGGATGACCCGAACTACGCGCCCACCAAGCCGCTGACCGTCAATGACAACATCGTCGACAGCGCCTTCTACGTGAACCTCAACGGCAGCTACAACGTGAAGTTGCTGGATCAGGACCTGCAGTTGTTTGCGTCGATCACCAACCTGGCCAACCGGGAACCGCCCTCGGCTCCGAGTGCGACCTACCCGACCAACCCGGTGTTCTTCGACCAACTGGGCCGTATGTACCGCTTTGGCGTGCGATTCAGCTTCTGAACAGATGGCAGGCACGGGCGCCGAACGCCCTGTGCCTGCCCCTTCACCGTTGCTTGCCAGTCTGTCGTAGAACGCCGTTGCGCAAGGCAAGCGGCCAGAGAAGGCGCGAGCGGTTTCTTACTGGGGAACGTGGGGTTTGTAGCGTGCTGCCACGCCCTCATCGCACTGCTCGGATGGCGGTGAGAATTCAAGATCGGGGCGGTGGTCCCACTGCTGCACCAACGATGCTGGCACCGACAGGTAGACCGGGTCCTCGACCGTGATCTCGTAGCGCAACCGCAGGCGATCGGCCGTGAGGGTGAGACGCTCCACCGTGTGCTTCTCGGCGCTCGAAGGCACATTCGCGCCGCTGCCGGACGCGTTAGGTTCATAGCCAACGGTGTCGATCACCAGCGTTTCTCCCTCGAAATGCCCGATCGAATGGCCATGGCGCGAGGGGACGAGGTCGGCCGGATGCGGCTGGTCGAGATGGACGGTGCGGATCACGTGATCCCCGGTATTGTCGAAATGCAGCAGCACCTCAGTGGCGGTGCGCTCCAGCGTGCGGAGTTCATCGAGCACGGCAAGGAAGGGCACCGGCTCCACGAAGCACAGACCGTCGGCCACCAGCTGCTGCTGGGCGGCGCGGCCGGCCGGCGTAATCGGCCAACTGGCCATGGCGCCGAAACCGGCACCGAGCGCCGCACGGGATGGTGCCCATTTGCCCTCCAGACCCTCGGCAGGGGTCAGCGAACGCGCCTTGGTGCTGGAGACGTAGAACGGATGGATCTCGCCGTCCCGCGTGGTGACATCCATGATCCTCACCTGCTTGCCCCAGCCGCCGCGGTTCGGATTGGCACGCATCACCACGGGCGTACCCGGTTGCAGCGCGGCACGATCCAGACCATCGACCAGGGCCTGGGTGATGCCGAGCCCCTCGCCCTCCACCTGTGCCGGTTTGCCGTCCGGACCCACGGTATCCACCACCAGGTACATGTGCGGATTCACCCAGTCGAAGCGGGCCACCGTGCCTTCGATGACGATTTCCTGTGTGGTATCGAACATGGCCTGGCTGTGGTGGGCCAGCAGGGGCGCCGCGGGCGACAGGAGGGACGTGGTGGCAAACAGGAGCAGCAGGGCGGAGCGTGGACGCATCATGGCATCACCTCGTGATGTGGTGGGGGAACAGACGCTGTGCTGCAAGGACCAGCGCCGGCCAATAGGGTACAGCGGCGGCAGCGCGGCGCCCAGAGGGCCCTGACTGCAGTCCCGGCTGCGAGCGAACCTGAGACCGACAGCGTGCGGACGCCGCTAGCGCAGCCAGCGGTAATCACCGAGCCGAAACCAGCTGCGCGACAGGATGAAGCCACTGGCCGGCTCCGGCGAGAGACTGGTCACTTCCCCGGTCATGTCCTTGCGGTAGAACGCCGTGCAGGCCGTGGTCTGCCATACCGTCTTGCTGAGGTCGCGGCGCAGTCTCGCCATGTAGGCGTCCTGCAGCGCCTGCAACGGCTCGATGGCGCGGATCTGCGGGTGCTGTTTCACGGCGCGGATAGCCTTGGCGATGTAGCCCGTGGCGGCCTCCATGTAGGAAAGCTGCGAGCTGTGGCCGGTGCCGGTGTTGGGTCCGTTCACCTTGAAATAGTTGGGGAAGCCGGCAACGGTGATGCCCTTGTAGGACACGGGCGCCTCCTCCCACTCGCGATTGAGGTGGCGACCCTCGCGACCGAACACGTCGAAGGTCAGCGCGTGCCGCAGGTCGGAGTAGGCGTAGTAGCCAGTGGCGTAGACGATGACGTCGAGCGGAATGTCGCGGCCGCTGCGGGTGCGGATGCCGGTGGGCGTGAGGCAGTCGATGCCACTGATGTCCACTTCGACGTTCCCGCGGGCCAGGGCCGGCAGGTAACGATTGGTCGGGATCACCCGCCGACAGCCAAGCTCATAGTCAGGCAGCATGTGCTGACGCAGCGCGGGGTCGCTGATGTAGCGCTCGAGCTGCTGCTGCAACTTGCGGCGGTACTGCGCCTTCAGCAGGCGGCTCAGTCCCGCCAGACCCGGGTAGCGGCGGAACGCGACGAAACGGCTGTCGTACCAGAGAAAGGTAGCCCAGCGAATGAGCTGCCGAACGCAAGGCCAGGTGCGCAGCTGACGTTCCAGTGCACCGTACTGGCGATCCGCGCGGGGCAGGATCCACTGAGCCTTGCCCATGAACAACGTCAACCGCGCCACGGATCCGGCGATGGCAGGCACGATCTGCGCAGCCGAGCAGCCGGAGCCGATGATGCCTACCCGCTTGCCGCTGAGGTTGACGTCGTGCCGCCAGTGGCCGGAATGGAACTGCGGTCCGGCAAAGCTGGCCGCCCCACGCAGGTCGGGTGTCCGCGGATTGGCCAGCACGCCGCTGGCATCAACCACGAAGCGGGCGCGGTAGCGATCACCCGCTGCGGTGGTCACCTGCCAGGTACACCTGGTCTCGTCGAAGCGCAGCTCGCTGACACTCTGGCCGGTGCGCGCCTTCCCCCGCAGGTCGAAGCGGTCGATGATATGGTTGGTATACGCCAGTAGCTCCGCCTGCGACGCGTAGGACTTGCGGAAGGGATAGGGCACGAAGGACAGGCAGTAGAGGCTGGTCGGCACGTCCACCTCGGCGCCGGGGTAGCTGTTCACCTGCCAGGTGCCCCCGAGCACCGCGCTACGCTCCAGCAGCACGAAGTCGGGGCTGCCCTGCTGCTGCAGGCGGATGGCCGTCAACAGCCCCCCGAAGCCGCTGCCGATGATGACGGTTTCCACTTCCTGCACGCTTGCGGGGACCTCGGTGGCGGATATCCCTGTCATGGCAGCCTCCCGGCGATCGATGGTGGCAGCGCCCGGCCCGGCGGCTCAGCGGCCCGGCAACATACGTTGCAGAATATCGTCCTTTAGCACCCAATGGTGGTAGAGCGCCGCTCCTGCGTGCAAGGCCAGCAGCGCCGGCAGCAGCCACGGGCCGGTGATACCGTAGTGCAGCAGGTCGAAGAAGCGGTCCCACTGCGGTGCCGTGATGCCCAGCGCGTCGAAAAGCCGGGCAGCCAACGCTGTCTGCATGAAGGGCGGAATCTGGAAAAGACCGTAATCCACGCCTCCCCCGTTGCCGAGATACCCGGTCACCGGCATGAACAGCAGCAAGGCATAAAGCAGACGGTGGCTGATCCGCGAGGCGAGCCGCTGCCAGCGCGGCATGCCGGCAGGCAAGGCCGGCGCGGGATTCTTCCAGCGCCAGACCACGCGCAGCAGCAGCGGCAGCAGCAGGGTGAAGCCCACCACCTTGTGGTAGTTGAGATGCGGCACCGGGCCGGTGCCATGGTCCCACGTGAGATAGACGATGATCAGGCAGGCCAGTACAAACCACAGCGCCATCAACCAATGCAGAACCTTGGCGACACTGCCGTAAGCACTGGTGGTGTTGCGGTACATGGTGGCACTCCCCGGTCGGCATCGACGCCTGCGGCAGCATACTTCAGCCGGGCCTGCCGCGCCCCTGCATCGCTCGACGTGACGGGGCGGCGGGAAAGCGGGATGCCGAGGGAAGCAGGGTCACGCAGGATTCTTCAGGTCCGCCGCTGGTTCGGGCACCATAACGGGGCTATCCAGGGGCAGTGAGTCGCGGCAGGTCGGGCTCCGCGGCCCGCTGCAGGCGGATGAAACGGGAGCCATGAAGCGATGACTGCACAGGACACACGGCGGGACCCCACGGCCGTGCTCAGCGCCAGCGCGTTCTGGCGCGCTGCCGTCGCCCGCTCTGATGGCTGGCGTGCGGCACGCCTGCTGCTGGCAGCGCTGCTGTGGCTGCCTTCGGCCACCACGTTGGCGCAGTTCGAGGTGAGCGGCTATGCACGCGTACTCGATGGCGACACGCTCGACCTGCAGGGTGTACGGATCCGGCTGTTCGGCATCGACGCACCGGAGAGCGCGCAGTCCTGCACACGGCCGTCGGGGCAGGCCTGGGCCTGCGGCAGGGCGGCCCGCGAGGCATTGGAACGCAAACTCGGCAAGCGCCAACTCACCTGTGAGCGACGCGACGTCGACAACTATGGACGTCTGGTCGCGGTCTGCCGCCAGGGCCGCGAGGACATCAACGGCTGGCTGGCCGCCGAAGGTTGGGTGGTCGCTTATCGCCAGTACTCCGAGGACTACGTGGACGAGGAGGCCGCCGCCCGCCGTGCGCGTCTGAACCTGTGGGATGGTAGCTTCGAGCAGCCGGCGGACTATCGCCGGCGCGGGAGGCAGGAGGCGGAAAGACCCGCAGCCACCCAGTCGGCACCCGGGAGCAACTGCCGCATCAAGGGCAACATCAGCCGGGACGGTGAGCGCATCTACCACCTGCCCGGTGCCGAGTTCTACGCGCAGACCAGGATCGATCCGGCGGCGGGCGAACGGCTGTTCTGTACCGAACAGGAGGCCCGCGCAGCGGGTTGGCGCCGCGCGCGGCGCTGAGGGGTTGACCCGCAGCCTCTGCTGCCGCGAACCGACCGGCAGACCCTGGGTTTACCGCAGACCCCGGCGCCTGCCGGAATCAGCAAGGCCGCACTAACCCGCCGGGCGGGATTTGCGGTAGCGTCACCGCCAAACAACACGACTCCGGGAGGGAGCGCCATGAAAAGCACGTGGGTATCGATGGTGATCGGGGCCTTGCTTGCCAGTGGGGCATCAGCGCAGCCAGCTGCCGAGCGGGTGCTGCCGCCCGATGTGCATCCAGTGTCGCTGACGCGGCTGCCGCCGCTCACGCGTGATGACCTCGACGAGGCTGGCAAGGCAATCTATGACGGTATCGTCAAGGACGGCCCGGCACCGCGCACCGGTCCGGTGGCGCTATCACTCTACAGCCCTCCCATCGCCAAGGTATTCGACGAACTCAATACCTACCTGCGCAGCAACGGCGTACTCAGTCGTCGCCACACCGAAGTGGCGATCCTGGTGGCAACGTGGGAAATCGCCCAGCAGTACGAATACACCGCCCACGAACAGGCGGCCCTCGACTTCGGCGCCCCGCAGGCGGTGATCGATACCATCAAGTTCGACCGCGAGCCGGTGGGGCTGAGCGAAGAGGAAACGCTGATCATCCGCCTGGGCCGCGCCATCATGCGTGACCATCGCGTGGAGCCGGCGCTGTACGCAGAGGCCGAGCGGCTGTTCGGCCGCCGCGGCATTGTGGAAATGGTGACGGTGATGGGCGACTACGTGATGGTCGGCATGATCATGACGACCATCGACCAGCAGCTGCCGGAAGACCGGCCGGCGCGACTGCCGCCACGCTGAACTACAACACCAGCTGGTCGCGCCCCACCACGATCTCACCGGTGAAGTGCTGGCGCGCCTCGTTGATGTAGGCTGAGTCGTCGAGCTCGCCCAGCCCGCCTGGAATCAAGTGGTTAAGCACGAGCGTACGCACCCCGGCAGCCGCCGCCATGCGGCCGGCCTCGGCGGTACTGGTGTGGGTGCCCACGATGTGAGCCCAGATGCCCTCGGGATTGTCGGCGTAGTTGCCGCTGGCCACCATCTGCTCGAAGCGGGCGCGGAAGACCCCCACATCCATCGCCTCGCACACCAGCATGTCGGCCCCGCGCGCCAGCGTCACCAGGTTGTCGGAGTAGGCGGTGTCGCCGGAAAACACCACGCTGCGGTCGGCCGTATCGAAGCGGAACGACAGCGCACGGTGCGGCGTTTTCGCCCTGGCCTCCTCCGGGTAGTGAGTGTTTTCGACGGCGCTCACCTTGACGTCAGCGGTCTCCAGCACGGTGACCGGGCGGGGCAGTGCCTCGACCGCCACGCCGCGGAACAGGTCGCCGGGCTGCACGCTGCGCGCCTCGTCCACCAGACGGATGTCGGTGTTGGCCTGGTTGTAGAGGTTGGCGGCCTGCACCAGCGCGTCGGTGCCGTAGGGGCCGTAGACCGTGGTGGGGGTCACGCGGCCCTGGGTCCACTGGTGGCCAAGCAGTGCCGGCAGGTCAGCATTGTGGTCGTCATGCAGATGGGTGAGGAATACGTGGCCTACGCCGAGATAGGACACCCCGCTTTCCACCAGTGCCCGCAGCGTCCCGTAGCCGCAGTCGATCAGGAGGGGTACGTCGCCAGCCAGCAGCAGGCTGGCGGTTTCCCCGCGACGCAGATTGAAATTGGGTCCGCCCTGAGTGCCCAGCAGGATGAGACGGCTGGCAGCGGCGGCGCGCAGGCATGGCACGCGGGCCAGTGGCAGGGCCAGGGCAGCGCTGAGCAGGGAACGTCGGGTGGGCAGCATGCGGCGGTCTCCGGGGGCACCGGGGAACCCGGTGCCTTCACGAGCCGCAGTCTGCCACGCCCGACAGAGCGGGCACAGCCTCAGGGTGCGAGGTGCTTGTCGAGCAGGCCCGCTTCGCGCAGGTCGGTGTAGTAGCTGGCCGGGTCGCAGGAATCCTGCTCGGTGATGTCGACGTTGTCGCCGCGCGCCCAGCCGCGCGTGCGCGTCAGCGGCTGCGTGTAAAGCGGATCGTAGATGGTCATGCTGCGATCAGCCGACAGATGGTCGGCGCTGAACACGATGCGCTCGACGGTGCGTGTTCCTTCGCCCGCCATGGGCAGCCCCGATCCATCGAGCCAGCCCGGCAGCAGATGGGTGGTTTCGATCACCAGCGTGTTGGCGTCCTCCCAGTGACCCACCGAAAAACCGTTGGAGGTCGGCACGGTGTTTTCGCCGGGCTTGCGGCCATCCATCCAGACCCGCCGCGGCGAGTTGTGCTCCACGTATGTGAACAGGTAGTGGCTGCCGGCATCGTGGATGTCGAGGTTGTACGGGTTGCCGAAGATACGGGGCAGTCCGAGCGAGATGCAGCGCAGTGCTGGGTCATCGTACTTGGTATTGGCCTCGCGCAGACGCTTGCCCTCCTCGGTGAAGGGCGTGGGTTTTGGTTCGAGGTCGTCGACGGTGACGCGGAACTTGTAGCCCTGCCGCCAGGCCCCGGAAATGTCGAAGGGAGCTGCTCCGTTCTGCTTGCCGTAGCCGTAATTCTTGTTGGGGTCGGCGGTGACGACGTTGCGATCGTTGTTGGCCGGCCGCGCGGCGGTGGAGGAGTTGTTGCCCTCGGTCCCGCCGAAACGCTTGCCACTCGCCAGCAGGATGCTGCGCACGAAGACCTTCTTGGCGCCGTCGCGACCCAACTGACCTTCGACGGTCACCGTGTCGCCGACTTTCACGCTGTCGGCTACCCAGCCCTGCGGGCGCAGCGATGTCACGCTGCCAGCCTGGACCTCCCAATTTTCGACGGAGCCGTCCGGCTTTTTCACATCGATGCGATACCGCACATGGGGGTTGCTGAAGCGCACCTCGGTGACGGTGCCGGTGAAGCTGCCACTGGTCGCTGCATCGAACTCGGCCGAGAAGGAGTGATGCGCCAGCACCGGCGGTGCAGCCGGCGCCAGGGCGAGGGCCAGCACGACGGCACCGGCCAGGGTATGGATCGTTTTGTTCATCGGGTTCCCCTGCTGGCCGCCAGCGCGGCCTGTTGTATGTATGGCGTTATTGTCTGCAAAGCCCGGGCCGCAATAAAGCCCGGATCCGTGCGCCTCACCTGCATGTCGAACAATTCCAGCGACAGGGCCCTGTCGTAGCCCAGCGCCACCAGCTTGTCGAGAATCTTCTGCAAAGGTGCCCTGCCCTCGCCGGGAAACGCGCGGTCCTTTTGTTCGGCCACTTCCAGCGGCGGTTGCCACGGTGTATCAGCAAAGTGGACGTGATGGATTTCGCCCGGTTCGATCAGGTCGAGATCCTCGAACTTGGAGGGCCCGGCCCAGAAATGATAGACGTCGAGCATGAAGCGGACATTGGGGTGTCCGACGCCCCGCACCACATCCAGCGCCGTGCGCACGTTATTGATCACCCGGGAATTGCGGGTGAACTCGACCATCAGCGCCACCTTGTGTGGTTTGGCAATCTCCCCTGCCTCGTAGAGATTGGCACGGACTTGCGCGTAGTCGGCCAGCGTGTGCGGGGCGCTGGAGGCAGACGGAATCACCAGCCGGCCGGCGCCGAGGGACTCGGCCAGCTCCACTTTCCACTTGAGGTCTTCCAGCGCTTGGCCGCGATCCTCGCCGTTCGCCTCGAGGTAGAGCTGGTTGGTGGACGAAAACGCCTGCAGACCGAGGTCATCCATCAGTTTGCGGGCACTGCCCCGGCCGTTGGCCTGCTCGTACTGACGAGCCTTCACGAGGTCGGGCTCGGCGGCGCGGATGCCCGCGTTGGCCCACCCTTCGAGACAGGTGCGGAAATCAAATTCACTCGACGTGATGCCATGCATGCAGACGACGAGACCGGAGGCGCTGCCCTGCTCGGCCGACTCTGACTTTTTGCCGCCGACCAAGGCGGTCACTCCTGCGGAAATTGCCATGAAATCCCGTCGATTCAGCCCGCTCATGCCATTCCCCCGGAGCCCGGGCACGCAGCATGGACCCCGGTTTTTTGCAGTCATCGTGCATGGCGCTGCTCGACACTGTCAACGCAGCAACCGTGCAAAGATTGGGTCTCGCGCCGTGGGCGCAGCTACGGTTCTCAGGGCAGTGGTGTAGCGGACAGCGGTCGGGACACTGCGCTGCCACAGCGGTCGTTGTAGGCCGACACGGCGACCAGCAGCGCCCCGACGGCCGCGCGGGGTGCCGTAAGGCTGGTCCGGTTGCCGAGATCCAGCGTCTCGATCGGCTCATGGCCATGACGAGTCGTGTAGTGGAGGCGATATCCACTGGCGCCGGGCACGGCGGGCCATTCCAGCGAAAGGCGGGATCCGGACTCCAGCCAGCGCAGCGTCGGCACGGGTGTGGCAGGGCACAGCGACGCGAAGGCCTCGCGCATTTCGGTCTCGGCGATGAAGGCACGAATCGCCTCGATGCTGCTGAATTCATTCGCCAGCGACGGCCCGCAGAGCGGCAGGCCCGCCGCGACACCGACACGGGCAACGACACCGGCGATCTCGACCCCGCCGTCAGCGCGCGGCAGCAGCACCGGCAGCCCGAGATCCTCGTTGCAGGGGTAGCTGCCGGAAGCCCGGAAGTCCAGATACAGCGTCTTGCCGGAACGATCGGGCGTCACGCTGCGGTCGAGCGCTGTCGCCGGCGCCCCCGGCGTTGCCGGATCGAGGACGGTCGCCCGCGTCTGGAACAGGCCGACTGCACTGCGGGGCCTGCCAAGCAGATAACACCACGACCGCTGGCCGACGAAGGCCCGACCCTCCACCCGGCACAGCGCCGCGGGACCGCTGCCGCCCGGATTGTAGAAGGCGTCGCGGAAGCCGGTGGTGGCCTGCCGGCCATAGAGCACCACGGCCTTGCCGAGCAACTCGGGACTGGTCAGGGAGGTCAGTGGCAGCGGTGCCGCACTGCTTGGCAGCGCGATCCTGAACAAACCGACACCGTAATCGCTGGCATGGACGAAGGACTGCACTTCCGCCACGTCGCCATTGGGGCCGAGCCTGGCGAAATACTCGGGCCGCTTGCCCGGCGCCACGTCGTCGAGCAGGTGGAACGGGTCATTGAGACAGGTGCCGGTGCTCAGCACCCACTGCGGCGCAATCAGGGCACCCCGGCAGAACACCCGCTGCGAGGCCCCGGCCACCACGATGTCTACCAGCCAGGGCGGTACCGGCAACGACGTCGGCTCCGGATCGACGAGGGCCCGCACCGGGGTGGCGAGCGCAGCAAGCCAGAGCAGGCAGGGTCCCCACCTCATGGCACCAGCACCTCGAGCGGTGGCGACAAAGGGCCGTCACAGGCCGTGCCGCGCGCCTGCAAGGCCACGGCGTAGCGGCTGCCACTTGGCAGCGTGTACTCGACACGATCGGCCGTGGCCGGGAGTTCCAGTTGCCGGATGGCAGCGGCGGTCACGCCCTGTGGCAAAACCCACAACAGGTAGCCGGAGGCCCGCGCGGCGGGTACCCAGTGGAGCTGCAGGGTCACTGGCGCGCCAGCAGCACCCGGCAGCGTGCGCAGGCTCGGCAGCACGGCGGGCGGACAGAGGGCGGCAAAGTGCAGCGCCGCGCGGCTGGCGAGGGTCTCGCGCACAAAGTGCAGGTAGTGGCGCACATCGGTGAAGAAGGCCAGCGTGTTGGCACCGCGGCAGTTGTTGCTGTAGAGGAAGGAACCGAGGCCGGCGAGGCGCCACTGGCCACGCCGCTGCACGAGCAGCGGACCGCCGCTGTCGCCGAAGCAGGCGCCGGAGCGATCCAGCCGGTCGGTCGCACACAGGGTGCCGGGGTACAGGGTACTGACGTCGGTGCCGCTCGGCGGCAGACGGAATCCCCCCTGCCGCAGGAAGGCCAGGAAGCGGCCCTGGCACTGTGCAGCGTCGAGAATGCTGAGCGAGGTCTGCTGCAGCGGCGACACCGGGTCCAGCTTGCGCAGCGCCTGGGTATCGCAGGCGAGTTCGGCGGTGGTGATGGGCGTCTGCCCGGCGATCTCCACACTGCAACTGCCCTTGCGCTGTCCGCTGCGACTGCCCCAGCCCAGCAGGCGGGCCTCTTCGCCGTACACACTGTCGTTGGCTTCCAGCAGGGTGAGCGGCGTGGCCGCGCTCGGTTCGGCGAGCCGAAGCAGCGCGATGTCGGCGAGCATGCCCTCGCCGCGCCGCGGCTCCACCACGATCTCGGTCACGCCCCGCAGCTCGCCACCGACGGCGTCGAGCGCATCGCGCCCGATGACTACCTCCAGCTGGCCGGCCGCCTGCCAAGCCACGCAGTGCGCCGCGGTGAGCACCCAGGTGGCCGCAATCAGCACACCGCCGCAGTACTGGCGTTCGCTGGCAGGACCGGGGGCGGTAGCGGACTTGCGCAGCAGTGCCGCCATCCAGGGCTGGGCGCCAGGCTCGGCATCCCGACCACCGACGATGGCCGCTAGCTGTGCGGTCGGCACCGCAGGCGGCGGATCGTAGGCCCTCACCGGCATGGTCAGAAAAACAAGCAGGCCCAGCAACACCGCCATTTTCTGCATGGAGCGCTCCGTACCGAGTGGCCTGCTAGCGAATGACGCTGCCCTCGGCGGCGCGCAGCAGGCGATCGTTGATCGCTCGGCCCAGGCCCTCCGGTGGCAGACAGTGGGTGAGGATATGCGTGCAGCCGCGCCGATCGAGTTCCCGCATGCCCTTGAACAGTCTGGCGGCCACCGTGGTGGCGTCGGTACCCAGATCGACGCGTTCGGCATCGACCCCGGCCAGACGCTGCAGGGCGGCGCTCGGCAGCAGCAGGCCCAGTCTGCCACCACGCAGCGCCGCCGCCACCGCCGGCAGTCCGGCCGGATCGGCCAGCAGCAGCAGACGGGCGCGCGGACTGTAGTGTTTCAGCAACATGCCGGGGGCTGGCTGCGGTTGATCCTCGGTCAGCACGGCCTCGGCCGGCAAGAGCACTTCGCCCACCACGGCCTCGAGTGTTTCCAGTGCCACCCCGCCCGGCCGCAACAGGGTCGGCGGACCACTGAGGCTGAGGATGGTGCTTTCCACGCCGATGGCCGTTGGCCCGGCATCGAGCACGGCGTCGATACGGCCGTCGAGGTCCTCGAGCACCAGCGCGGCCGTGGTGGGGGAAGGCCTGGAAAACAGGTTGGCACTGGGTGCCGCCAACGGCGCCCCGGTCGCGTCGATGAGGGCCAGCGCCACCGGATGGGCTGGCACCCGCAGCGCCACATGGAGACCACCGGCCGTCACGATGCCCGGCACCACGGCGCGCCGGGGCAGGACCAGCGTCAGCGGTCCGGGCATGAAGGCAGCCGCCAGTTGCTCGACCAGCGGCGCCATGTTGCCGAGGTCGGCATAACGCGCAAAGTCCATCCACGTGCCGACGTGCAGGATCAGGGGGTCGCTGTGCGGGCGCTGCTTGGCGCGGAAGATACCCTCGACGGCCGTTGGCAGCAGCCCGTGGGCGCCTAGGCCATAGACCGTTTCGGTCGGAAAAGCGACCAGACCACCGCGCACGAGAATGTCGGCCGCGGTGGCGATGGACACCCCGGCCGGAGCGGCGGGATCGACGGGAAGCAGCAGCGTCTGCATGGTCAGGCCCGCACCGGCAAGCTCGCCGGGGACGGCGACCCGGAGCGCAGCGCCTCAGCGCTCGCGCAGGTAGTCTTCGTTGCGGTGGCCGGTATCGATGAGGTAGCTGTCGTTGATTGCCGCCAGCGATACGGTACCGCTGCCACGCATGCAGATGGCCAGTTCGCGGTTGAGCAGATCGATGACCCGCTCCACCCCGGCCTGACCGAAGGCGCCGAGCCCCCAGCAGTAAGGGCGACCGATACCGACGCCGCTGGCGCCGATGGCCAACGCCTTGAACACATCCGTGCCGCGGCGCACACCGCCGTCGACCATGACCGGTACGCGCCCGTTCACCGCCTTGACCACCTCCGGCAGGCACTCGATCGTGCCGCGGCCGGTATCGGTGGCGCGGCCACCATGGTTGGAGACGATGATGCCATCCGCCCCGGCGGCTACGGCGGCTTCGGCGTCCTCGGCCACTTCAAGCCCCTTGATCACCACATTCATGCGCGTCGCCTCCTTCATGCGCTTGATCACGTCCCAGGTCAGGGCCGGATCGACAAGGCCGCTGCGGGCCAGCCCCTCGAACATGGGTTTCTGCTTGCCGTCGTAGTGGCACTCTTCGCAGAAGCGCTCGTCCTGGCGGGTCCACAATTCCTGGGTCTCGGTGTTGCGGCCGCCCGGCAGGTCGATGGTGAAGCACACCGTGCTGCAGCCGGCCTGCTCGGCGCGCTGCAGCAGCTTGACGGTGTTGTCCCAGACATTGGTGGAGTAGAGCTGGAACCACATGCCCTTGCCGGCGCGTGCTTCCATGACCTGCTCGATGGGGTCTGAGGCCTGGGTCGAAATCGTCATCCAGGCGTCCTTGGCCGCCGAGGCCCGGGCGGCGCCGGTTTCGGCATCGCCATGGAAAGCGGCACAACTGCCGATCGGGCTCAGCATGATGGGCGTGGCCGCCGTGGCGCCGAGGAAGTTGATACGGGTGTCGATGGTGGCCACGTTGACCAGACGCCGTGGCCGGATCTGGAAGCGGGAATACCCCGTCTGGTTGGCATGCAGGGTGCCGTCACCGTCGGTCCCGGAACTCAGGTAGCCCCAGTGCGAGGCCGGAATCTTTTCGCCCGCCAGTTGCTGCATCTCGAAGACATTGATGACCTCGGACGGATCCTTGATCTTGCTGCCCAGCGATTCTTCCACCTCGGCGGCAAAGGCCTCGTAGCGGGTAAGCAGCGGACTTGCGGCCAGGAATTGCAGGAAACGACGGCGCGCGTGATGGTTTGGCAGATGCATGTTCCCCTCGGTGGGTGACGTTGATCGGGCGGATTGGTGGCCGCAGCGTTTGGCCGCTGCAGCACGGCGGCCCCTGCAGAGGGGCCTCGCTCAGGCGCCGGATCCGCAGGGTGAAGGACGGCCGGACTTTAACCAAAACGTCAGTGGTTTAGAAGTCTCGTGGTCCTTGTCGATGTCCTTCCACTGGTAAGCGGCCGCGAGCTCCGGCCGTTTGCGATAGCCGCGCTTCAGCCAGAAACTGTCGAGGGGCTGGTAGCCGGCAGGGCGCAGCGGGTGGTCGCTCGGCCGTTCCACCGCACAGAACGCATACCAGGCAAAATCCCGCAGGGAACGGGCATGTGCCTCGCGTTCCTCGAAAAAGCGCACGCCCAAGCCCCTGCCACGGTACTCGGGACGCAGCACGGACTCGGCACAGTAGAACACCTGGGCAGGATCGAAGCCGGCCTCCCGGAAGGGGCGCTGAAAGCTGTCCTCCTCGGCCGCCAGCGGGATACCGGTCGACGCACCCACCACGGTCTCGCCGTCGAAGGCCACCACCACCACCGCCTCCGGACTGCGTACGTAGGTTTGCAGGTAGCGTTGCTCGTACGCGAGAGTGCCGTCGTAGAGATAAGGGAAATCACGGAACACGGCGATACGCAGGCGCGCCACCGCGTCGAGCAGGCCCAGCAAGGCCGGTCCACTGAAGCGTTTTACCGTCAGCGTCGTCACGCGAGGTCCCCGCAGCACGTTGAATCGAATGCCATATTAGTAAAGTGACCCTGCCGCCGAAGCCCGAAAATCGAGCATCTATTGTGACACGCGCCGCATTCTCGTTGACGGCTCCGGGGCCGGGGCCTATAAAAACCGGCTACATCAAACACCGCGTGCCTGGCGTCCAGGTCACCGGCTGCTGTCAGCCGCGTGGCTTCACGACCTGCCATCGCCCGCCCCTCGCTCATGCTGGAGTCACCATGCTGGAGAGCTGTCAGGTTCTGGGGCCTTTCGGTCGGTCAGCCGCCCGGCATGCCCGTCGTCTCTTCGCGCGTCTCACCGGGCCGGTGCTGCTGGTGTCGGCCGCGCTGGTGGGCGCTGGCGTCAGTGCTGCCGAAGCGACCGGCGGCGATCGCCGGCTTGCCGATGCGGCCATGCACCGTGACGTTGCCACCGTGGCAGCCTTGCTCAAACAGCGTGTCGATCCGAATGTTCCTGGCGATTTCGGCACCCCGGCGCTGCTGTGGCTCACCCAGTTCGACGAGGTGGATGCGGTCCGGCAACTGCTCGACGCGGGCGCAGACGTGCAGGCGCTGACGCCACTCGGGGTGAGCGCGCTTTCGCTCGCCATCGCCAACGGCAGCACCCCGATGGTGCAACTGCTGCTCGAGGCCGGCGCCGATCCGGCACAGCTCGAGCCGGCGGGAGAAACCCTGCTGATGAGCGCGGCGGCGATCGGAGTGGACGCCGTGGTCGAAGCACTGCTGGCAGCCGGCGCCACTGTCGACGTGGTCGATGCGACCTACGGGCAGACGGCACTCATGGTGGCGGCCCGTGAGGGGCACGCCGCCGTGGTGGAGACCCTGCTGGCCGCGGGCGCAAGCGTCAACCTGCAGACGGTCCAGCGCGGCGAGCCGGTGTGGGTACGTCCGAATTCCCAACCGGGTTTCGGTTTTGGCGTCGGCATCATCCGCGGCGGCACCCCGGCAGACCGCGGTCGCCGCGACCCGCTGCAAGGGGGCATGAGTGCCCTGCTTTATGCCGCCAGGAACGGTCACGTGGAAGTCGCGAGACTGCTGCTGGCGGCAGGCGCCGAACTCAACATGCGCGACGCCAATGAAATCTGGCCGCTGCTGCTGGCAATCTCCAACAACAACATGGCCATGGCGGAATTCCTGCTGCAGCAGGATGGGGTGCTGATCAACGGACAGGATTTCTACGGGCGCAGCCCGTTGTGGGAAGCCGTCAATGTGCGCAATCTCTACATCCACAATGAAACCTACGAGCACAGCGTGGAGCGGGCACCGGTGCTCGCCCTGATCGCGCACCTGCTGGAGGCGGGAGCCGACCCCGACGTACGCACCCGCGAAACGCCACCGGTCCGTCAGCACATCCTGCCCATCACGGGCACGCTGGAGTGGGTGGATTTCACAGGGCAGACCCCGTTCCTCGCGGCGGCACTCGCCGGTGATGTCACGGTCATGAAGCTGCTCCTGCAGCATGGGGCGGACCCCATGATCGGTACCTTTCTCGGTACCTCGCCCCTCATGGCCGCCGCCGGTGTCAATTGGGTGATGCTGCAGACCTATACCGAAGGCGAGGCGCAGTCGCTGGAAGCCGTCAAGCTTTGCCATTCTCTCGGCATGGATGTGAACCAGGCCAATTCCATGGGCATTACTGCGCTCATGGGTGCTGCCAACCGGGGATCGGACAGCATCATCCGCTACCTCGTCGAGCAGGGGGCCGACCTCACTCGCCTTGACAATGAAAAGCGCTCGACGCTGGATTGGGCCAAGGGCGTCTTCCTCGCCACCCACCCCGCCGAGGAAAAGCCATCGTCCGTTGCGCTGCTGGGCGAGTTGCTCAAGGCGCAGGGTAAGGAGATCCGTTGATGCAGACCCGGCTTCGCCCCCTCTTTCTGTCCTTCAGCCTGCTGGCCCTGCCGGCGGGCGCCCAGCAGCTGCCGTCCTTGCTGCAGGATTACTGCGTCGGCTGCCACAATGCCGAAGACTGGGCCGGCAGTCTCGACATGGAATCGCTCGACTTCCAGCACGTAGCGGCGCAGGCGCCGACCTGGGAACTGATCATCCGCAAGCTGCGGGCTGGCATGATGCCGCCGAAGAGCGAGGCGGCGCCGGAGGCTGTCGCCATCGGCAACTTCATCGCGGATCTGGAATCACGCCTCGACCGCGAGGTGCCTTCGCTGGCGGCCGCCCCCGGCCTGCACCGACTCAACCGCAACGAGTACCGTAATGCCATCCGCGACCTGTTTGCGCTCGATGTCGATGTAATCCCACTGCTGCCAGCCGACGATGCCACCGAGGGCTTCGACAACGTGGCCGCCGGTCTGGCGATTTCCCCGGCGCTGATCCAAGGCTATACCTCGGCTGCCATGAAGATCAGCCGCGCCGTGGTCGGCGATCTCACTACCACCGTCGGCACCTCCACATACCGCACAGCGCCCACGCTGGCGCAGGACCGCCACGTGGAGGGGCTGCCGCTCGGCACGCGCGGCGGCTTGCGCGTAGACCACAATTTCCCGCTCGATGCCGAGTATGAATTCACCGTGCGCGGTGGTGCCGGTTTCGGCCGTGACCCGAGCGTGGCCATCGACCTTACGCTGGATGGCGAACCACTCGACGTGGCGGACACCCGCAAATTCCGGCTGCCCCTCACAGCGGGCCAGCACGTGCTGACCGTGGCGCTGCGCGATACCCGCCGTCCAACCGGGGTGAACGACATCTATTCGACGTACTCCCGACCGGGCGCCATCAATTCGCTGGAAATCAACGGTCCTTTCAATGCCACCGGTGTCGGCAATACAGCCACGCGCGAGCGGGTGTTCACCTGCGTGCCCGCCAGCAACGACGAGGAGCGCTCCTGCGCCGAGCGGATACTGACCACCGTCGCCACGCAGGCGTTCCGTGAACCGCTGGACCAGCGTGAGCTCGCGCCTCTGCTGAGTTTTTACGAGCAGGGTCGCGCCCAGGGAACCTTCGACGATGGTATCCAGCAGGCGCTGGCGCGCATTCTGGTCGACCCTCGCTTCCTGTTCCGCTTCGAAGAAGAACCGGCCGGGCTGGCCGACGGCGAGGAGTACACCATCTCCGACCTCGAACTGGCGTCGCGGCTGTCTTTCTTCTTGTGGAGCAGCATCCCCGACGATGAACTGCTCGGACTGGCGGAGCGCGGCGAACTGCATGAGCCGGCCACGCTGAAGGCCCAGGTCAGTCGCATGCTGGCTGACCGTAAGGCACAGGCCCTGGTCGAAAACTTTGCGGGTCAGTGGTTGTTCCTGCGGCAGTTGGCGGCAGTGACACCGGAAGCGCGTAATTTCGACGACAGTCTGCGTCAGGCCTTCGCCGAGGAAAGCCAATTGCTCATCGGTGCCGTCATCTCCAATGACCGCCCGGTGACCGAGCTGCTGGATACGCCCTACACCTTCCTGAACGAGCGGCTGGCTCGCCACTACGGGATCGACGGTGTGCGCGGCTCCTGGTTCCGCCGCGTGGATCTGCCGACCGAAAGCCCGCGCCGCGGCCTGCTCGGGCAGGGCAGCATCCTGACCATAACCTCCACTGCTTCGCGCACGTCGCCGGTCATCCGTGGTAGCTGGATCCTCGAAAATCTGCTCGATGCCCCGGTCCCCGCGCCGCCGCCCGGCGTGGAAACCAATCTCGAAGGAGACGGCACTGTCAAGCTGACCAGTTCCATCCGTGAGCGGCTTGAACAGCATCGCACCGATCCGGTCTGCTCTTCCTGCCACAGCGTGATCGACCCGGTTGGTTTTGCTCTGGAGAACTTCGACCTGGTGGGCACATGGCGCACCCAGGATGGGGATTCCCCGGTCGACCCGCGCGGCATTCTGGCCAACGGCACGGCAGTGGCGAGTCCAAACGACCTGCGACAGGCCCTGCTCGGTCAGTCGGAGCAGTTTGTCCGCACCGTGCTGCAGAAGCTGATGATCTATGCGCTCGGGCGACCCGTCGAATACCATGACATGCCTACGGTCCGCGCGATCCTGCGCGACGCCCAGAAGGCAGACTACCGTTTCACGGCCCTGGTGGAAGGCATCGTCCAGAGTCCGCAGTTCACGCGTCGGGTGAAGGGGGGCGCAGGCGAAAGCCATACGGGCCAACCCGCCACGGCGCAACGTTAAACGTCAATCAAGGCATCCGGAGGTTCAACCATGGCCACCTTCCTGCGCAAGAAACACCTGGACCGCCGCAGCCTGCTGCGCGGAGTCGGCACAGCCCTGGCGCTGCCCTTCCTGGATGCCATGGTGCCGGCGGGCGTTGCTCTGGCCCAGACGGCCGCGGTGCCGCGGCCGCGCTTCGGCGCCATCTATTTTCCGCACGGCGCCACCATGGCGCGCTGGACACCACCCACCGAGGGCAGGGACTTCAAGTTCAGCGAAATCCTCACGCCGCTCGAGCATCTGCGCTCCCACCTGAACGTGGTGACCAACCTCAGCCATGCCCAGGCCTATGGACCGGGTGGCGCGACCGGCAACCACAACCGTTCGTCGGCCGCCTTCCTGAGCGGTGCCAAAGCCGAAATGGGGGCGCAGCCCTACCTCGGCATCACGGCCGACCAACTGGTGGCGCGGCACCTCGGCCAGGACACGCCGATGCCATCGCTGGAACTGATGACCGAGGAGGCCAGCATCAGCTGCGGCGATGGTAGCTGTGCCTACCGCAACACCATCTCCTGGCAGAACGAGACATCGCCGCTGCCCATGCAGAACAAGCCGCAGGTGGTCTTCGAGCAGTTGTTCGGGGACGGCGCCGATGCCGTGCAGCGTGACGCCCGGCGTGCGCAGTCACTGAGCCTGCTCGACTCCGTGACAACCCAGATCAATACACTCGACAAGCAACTGTCCGCCGAAGACCGCAGCAGGCTCGACAAATACCTGACCGACATCCGCGAAATAGAGCGTCGCATCAAGCAGGCAGCCTCGCGCCTCACCGACGACCTCGACATTCCTGGCAAACCGGCCGGCGTACCCAACGACATCGAAGAACACATCAAGTTGATGTACGAACTGACGGCGCTTGCCTGGCAGACCGAAATCACGCGGGTTTCCACCTTCCTGATGTGCTGCGAACTGTCGGGTACCGTCTATCCGAAAAGCGGTGTGCGTGACGGATTCCATACGCTTTCGCACCACAGCAATAACGAAGACAACAAGGCGCGCTTTGCCCTCATCAACCGCTACCACGTCTCGTTGCTGGCCCAGTTTCTCGACAAACTCGCCTCGATCGAAGATGGCGACGGCAGCCTGCTCGACCATTCGCTGGTGCTGTATGGCAGCGGCATGAGCGATGGCAATTCCCACAACCACGATCCACTGCCGATTCTGCTGGCCGGGCACGCCGGTGGCACGCTCGAAGGCAATCGCCACCTCGTGCTGCCGGAAAAAACCCCGATGGCAAACCTGTTGCTCGGCATGCTGGACAAGCTCGGCGTGCCCGAACAGAGCTTCGGCGACAGTACCGGCCCGCTGCCCCTCTGATTGGCACAGCGCCGCAGATACGGGAAGTGGTTTTGCCCGCCATCCGCGCAGGATGGCGGGCGCGATTCCCCTGCCCGCGCAGGCAGGAAGTTTGCTAACCTCCCGGCATCACCCCTCGAAGCCCCCGGTCCAGGACGCCTTCGACGATGGCCTGCAACCACACTCTGCTGCACCTCCAGTTTCCGGCCTGTGCCGAGCACATGGCCGTGGTGCGGCAGAAGTTGCGTGAAATCCTCAGCGCCCATGGGCAGCCTGCCGATGAAACCAACAGCGTGGTACTGGCAGTGGGCGAAGCCTGCATGAACATCATCCAGCATGCTTACGGTCCCGACGATCGCGGCGACATCGTGCTGGAAGTGGAGCTGGAGAACGGCACGGCCGGGGAGGCCCGCAGCGAACTGATCTTCCGGCTGACGGATTTCGCCAGCCGCAAAACCTGCGCAGAGCAGCTCAAATCACGACCACTGGATGAAATCCGGCCAGGTGGGCTCGGTTGTTTCATCATGCAGCAGGTCATGGACGAGGTGAAATTGCTGAACTGTGACAAGCCTGGCATCAACGTGCTGCAGCTGCGAAAAAAAGTGCAGACTTGATGCACGGTGCCTGCAGCCGCTGGCGTAAAATCGCGCCCGCTTGGCAGGGGCAGCAGCCCAGCAGTGGCAAGCAGGCCTGCGGTAACGCAGCCGTGCGGCGAGAAGGGGCAGGGAGTAGCATGGTGCAGTCTGGGCAGTGTGGGGCGGTATGGAATGTAATCTGAAGTCCGGGGCTGGCTACGATCTGCTGGAACTGAGCGGGGAGGTGGACCTGCAGTACTCGCCGCAGCTGAGGGAAAAAATCCTCGGTTCCCTGCGCTCCGGTGCCCCGTTGCTGATTGATCTCGGCCGGGTCAGCTACATCGACAGTTCAGGCATCGCCTCGCTGGTCGAGGGCTTTCAGGCCGCCAAGTCGGCAAAGCTTCCCTACGGCCTCCTGAACATCAGCTCGACGGCGCTGCAGGTACTGACACTCACCCGACTCGACAAGATCTTCAATCTCTACACCGATGCAGCACATTTCGAGGCGCAGCTGTAGGCAATGACATCCGTGGCCGGCACTGCCGCTTCCCCTGCCATCTCCATCCGCAACCTGTTCGTGGACTATTTTCCGCGCCGCATCCTCACGGACGTGAATCTCGACATCCCCGCCAGCCAGATCACGGTCATCATGGGCCAGAGCGGGGCTGGCAAGACCACCCTGCTGCGCTGCATGCTCGGCCTCAAGAAGCCCAGCAGCGGCAGCGTGCACATCCTTGGCACCGACATCGTCCGGGCCAGCCGGCGCGAGCTGAACGCCGTGCGCAAGCAGATGGGCGTTGCCTTTCAAGGCGGCGCCCTGTTCTCCTCGATGTCGGTGGCGGAAAACATCCAGCTGGCGCTGCGTGAGCACACCAGCCTCGACGAGAAAACCATCCAGATCATGACGCGCATCAAACTGGATATGGTCAACATGCTGGCCGCCGAAAACCTGATGCCGTCCGAACTTTCCGGGGGCATGACCAAGCGGGCCGCGTTGGCGCGCGCCATCGTCATGGATCCCAAGCTGCTGTTCTTCGACGAACCCTCGGCCGGCCTCGACCCCAGCACGGCAGCGGAGCTCGACCAGCTGATGATCACCCTCAAGACCACGCTGCGCATGACCATCATCGTCGTCACCCACGAACTGGACAGCATCTTCAAGATAGCGGACCACATCGCGGTGATGGCCAACGGCCGCGTCATCGAATTCGGCACGCCGCAGCAGATCATTGCTTCGGCCAATCCCGAGATCCAGGGCATGCTCAACCGCAAGCCACGCGAGAACATCGTCGATACCGATGCCCACCTGCGCCGTCTGGTGGGGGGTTGAACGTGAACGGCAACGACGCCCCGTGGAGCGACTTCTGATGCGTGCAGCCCTCGAAAAACTCGGCGCCGTGGTGCTGGGCTGGCTGGAGCACACCGGCCGCACCTTCAATCTGCTCCTGCTGGTGACCGTTGAACTGCTGCAGCCGCCCTACCGCTTCTACCCGGTCGTGCGGCAGATGTATTTCATCGGCGCCCGCTCATTGACGCTGATCGTGGTTTCCGGCCTGACCATCGGCATGGTGCTGGGCCTGCAGTTCTACAACATTCTGCAGCGGTTCGGATCGGTCGACCTGCTCGGGGCAGGCGTTTCCCTCAGTGTCATCCGCGAACTCGGACCGGTGATGACCGCCCTCATGGTGGTCGGGCGCGCCGGCTCTTCGATCACAGCCGAACTCGGCATCATGCGTATCACCGAGCAGATCGACGCGATGGACTGCATGGCCATCTCGCCGAGCAAATACCTGATCGGCCCCAAGTTGCTGGCGGGGCTGCTGTCCGTGCCCTTGCTGACGATGGTGTTTGACTTCGTGGCCCTGTTCGGCGGCTACTTCGTCGGTGTGGTGATGTTCGGCGTGGCAGAAGGTTCCTACGTCAACGGCATGATCGACACCGTCGAGTGGTCGGACGTACGCATCGGCCTCGAGAAATCCCTGATTTTCGGCCTGTTGGTTACCCTGATCTGCTGCGCGGAGGGCTTCTACATGCACCTCACCAAGGCTGGCTCGCAGGGTGCAGAGGGTGTCAGTTCCGTCACCACAGATGCGGTGGTGCTGTCGTCGATCGCCGTGCTTTACAGCGATTTCCTCATCGAAGCGCTGTTCTGAGTCCCAGGAGGAGAACCGTGGACAAACTCAACATCCAGCTCGTCACCGGCATCTTCGTGCTGCTGGGCATTGCCACTTTCACCTATCAAGCTGTCTCGATCGGTGGCGTCAGCTTCAGCGAACAGGCCGGCTATACGCTGACGGCCCGTTTCGATTCGATCTCCGGTCTGCGGGAAGGCGCGGTGATCGAGGCAGCCGGGGTGCGCGTCGGCACCGTGTCTGGCATCAGTTTCGATCCTGACAATTACCAGGCGATCGTTTCCCTGCGCGTCAACGAAGGCGTGCCAGTCAGCGAGGATGCCACGGCATCCATCCGTACCCAGGGCATCATCGGCGAGAAGTTCGTGAAGCTCAGTCAGGGTGGCTTTCCTGACATGCTCGGCGACGGCGATGAAATTGCGGCCACCGAGTCAGCCATCAGCCTGGAAGAGCTGGTGGGGCAGTACATTTTCCAGTCGGACGCCGCGCAGTAGTCGGGAGGACGCCGCAACATGGACATGCCGCCACGTCTTTTGCAAAAGCTCCCCGTGGGCGATTGGCAGCGCCTGACAAAGCGGCTGGCGCTGCCGCTGCTGGTGACTTGCGCGCTGCTCGGCCAGGAGCCGGCCATCGCCCAGGAGGACGAGGAGTTCTTCGAATTCGACGAAGAGGTGCTGGCAGAACCGCGCATACCCGATCCCTTCGAGGGCATCAACCGTGCCTGCTTCGCCTTCAACGACGTGCTTTATCGGGTCGCGCTGAAGCCACTGGCGCGTGGCCTGCGACTGCTGCCCGTGCCGGTGGTGCAGAGCTTCAACAACTTCTTCATCAACCTGCAGGCGCCCATGTCGGCTTTCAGTGCGCTGCTGCAGGGGGACGGCAAGAACGCCGCCAGTGAACTTGCACGCTTCCTGCTGAACTCCACCGCCGGCGCCGGGGGCTTGCTCGATCCGGCCACCCGCCTCGGCCTGATGAAGGATGAAGAAGATCTCGGCCAGACGCTGGGACGTTACGGCCTGCGTGATGGCCCCTTTCTGGTGCTGCCTCTCTATGGCTCCACCAGCGTACGCGATCTCATCGGAGCCATCGGCACCAACCAGCTCAACCCGCTGTACAGCACGCTGGTCACCGGCGAAATCATAGGTATCAATTCGCTGCGCGGAGAAGTGCTGTTGGCGCTGGACAACGACAGCTACGAGGCTTTCTACGCCAGCTCGCTGGACCCTTATGTATTCTTCCGCAGCGCCTGGGTGCAGAGCCGCGAGGGCTTGATCGCCAAATAGGCTGCCAGGGGCAGGTCAGCATGGCGTGTTCAGCAGCCCGCAGTGACGGCTGTCACACGGCCGTTCAAGCTCGAGTCGCTGGCAGGCGCTATAATCCGTCGCCACCGGGTGTGCCGTACGAGGCAGCTTCCAAGCCCCGGCCCTCTTGAGGACGTCCATGCACAAGCCAAGCACCCGCCGTTCGACCCCGGTAGAGCGCCTGCTGCCATTCCGGCGCCTGCTCCTGCTGGCCGGCCTGCTGCTGCCCCTGCTGGGTCTTGCGCCCGCAAGCCAGGCACAGAGTGGCACACCGACCAGCGCCGTAAAGACCACGGTCGACAACATCCTCGCCGTGCTGCGCAGCCCAACCTTCAACTTCGAAGCCGATCGCCCGACCATCAGCGCGGAAATCCGGCGCACGTTCGACGACGTGGCGATGGCCCAGAGCGTGTTGGCGACCCACTGGAAGAATGCCACACCGGCGCAGCAGGGCGAGTTCAAGACCCTGCTCATGCAGACCATCGAAAACACCTACATCGGGCGTCTGAAGGCCTACACCAACGAAACCGTGGACTTCCGCGGCGAGGAAGTGAAGGAGACGCGGGCATCGGTCAAGACGGTCATCCTGTCGGGCACGGGTGAAATCCCGGTGAATTACCGCCTGCGCAAGCGCGGCGAGCAGTGGGTGGTTTACGACGTGGAAGTCGAGAACGTCAGCATGATCAGTTCTTTTCGCGATACCTACCGCGGCATCATCAGCAAGGACGGCCTCGACGGACTGATCGCCCAGATGAAGGTCAAACTCGACGAGATGGAAATCTGATGGCTGCAAAAGCCAGCATGTTTCCTCAGTTTGACGGCCGTTCGGCTTGCCTGCAGCTTCGGACTCCGTGGTAGAATCCGCGCCGCTTTTCCCTCTCCCGCTGCGCTCCAGCGACTCCACATAATCCGACAGTCCGCTATGGCCCAAGTTTTAAGCCTGAAAGAACTCCGCACCAGCAGTGTCCTGAAAGCCGAAATTGCCAAGCTCGAAGAAGAGCGGGCCCAGCTACTGGCGCAAATCGAGCGTGGCCGTCAGGTCGAAAAGAAGCTGCAGGACGACCTGCTGGAGCAGAAGAAGGACTTTGAGCATCTCGAGAAACAGTTCGAACACTTTGCCGGCGTCGAGGCGGAGTACGAGGCACTGCAGCAGCAGGTCGCCATGGAACGACTGGAAAAACTCATCGACGACGACAAGAAAGACAACGCGCTGACCGCGCAATTGAAGAAGGCCCGCGATGAACTGAAGGTGGCCCAGGACGAGCTCAAGGAACTGAAGGCACTGGATCCCGACCGACTCAAGCGCCAGGTGGCTGATCTCAAGAAAAAGACCCAGCAGCAGAGCGCCGACAACCAGAACCTCAACTCGGCCCTGGTGAAAGCGCGCAAGGAGCTCAAGGATCTCGGCACCGAAAAGGACAAGCTCGAAACCGATCTCAAGGCCAGTCGCGGCGGCACCGACTTTTTCTGGCAGTCCGTGGATGGTGCCTGGGTTCTCTACGAATGCAGCGTCGTGCTCAAAGATGAAACCGTCGCAGACCCCGATAAGTACAAGCGCATCCGCGCCCTGCAGACCGCCACCGGCACCAGCGTGCTCAGCAGCGGCAAGGACGACAACGACAAGGCGCTCTGGCGGGGTACGCTCGAGGTTCCCGAGGATGTGTCAGTGGAAGCCGGCAAGCGCCTGCTCAGCATCGCCGCCGATCTCGACGAGAAATCGTCGGACAGCAAAACCAAGTAAGCCCCTCCTCGCGGGACCAATCCCTCTTCGCCTGCGCTAGAATTGCCGCCTCCTGCTGACGGCGGTTCCCATGCTCCTGGAAATGATCAGTACCGGCGAAGAAGTGCTAGCCGGCCAGATAGTCGACACCAACGCGGCCTGGTTTTCCGACAGCATGATGAATCTCGGCGTTGAACTGGCGCGCCGCAGTACCGTAGGAGACCGGATCGACGATCTGGTAGCGCTGTTCCTCGAACGCAGTCGGCACGCCGACCTGATCCTGGTCAACGGCGGTCTCGGGCCAACCAGCGACGACCTGAGCGCCGAGGCGGCCGCCCGCGCCGCCGGTGTTGCACTGGTAGAGCACGACGGCTGGCGCAGGCATCTGCAGGACTGGTTCCAGCGGCGAGGCCGGCAGATGCCGGCCATCAACCTCAAGCAATGCCTGATTCCCGCCACGGCCGAGCTGGTGGACAACCCGCAGGGATCAGCCCCGGGCTTCCGACTGCAGATCAACCGTGCCTGGTTCTTTTTCACACCGGGCGTGCCGGCAGAATTCAAGCCCATGGTGACCGACCACTTCGTGCCCTTTCTGTCGCGCTTGCGCGGTGCAGCGCCACCCACCCGCCTCTGCAAGCTGCTGACCTTCGGTCACGGAGAATCGACGCTGGCCGAGAGCATCGTCAGGCTGCCGGTGCCCGCCGGCATCACGCTCGGCTACCGACCGTCGGCCCCGCATGTGGAAATCAAGGTGTTCGCGCGCGGAGAGGAGGCCATCGCTTCCCAGCCAGCCTACCTTGCCGCGCTGCAGGAGTTGCTGGGTGCGGCGGTCGTGTCCACGCGCTTTCCGAGCCTGGCCGAGGAAGTGCATCACACCCTGATCGCGCAAGGTGCCAGCCTCAGCCTCGCCGAGTCCTGCTCGGGTGGCATGCTTGCCAGCCTGCTGGTGGATTTCGCCGGCAGTTCTGCCTACCTGCGGCACAGCATCGTCAGCTATGCCAATGCAGCCAAGACGGCTCTGCTGCAGGTGACCCCTGCCACGCTGGAGCGGCACGGCGCCGTGTCGCTGGAAACTGCCCTGGCCATGGCCGCGGCTACCCGAACGCTCGGCGACAGCGACTACGCGCTGGCGATCACAGGCATTGCCGGGCCGGAGGGTGGCAGCGAGGCCAAGCCCGTCGGTACGGTCGCCATTGCGCTCTGCGACAGCAGGTCGCGCTGCGCGCAACTCGTGCGGCTTGCCAACCGCTCCCGCAACCTGGTGCGGACCATGAGCTGTGCCGTCGCGCTCGACATGCTGCGCCGGCGCTTGCTGGGCATGGAGCCGATCGTCGCCTACCCCTTCATTCCCGCCAGCGAGGTATTGCGGGAGGATGCTCATTAAGCTGCTGTTCTCGATTCGCTGGAAACTCATCGTCTCCCTCTTCCTGCCGCTGCTGCTGATCGTCGGCGTGGTGATGGGACTGACGCTGCGGCGGGTGTACGAGGGTGCGGTGCTCACCCTGACCGGCCAGCAGCAACGCGAAGTCGAGCTCCTGGCCAACGGTCTCGATCGCGAGTTGCAGGCAGTGGCCGTCATCGCCGACGACACGGCCCGTTTTCTCGGTCAGCAACCGGCGCTCGACGCGCAGGCGCTGGTTGCGCTGCTCAGAGGCAGCCTTGCCCTCAATCCACTGATCCACGGCGCGGGGCTGGCCTTCGAACCCTTTGCCCTGCGCGCCGACCAGCGCTTGTTCGCACCCTACGTGTTCGGCGCAGACACGACGACCCTGGATCTCGCCGCAGAGGTTGGCGACTACACCGAGGGAGGGACGGCCTGGTATCGGGAGGTCCGTGCCGCCGGGCGACCTCTCTGGAGCGAGCCGCGTCGTGACACCCTCACCGAGGCCGTCACTGTCGTTACCTATGCTGTGCCCATCAAGGCAGGAGAACGTTTCATCGGGGTGGCGAGCCTGGACCTGCGCCTCGATCGACTCGGTGAGCTGCTGGCAGCGGGGGAAAGCGCCCAGTTCATGGTGATGAGCCGGCGTGGCCGCTTCGTGGCGCATTCCGATGCAGGCCAGGTGCTGCAAGCCAGCCTGCAGGATCTGGTTGCTGCGGTGGGCAGCCCCGCCTTCCAGAGCATTGCCAACCGCATTCTCGCCGGCGAGCGCGGTGTTGCTGTCCTTGGCCGACGCGCGTTCGCCGATGCCCTGCCGGCCGGCAAGCTATGGATCAGCCATGCGCCCATCCCCATCAACGGCTGGTCGTTGGCGACCCTGACGGCGGAAGCACAACTGGTCGCGCCGATCCGTGCGCAGATCGAGCTTGCCCTGCTGGGACTCGGCCTCACCATGGTGCTGATCTTCGTGCTGGTCTGGTGGATGAGTTCCCGTCTCACCCGACCCATCAAGCAACTGGAGGCGGCCGTATCGGAAGTGGCACGCGGGCGACTCGACACCCACATCGAAAACATCCGCTCCACGGATGAACTCGGACGGCTCAGCCGTGGCTTCAACCGCATGCTGAAAGACCTCAAGAAGCAGATCGCGCGGCAGAGCCAGCAGGAAACGGCCAGCAAGCTGGTGGAGCAGGAACTGCAGCTGGCGCGTGAAACCCAGCGCTCCCTGCTGCCTGGCGATTTTGCCGCGCTGCACGGCCCGCAGGACTTCACCTTGCACGCGGTCAATCAGGCCGCGCGCCACGTAGCGGGCGACTTCTTCGACTACTTCCTGGTGAGCCCCGGCACACTGGTCTTCGTCATCGCCGATGTCAGCGGCAAGGGTCTGTCGGCCGCGCTGGTGATGGCGGTCACCCGCACGATGGTGCGTGATCTCGCCCAGAGCGGACGACGACCAGGCGAAATCCTGCGCGAAACCAACGAACGCCTGCGGGAAAGTCGCCGTGGCGGGGCTTTCGTGACCCTCTTTCTCGGCAGCTACCACAGCGCCAGCGGCCGGGTGACCTATGCCAACGGGGGCCACCTGCCGCCCTACCTCATCAGCAGCACGGGCGAGGTGGCGACAGTCGGCGAGGCGACCGGCACTATCGTCGGCATGCTCGAGCAACAGGACTATCAGGATGCCGAGTTCACCCTGCAACCCGGCGATACCCTGCTGCTGCATACCGACGGCTATCCGGAGGCACGCTCTCCGGCCGGCGAGTTCTACGGAACGTCCCGCATCAAGCATTTCCTCCAGCGCCATGCGCGCGGCAGCGTGCGCGAACTCTGCGACGCCATCACGGCCGAGATTGCCGCCTTCCAGCACGACAGCCTGTCCGATGACCTGACCCTGTTGGCGCTGCGCCGGTCTGCGCCCAGCGTTAACGCCGCGTAACGGTTCAACAAAGGTCAAGCGCTGGCGCTCGTGGCCGCTTGTGCGGCGAAATCACGCCATGCCAACATCCTTGGCACCGGGGGATTCATCATGATCAGACAACTGCTGGGCCTGTACCTGCTGGTGGGTTGGGGCACTGCCCACGCCCACACGCCATTGTTCGACTGCTTCGACAACGGCGACGAGACGCTGACCTGCGAGGGAGGATTTTCCGACGGCGCATCGGCCGAGGGCGTCGGTGTGCGGCTGCTGGACCAGCAGGGCAAGGTGCTGGAGCAGGCCAAGCTCGATGCCCGGGGCAGTGCTACTTTCAAGCGTCCCGCCGGGGGATTTTCCGTGGTCTTCGACGCCGGTGCCGAACATCAGATCACCGTGCTCGGCGACGACATCAGCTGAACGAGGGTCAGGTCATGTTTCTGCGTCCGCTCGCTGTGCTGCTCGTCACGGCAATGGCAAGTCTGGTCACCGCGCCGGCCACCGCCCATTTCCTCGTGGTCCATACCCCGAAAACGGCCCTGCTGCGCGGGGAGGACCTGCCATTCCACCTGATCTTTACCCATGCCTTCGCCGGTGAACCGAGCATGGCCATGGACAAGCCCGAGCGCTTCTATTTCTCGCGGCGACCCGCTGCCGGCGAACCGTCCGAGGAGGTCGATCTGCTGCCCTACCTGCAGGCGATCGACTGGCAGAGTGAAGACAGCCGGGTTCCGGCCTGGCGCGCCACCATTCCGCGCAATCTGGTGCGCTCGCTCGGTGACTACCAGTTCGTGGTCGAACCCGCGCCCTATCTCGAAGCGGGCGAAGACATCTACATCCAGCAGTTCGCCAAGGTCATGGTCAATGTCGGGGGCGTGCCGGGCAACTGGAGCGAAACCCTTGGCCTGCCGGCCGAGATCCACGCCCTCAACAAACCCTACGCCAACTGGACCAGCGGCGTGTTTCGCGGTGTGGTACTGAGTGACGGCGTACCGGTGCCCTTCACCCAGATCGAAGTCGAGTACCTCAATCACGCGCTCGACGTCGACAATCGCCGCTTCGAGGAACAGGGCCAGATCACGGCGCCGCACCCCTCCCTGGAGGCGATCGTCATCCTCAGCAATGCCCAGGGCGAATTCTCCTTTGCCCTGCCCAAGGCGGGCTGGTGGGGCTTTGCTGCCCTGAACGTGGGACCCACCAAAGAGCATGCCGGCAAGCCGCTGTCGCAGGATGCCATCCTGTGGGTGCAGGTCACGGACCTCCCCCCCCTGACCGGAACCCGCCCATGACCACCGCCCTGCTGCAACCCATTCCGCCCAACAGTGCCCGCTGGGAAACCGCGCTGCTGCTCGCCGCGCTGGTCGGCGTCAGCGGTTTCACCTGGTTCTATGCCGAAGAGTACGGGCTCGAGGAAAAGACGCAGACTATTCTCGACTGGCAGATCAGCGCCTTCTCCGGCCTGCAGGGTGTGGATCAGGCGATCTACAACGAATTGCTGGTGGCGGCCGACGAGATCAACTGGATGGTGTACTACAACGGCTACTGGCCGGAGGACAAGGATTTCCAGGAAGCCCTGCTGCCGCCGTTCTACCGCGATCTCAGTTGGGAGCGAAATGGTTCGGTGCAGTGGGTGCTCAAGAATGTGGTGCAGGAAGGCGAGGCCCAGGGCCTGACGCTCTACCATGGGTCGAACGGCACGCTGCCCGAGCAGGGCGCCTACGTGCTGGTGATTGATCACAAACATGCGGGCGGCGTACAGGTGTCTCCCACCTCGATCTGGTGGTCTGCCGACCGCTTCGCGCCAGTGCCGGAGACGTCCAAGGTGGCGTCGCTGGTATTGCATGGCTGGAAGGAAGTGGTGCCCTACCAGGGCAAGGATGAAGTGGAGCGACTGAATGGCAACTGAGCAGGCTGGACGCGGCAAGCGCGGACCGTACCCGGGGCGGCGACCGTCCCGCCGGCGATACTGGCTGCAGTGGCTCGCCGCCTGCCTGCTTGCCCTGGCTGCGGGCGGCGCCACGGCCGCGTTCAAGAACGGGGAACGACTTACGGTCGGCATCACACTGCACCCCTACTACAGCTTCGTGGCCGCCATCGTCGGAGACAAGGCCAGCATCGTTCCGCTGATCGGCGCCGGCTATAACCCACACAACTACAACCCGCTGCCAGACGACATGAAACGAGCCCAGTCACTCGATGTGCTGGTCGTCAACGGCATCGGTCACGATCAGTGGGCTTTCGAGATCATGCAGGCTGCCGGTGCCGGCAGCACACCGCTCATCTACGCCAACGATGGTGTGTCGTTGATTCCCACGGCGGGCGCCGCTGACCAGAGCGTGAATGCCCATACGTTCATATCGACCATCACGGCCATCCAGCAGGTGTACGAGATTGCCCGCCGGCTCGGCGAGCTGGACCCCGCCCACGCCGAGGACTACCGCAAGAACAGCCGCGCGTATGCCACGCGACTGCGCCAACTGAAGGCCGAGTACACCGACAGGATCGCCACTCTCGACAGTTCCCGTTTCAGGGCAGCCACCATGCACGGCGCCTATGGCTACCTGATGCAGGAGTTCGGGCTCAATATCGTGGCGGTCATCGAGCCACGCCACGGGGTGGAACCGACGGCGCGCCAGTTGGCACAGACCATCGACGACATCAAGGCTGCCGGCGTCAACGTGCTGTTCGCGGAGAAATTCTTTGCCGGCAAGCTGGCCGACACCTTGCAGGCCGAAACCGGCGTGAAAGTGTTTTCCTTCTCGCACATCTCCGACGGCGAGTACTCGGCAACGCTGTTTGAAGACGAAATGCGCTATAACCTTGAGTCGCTACACGCTGCCATCCAGAGCACGACCGCCCCCTGATCCCAGCACAGGTCCCTCCATGCCAGGCCCCGCCATCCACGTACGCGATCTGTCCCTGCAACTCGGGGCCAGCCCGGTTCTCACCGACCTGCAGTTCAGCATCGCAGGGGGTGCGCTGCACTGCCTGATCGGTCCCAATGGGGGCGGCAAGACGTCGACCGTCCGCTGCCTGCTGGGTCAGATGCCACACCGTGGCAGCATCGAGTTCAGCTGGCCCGGCGGGACCCGCGGCAGCATCGGTTACGTGCCACAGCTGATCGAAATGGAAAAGACACTGCCGCTGACCATCGACGATTTCATGACCGTGATCAGCCAGAATCGACCGGCCTTCACGGGCACCCGGCGGTCGGCGAAGGCTGCCATCGATGCGGCGCTCGAGCGCGTCGGACTGACGGCGCGGCGCCGGCTGATGCTCGGCTCGCTGTCTGGCGGCGAGCGCCAGCGTCTGCTGTTCGCGCAGGCCTTGATCCCGGCTCCCGACCTGCTGGTGCTGGATGAGCCGATGACCAGCCTCGACGAGGCCGGCGCCCGGCTATTCGAACAACTCATCCTCGAGATCCACGCCGGCGGCGCCACGGTGCTGTGGATCAACCATGATCTTGAGCAGGTGGCGCGCCTCGCGCAGTCCGTCACGGTCATCGACAAGCGGGTGCTGGCCCACGGCGCGACCGCTACCACGCTCACCGCCGACATGCAGCGCGGCGTCTTCCATGCCCCGGTCGCCGGGAGGGCCGCCTGATGACACCCGTTTATGCCTGGCTGCGCGAGCAGTTGATGCTGTTGGGGGAAGCTGGATTGCTGCCCTCGGTGTTCTTCTACGAATTCGTCATCAATGCGCTGCTGTGCTCGCTGGTGATCGGTCCGCTGCTCGGCTGTGTCGGCACCATGATCGTTGCCAAGCGCATGGCTTTCTTTTCGCAGGCCATCGGCAATGCCGCGCTCACCGGCGTGGCGATCGGCGTACTGATCGGCGAGTCCTACACCGCGCCCTATGTGTCGATGTTCAGCTTCTGTCTGCTGTTCGGTATCGTGCTTAACTACACGAGACCGCGGACACGGCTGTCGGCAGATGCCCTCATCGGCGTTTTTCTGTCCATCTCTCTCGCGGTCGGCGCCTCGCTGGTGCTGTATGTGTCGGCGCGGGTGAATACCCACATCCTCGAAAGCGTGATGTTCGGCTCCATCCTCACGGTCAGCGATCTGGACATGGACGTGCTGCTGGTCGTCACGCTCATCACGCTGCTGGCGGGGCTGCCGCTCTACAACAAGATGCTGCTCGGCAGTCTCAACGCCAGTCTGGCGCAGGTGCGCGGTGTCAACGTGCAGGCCGTCGAGTACGTGTTCATCGTGTTGGTCACGCTGATCACGGTGGCCTGCGTGAAGATCATCGGGGCCGTGCTGGTGGAGGCACTGCTGCTGATCCCGGCGGCGGCGGCCCGCAATCTGTGCCGAACGCTGCGCAGTTTCGTGTGGACGACCATGCTGCTGGCCACGCTGAGTTGCATCGGCGGTATCTGGATTCCGATGCAGTGGGATATCCCCGTACCCTCCGGCGGTGCGATCGTGATGCTGGCAGCGGGGTTCTTCATCGTCACGACCTTGATCCGCAACCTGGTGCCAGGCTTCCGGGAGGCACGACTGTGATTGCCAGGCTGCGCGCACTCAGGCCGCTGGCGCTCGTGCTGGCGTGCCAGCTGCCCGCAGCCACGCTACACGCCCAAACCGGCGAGAGCCCCACCGTCCTCGTCGCCATGGCGCCGCTTCATTCCCTGACACAGGCACTGGTGGCCGGCACCGCTGTACGACTGACCCTGCTGCCGGAAGAACCGCGCTCGATGCAGGCGCAGGCCACCTTGTTCACGCGGCAGGCGGAGCGCTTTGCCGAGCAGTTCAGGACCGCCGATGCGGTGATCACGATGGGCAAACTGTGGGCGGGCGACCCGCTTTACACGGCCGCGCGCGAAGTGAACATCCGCATCGTCGATATCGATGCCAGCAAACCGTGGTCGCATGAACTGGATGGAGTGGCGGTGGCCAACTCGCCGGCCAGCAATGCCGTGTCGCCGTACTTCTGGCTGAGCCCGTCCAACGTCATCCGCACGCTGGACATCATCGGCCACGACCTGCAGCGACTGTACCCGCAGCAGGCCGCCACCATCGCCGCCAACCTCGCGCGCGAAAAGGCCAGCTACTTGCAACTGAAGAACGACGTGGAGCGGCGCCTCGCCGCGGTGGCCGATCCGCTGGTCTACGCCTTGAGCGATCAGTTCGTGTACCTGACCAGCGACCTCGGCGTGTTCGTGGAGGACTACTTCGTGAAGCAGGACATCGATTGGCAAGCCGCTGACCTCGCTGCCCTGACCGCCGCCCTGCGTGCCGCCGACGTAAAGGTCGTGCTGCATCAGTGGCAGCCATCAGCGCCGATCCGCGAGGCCATCGCAGCGGCCGGCGCCGACCTGCTGGTGCTCGATACACTGGAGACCACGACTGACTTCCGGGCTGGCCTGACCCAGGACCTGCAGGCTCTGCTTACGGCGCTGGAGTAACGACGAGGCCAGCGCGGGCGCGGCGCGCCGACCGTCCCCGCGCCCTGGCGAGGCCAGTGGCCCTCGCGGCTGCTACCCTTCAGGGAGTGGGCGCCGCGCCGCGGAAGCTGGACTGCAGCAAATGCGTCAGCGTGTGGGCATAACGCAGGCGGCCAGATTCGACGCGGAAGAGATGCGTATCGGGCGCGCCACTGCCGCCGCTCGGACTGCCGGTACCGAAGGTGCAGAACACCACGACGGCACCGAGCACCTCATCGACCACGAAGCGACGGTTGGCAATGTTCACGCCGGCCGGCACGCCGACTTCACAGGAATCATCGTCCCGGCCCTTGCCCGTGTACATGCCGCCTTCGATGCGTACACAGGGGTAGCCCCACGGCACCTGATCCTTCTTGCCTTCGAGGAAGGCGTCCAGATAAGCGTTGGCTGCTGCCAGGATCGTAGCGCGGGAGTCGCGGTCGGCAGCGGGGATCGGGCCCCAGTCCTCGGCCGAGGAATACTTGAGGTAGTTGTCGGCATTGAACAGCCAGTAGCCGGTGGTGGTCCACAGCACTTCGACCTCGGCGATCTTGTCGTGGTTCACGCGCAAGCGGGTGCCAAGCACGTAGGGCTTGGCACTGTCGGTGATGATGACTTCCGTGAAGGACTGACAGCTGGCGTCATCGACGATGCTGCGATGGTGGTCGATCTTCATGGCCTGACTGACGATGCCCGTCTTGATATCGCCAATCACCATGTTTTCCCAGTAGCCGACGTTGGCCGCCAGCGGCAGTCCCGCCAGATCGCCGCTGCCCTGCGCGGCGACATACAGTTCGGCTGCCTTCAGCAACCCGCCGCGCGTACAGTCGATCTGCGCCTGCGCACCCGCCGGTGCCAGCGCTGCGCCGGCGAGCAGCAGCGCTGCCAATGCAAATGAATGACGAATCATGGAACAGCTCCTTTATGAGTGTTGTGCCCTGCGCGGCTGATTATAGGTCGACGCGTCGCTGCGGGGTCAGCAGACGCCTCTGCAGGTCGGCATGGGCGGCCTCGATCAAGCGGGCCAGGGCAGTCTCGTCGAGCGGCGTGCCCGGCTGCACCTTCACATGACGCATGGCTTTGCCGCTACCCTGCAGCAGGCCCCGGGGGTCGGGAAGGTCGGCCCCTTGGTAGAAACCCACGTTGACATGCAGACGGAAGACATTGACGTACAGAAACGCCGCATCCTGCAGACACGCAACCGGACACCCGTCGTGCAGCAGCCAGCGCACCTCGGGACCACAGCGCCTCGCCACATCGAACCACTGGCGCGCCAGCGCCCCGAGGATACCGGGGCGGGCCTTGAACCAGTCGCTGAGAATGGCTTCGCGGCGCGATGCCCCGCTCAGCAGAAACAACCGCTCTACGGCCATCAATCCTTGCCCCCAGTGCCCGCGGCAGCTGCCGCGGTCTCACCCCACCACGACCACATAGCGCTCGCCGCCGAGTGAAAACGTCGCTGCCTCGCGCAAGCCGGCAGCGCGGTGTGCAGCTCGCGAGGCAGCATTGTCCTCACGAATGAAGGACTGCAGCGGGGCATGGCCGCACTGTTGGCGCTGCGCCCGCAGCAAGGCCTGGGCCACCCCGCGGCGCCGCTCGCTGGCTGCCACGCAGATGGGACCGTGCAGGTAAGCACCCGAGTGGTCGTAGGCCTGCAGCATGGCCTGGATGATCGGCACGTGGGCCTGCAGTTGCCGGGAGGTGAAGGCCACGTAGCCGATCACCACGCCGTCCCGGCGCGCCACCAGCAAGGCGGCGTGCGCCATGGCCTGCAGGAACCACTCGCGTGGGAAACGCGCCGACAGGCTGCCGCCCCGTTCGATCTGGTTGGCATCCTGCAGCGCAAGGATGCCGTCAACATCCTCCGGGGCCGGCACACCGCAGTAAAAACTCCCTTCGCTCGCCGAGTCACTCATCGGTCAGACCCGCCGAGGCAGTACGCAGATACTGGAGGCCATCGCCGAGTCACCGTCATGCGCTGCTCACTCGACCAGCAGCTTGCCCTGCATCTGCACGAAATGCGCGGGAAAGCTGCAGAAGTAGGTGTAGTCGCCTCCTGGCTCGAGGCGCGAGGGATCGAAACTGATCGTGGTCTGCTCACCGCCACCGATCACCCGCGTAGCCGCCAGCACACGGGTATCGCCGGGCTTGACGAACTGGTTGTCGAAACCGGCACGTTGACCGTCCTGCACGGCGCCCTCGAAGTCCTCGGCGCGGGTGAGCACCCAGTTGTGCCCCATGCTGCCCGCCGGCTGGGTACCGATGTGGCGCAGTGTGAGGCTGAACTCGGCGCAGCGGCGATCCACGCTGATCTGTCTGGCGCTGAAACCCAAGGTGTCCTTCACGTCGATCGTGACTGCACAGGTCTGGGCGAAGGTCTGGCCAGCCAGCAGCAGGGCTGCGGCGACCGCACCGGTCAAGCTCCGTTTCATGCTGGTCTGGCTTCCTTGGAGAGCGGCAATTGTCGGCAGGGTGGGTAAAAAAGCGGTGTGGATGCTAGCAGATCACTTCCGGACGGATAAGGCAGGGCCGGAGCGGCTTTTTTTCCACGGGCTTCACGCTTACCATCCGGCCCGCATCGCACCGAAATCCTGCCCCGCAACAGCGCAGCAGGCTATTGATTGTCCAGGGGAGTATTCGCCATGAAGTTGTCTCTTTCTGCTCGTTTGCTGGGGCTGGCGTTGCCGGCCTGTTACCTGTTTGCCAGTTCCGCCGCCAGCGCTGCCTCCGAAGCGCTCTGGTCGGACCCTGCCACGTGGCCCAGCGGCCGCGTGCCCGCCGAGGGTGAGTCCGTCACCATCGAAACCGGCATGGACGTGGTGCTCGATGTGAGCCCGCCCACCCTGCGCAGCCTCACCATCAATGGCAAGCTGCGTTTTGCCAGCGATCAGGACATCGAACTCGCGACCGACTGGATCATGCTGCACGGTGAACTGCAGGCCGGCACCGAAGCCGCTCCGCACACGCGCAAAGCCATCATCACGCTGGTCGACAACGTGCCCGGCGAAAACACCAACGCCATGGGCGATCGCGGCATCATGATCATGGGTGGCACGCTCAACCTCCACGGCGACCGTATCCACACCTGGAGCAAGCTGGCCAAGACCGCCGCCGCGGGCAGCCTCTCCATCGAAGTGCTCGATGCCAGTGGCTGGCAGCCCGGTGATGAAATCGTGCTGGCATCCACCGACTTCGATCCCCAGCAGGCCGAGCGGCGCCACATCACGGCCATCGACGGCAACAGCGTCATGCTCGACCGCACACTCGCCTACATGCATTTCGGCGAGGTCACCTTCGGTGTCGACGAGCGCGGCGAAGTGGGCAACCTTACCCGCAATATCCGTATCCAGGCTTCGGACGATGCAGCCAACACGCATCAGGGCGGCCATGTGATGGCGATGCCCGGCAGCAAGATGTATGTGTCCGGCGTGGAATTCTTTCGCATGGGTCAGCACCTGCAACTGGCGCGCTACCCGATCCACTGGCACCTGGTGGGTGACGCGGCAGGGCAGTATGTGCGCAACTCGGCTATCCACGACACCTTCAGCCGCTGCGTAACCGTGCATGGCACCCACAACGTGCGGGTGGAAAACAACGTGACCTACAACAACGTCGGGCACTGCTTCTTCCTCGAGGACGGCATCGAGACCGGCAACTGGTTCGTGCACAACCTCGGCATCATGACCAAATGTCACCCGACGCTGCCCTGCGTGCCCACCAACCTCGTGATAGGCAACTCGCAGCCGGCCGGCCAGGAATCCAAGAACGTGTTGCTGCCGTCGGACAACACCGCGTCGACCTACTGGATCACCAACCCCTCCAACCACTTCGTCGACAACGTGGCCGCCGGGTCCGGACAGATCGGTTTCTGGATCGCTCTGCCGGTGAACGGCATCGGCCAGTTCGACGGCACCGAGATCGGCCAGAACACCTTCCCGCGCCGCATGCCGCTCGGCACCTTCAAGGGTAACGTGGCGCATTCCAACTTCGACGGCATGATGTTCGATCGAGGTCCGCGACCGGATAACCATTTCAGCGTGGTGGGCAGCAATTACCATACGGCCCGCGCCAATCCGACCGACCCCAACAGCCAGCGGTTGGAAACGGTGATCGAGGACTTCACCGGCTACAAGAACCGCAACGGCGGCATCTGGGGCCGCGGCGCCCTGCACGTGTTCCGCAACCTCAAACTGGCCGACAACGGCATCGGCTTCACGCACGCCGCCGGTGATCTGGGTGCAGGCGTGACCTTCTCCTCGCGTGTGGTCGACTCGCTGTTCGTCGGAGAAAGCGACAACAAGGGCACCCCCTCCACAGCGGTGGAGCTGGCCTATGGCCGCAGCATGCCGCTGCCGAACGGCCAGGCTGATTTCCCGCTGCGCGGCTACGAGTACTACGATTTCCGCCATGATGTGGTGAACACAACCTTCCGCAACTACGAGGACAACGCCACCCGCAAGGCCGGCGCCCTCTCGTATCTGCTCTACACCAGCTTTGGCATCAGCACCCGCAATGCCGTCCAGGGTCTCACCTTCGAGAACGCCAAGCCGGTGTACTTCCCTGCCATGGACCGGCGCTGGGCGCAGGACTTCGGCAGCTCGCTCAACTACAAGGGGGCCGTCATCCATGACGTCGATGGTTCGCTGGGCGGCAAGCCCGGCTCCTTCGTCGTGATCGACAACGGCATTGCCTCCGACAATGAGGCCTGCGAAATCAAGCCGAGCTGGAATGCCGCCGTCTGCGAGGGCCACTATGGCCGCGTCGGCGTGCGGACGCCGGCGGGTGGTGGCGGCTCGGTGATGGCACCCCCCGCCGGTAGCTTCCCGGCCATCACGCTCGTGCGCAACGACCGTGAACTCGTAGTCGGCGGCGGTACAGGTTTCGGCGCAACGGGCGGTGAAACCACCATTCGCAGCGGCGTCGAGCTGAAAGCCCTCAGCGAAAATCCCGCGCTGGCGCTCAGCCTGCGCGAAATGGACAACGGTTCCTGGGTGGTCTTCGAACTGCCAGGCTACACGGCGGCCAAGGCTGGCACCGAGCAGCCAAGCCTGGACGCGCTGCGCAGCGCCAGCGCCACATCCTGGTACCGCGACAAGGACGCCCTGTGGGTGAAGCTGGTGGTGGATGCTGCCAGTGCTACCGGCGGTCCGGGCGGCGGCAGCAGCCTCGAAGTCACGAGGTAAGCCCATAAGGCAAGCACGAGGGGCAGGCGCCGTGGCTGGCTCTGCCCCACTCCCCACTCCGCGGTGCAACGCCAGTCGGCCGGCAGGGTAGCCCTGCCTCCGGCTTCGGCCGCCTAGGCGAGCTCCGCCACCGAGAAAGCCTGCACAGCGGTCTGCCGGCCCTTCACACTCATGCTGCCTACACCCGCAAAGCGCAGTCCAGGTTCCCTGTCCAGTCGACTGGCCAGTTCTTCCGCGACCAGAATGTCGAGCTGATGCTCGTTACACATGCCCTGCAGGCGGGCAGCCGTAATCAGGGTTTCGCCGTGGTAGGCAATTTCACGCTTGAGCACGCCGACTTCGGCGACGGTGACTGGCCCGAGGTTGATGCCGGCCTTGAACTCGGGCACGAGGCCGTAGCGTTTCAGGTAATGGGCACTGCGGGCCAGCAGCGTGGCCTTGAAGTCGAAAAAAGTCCGCACACAGTTGGCGCCCTGCAGGCCATCCGACCAGTTCCAGGTCAGCACGGCTTCGTCACCCACATATTGATACACCTCGACCTGATGGCGCAGGCCTGAGTCGGTGAGGTCGTTGAAGCAGTCCTGCAGCAAGCGGCTGAAACGGTTGTGACCGAGGCGCTCGGCATGACCGGTCGAATCACGCATGTCGAGAAACATGAAAATCCGCTGCTCCTCCACCGGCTGCCGATACTTGCCGAGCAACAGGTTGCGAAGCACGCGAGGACCGAGCATCAGGCTCATCTGGCGCACGAAGTTGAAGAGACCGGCCACCAGAAAAACGTAGGCCATGAAGATGATCGTGGGCGGGGCGATCATGCGCTCCGCAAAAGTCGGCAGAATCTGGGCGGCCGGGATCTGGTCCAGCCACCAGGCAGCAAGCCGTGTCAGCAGCACCATGCCGACGGTCGACGCCACCAGCAGCAGGGAGCGGAACAGGATCAGGAAGCCGTAAGACTGCACGCGCAGGGCCGGACGGTCGCAGAGCAGGTCGGCCAGCCAGAACATGAGCCCGAAGAAGCAACTGCCCACAAACCACAGCAGCACCACCATCGGTGTGGATAGCGTCCAGTCCATGAAGTCGCGCGTGCCGTAGAAGCGGATCAGCGAATAGATCGCACCGGCCGCAAGCCAGGCCAGCATGCTGGTGAACAACCAGCCCAGTCGTTTACGAAAGCCAAAATGCATAAGCGCACCAGCAGCAGAGGAAAGCGGTGCCCGATGGACTGCTGCAACCCCAGGAGCAGTCAGCACCATAAAGTGCCGGTGTTGCCCCGTCCAGCGTGGCAACAGCCTGCCGTCATGCGGTCGTTGTCTGAAGCGACTGCTCGCGATACTGGCGCGCCTGATGATTGCCCCATGCGCCGGCATCATGCGAAAAATACTGCACCCGGAGGAAGAATGTTGCGTTTTTCTTGGCTGATCCAAATCGTCTGTGCCCTGCTGGCCACCGGCACCTTGCAGGCGCAGGACCGCTCAGGGCCGACTCTCCCCGCGCCGGTCGATGACATTCCGGTGGCGGAGGATCGGGCGTTTCCCGGCACCATGCGGTTGCTTGTCGATGCCAGTGACACCACGCAGCGCCTGTGGGTCGTGAGGCAGACGATTCCCGTGAGCGCTGCAGCACCACTCACCCTGCTGTTCCCGGAGTGGCTGCCGGGTAACCACGCCCCGCGCGGCCAGCTGGAAAAGATGACAGGGCTGAGGATCACCGCCCTCGGGCAGCCGGTTGCCTGGCAGCGGCACCCGCTGGACGTCTTTGCCATCGTGGTCGCGGTACCTCCGGGGGCAACGGAGATCGAACTGGAATTTCAGGCCGCCAATCCGACCGCAGAAAACCAGGGTCGTGTGGTGGTGACCGACAAGCTGCTGAATCTGCAATTCGAGCGCGTGTCTTTCTATCCGGCCGGCTACTACGTGCGGCGTATTCCGGTGCAGGCGAGCGTGACCTACCCGGCGGGCTGGCAGGCGTTTTCGGCCCTGCGCGGCAGCCAGCAGGGCGCCGTGGTGAACTACGAAACCACCGATTACGAAACGCTGATCGATTCGCCGGTCTTCGCCGGCCGTTACAGTGCCACCGCCGATCTGGGCGAAGGCGTGACCCTCGCCATGGTGGCCGACGACCCCAAGGAACTGGTGCACAGCGACGAACAACTCGCCATGCACCGCAAGCTGGTGAGCGAGGCTGTCGCCCTGTTCGATTCACGCCACTTCGACCACTACGACTTCCTGCTGGCCATTACCGGCGAACTCGGCGGTATTGGACTCGAGCACCATCGCTCGTCGGAAAACAGCGTCGAACCGGGTTATTTCACCCGCTGGGAAGACGGTCCCGGTGACCGCAACCTGCTGCCGCATGAATTCACCCACAGCTGGAATGGCAAGTTCCGGCGCCCCGCCGGGCTGTGGACGCCAGACTACCGCACGCCGATGCAGGACGACCTGCTGTGGGTCTACGAAGGGCAGACCCAGTTCTGGGGCTACGTCCTCGGCGCCCGCGCCGGTCTCTTCAGCAAAGAGCAAACGCTGGATGCCATCGCTTCCATTGCGGCCCGTCTGGATCTCGCCAAAGGTCGGCAATGGCGCCCGCTGGTCGACACCACGTTCGACCCCATCATTGCGGCTCGCAGGCCCAAGGCCTGGAACAGCTGGCAGCGCGCCGAGGACTACTACAACGAAGGACTGCTGCTGTGGCTGGAGGCGGACGGCATCCTGCGTCGCGAGAGCAACGGCGCACGCGGGCTTGACGACTTTGCCGCGGCGTTCTTCGGTATGCGTGACGGGGATTACGGCCAACTGCTCTACACGCGGGAAGACGTCCTTGCCGCGCTGCAGGGCGTGCAGCCCTACGACTGGACCGGCTTCTTCGCCGCCCGGGTCGACCAGACCAGTACCGAGGCTCCCAAGCGCGGGCTGGAACTCGGGGGTTACCGGCTGGTGTACCGGGACACGCCGAGCAGCATCAGCAAGAACATCGAGAGTGATCTCAAGGGTGTGGATCAGAGTTATGGCATCGGACTCGTCGTGACCAACGAAGGCAACGTGCAGTCCGTGGTGTGGGACAGCCCGGCCTTTGCTGCCGACCTGGCGGTCGGCATGCAGATCGTGGCGATCAATGGCGTGCAGTTTTCGGCGGACGCATTCAGGACGGCCCTCGAACAGTCCGGATCGTCCGGGGCGGCGCTGGAACTGATCGTCAGGCAGGGCAAGAACTACCGCACCGTCAGCATCGACTACCGGGACGGTCTGCGCTATCCGCACCTCGAAAAGAGCGCTGATGACGAGGGCAGCCTCGACCTGCTGCTGGCCCCTCGCACCTAGCGGCCGCGGCCTCAGCCGAGCGACAGGAAGAATCCAGCGATCGCAGCGCTCAGGAGATTGGCCAGAAATCCTCCCAGGACGGCACGCATGCCCAGCGCCGCAATCTCGTTGCGACGCTCTGGCACCATGGTGCCCACCCCACCGAGCAGCACCGCCACCGAGGCAATATTGGCAAAGCCACACAGGGCAAAGGTGACCACCGACCGGGTGTAGTCACTCAGGCTGGCCTGGCGCAGCGAATACTCGGCATAAGCGACGAACTCGTTGAACACCAATTTCTGTCCGATGAGACTGCCAGCCTGCAGGCTTTCGCCCCAGGGAATGCCGAGCAGCAGCGCCAGCGGCCGGAACAGCCAGCCCAGCAGTACCTGCAGAGTCAGCCCCTCCACACCCACGAGGGAACCAAGCCAGGTGAGAATGCCGTTCAGCATGGCGATCAGTGCCACGAAGGCCAGCAGCATGGCACCGATGTTGAGCGCCAGTTTGAGGCCGTCGGTGGCACCGGCCGCGGCCGCATCGACGATGTTGACGTGCAGGTCGCCGGACAACGGGAGATCGGCCTCACGCGAGCGCACATCGCTGGTCTCCGGTTCCAGCAGTTTGGCCATCAGCAGTCCGCCGGGCGCTGCCATGAAGCTGGCCGCCAGCAGGTAACGCAGTTCCACGCCGAGCGCGACGTAGCCCGCCAGCACCGACCCTGCCACGGTGGACAGCCCCACCACCATCACGGAAAAAAGTTCAGAGCGGCTCATGTGCGGCAAATGCGGCTTGATGACGAGGGGCGCTTCGGTATGACCCACGAAAATATTGGCAGCAGCCGACATCGATTCGGCTTTGCTGGTTCCGAGCAGGGCCTGCAGCGCACCTCCGATCAAGCGGATGATCCAGCCCATTACCCCGAGGTAGTACAGCACCGACACCAGCGAGGCAAAGAACACCACCACCGGCAGTACATGCACCGCGAATACAGTGCCCAGGCTGTAGCTGCCGATCTCCCCGAAGACGAATTCGATGCCGGCCTGGGCAAAGGCCAGCACGCCGGCCACGCCCTGCGAGACGTTTTCCAGCAGTACCCGACCGGCTGGCAGGTAGAGCGCCACGGCACCCAGCAGGAACTGCAAGGCGAAAGCGATGCCGGTCGTTCGCAGGTTCACTCGCCTACGGTGGGAGGAGCAGAGCCAGGCAAGCGCAGGAAAAACGCCAATGCCGAGCAAGCAGAGCAGTGTTTGCATCAGGAATCCCGGGAGTTGTTGGGCAGGGCTGCATGGTGAAGCCTGCGGACGAGGGTGTCGATGGCCGTGGCGAGATCAAGCTCCGCGGTCACTACCAGATCCGCCTGCTGCTGCCAGCAGGCACGGTAGCGGCGGGCCATCGGAGCAGCGGTGGCGGCGAACTGGGCTTCCACCGACGCACGCGAGCGGCCGCGCTCGCGCACGTCCCGGTCGATACGTCGCTGCAGACAGGTGGCGAGCGGGGTATCCAGCCAGACTTTCAGATCGAAGTGACGCAGCAACTGGGGTGAACTGAACAGCAAGATGCCTTCGACGATCACGAAGGGACGCGGAGCCAGCCAAACGCAGCCCTCGGCGCGCGTGTGCTGCGCATAGTCATAGCGGGGCACCGGGACCGGCGCGGCGCGGCGGAGCTGCCCGAGATGCCACGCGAGCAACTCATGTTCGAGGGCAGCCGGCTGGTCATAGTCGGTCTGCAGACGCTCGGCGAAGGACAGATGCGACTGGTCGCGGTAGTAGCAGTCCTCGGCCAGCACGACCGCCTGCGATCCGTCACTGCAGGCCTCGCGTTCCCTGGTTCCCGGCCGCTGCCCCGGCTCCCGCGGACCGACGGCGTCGAGCGCCTCGGCAAGCATGCGCGCCAGAGTGGACTTGCCGGCCCCCGAGGGGCCGGTGATGGCAATGAAGGTGGGAGTCACGGCATTGGCTGGTCATCAAAAGGGCCCGGTCGCTGCCCGGTGCCGGCTATGGTAGCCCAGGTGAAGAGCTGCCCTGCAGCAGAGCCGGGCTGCCTGCGCTGGGCGCGCCGGTGGCCAGTGCGCCCTATAATCGGCCCCGTCTTTCCGCCGGAGTACACCATGCTGGAGCAACGCCCACCCTTCCCCCCATTCGATGCAGAGAGCGCCCGGCTGAAAGTACGGGCAGCCGAAGACGGCTGGAACAAGCGCGATCCGGAAAAAGTGGCGCTGGCCTATACACTGGACAGTGACTGGCGCAATCGCGCCGAGTTTTTCCGCGGGCGCACTGCCATCGTGGACTTTCTGCAACGCAAATGGGCGCGGGAACTCGACTACCGCCTGATCAAGGAACTCTGGGCCTTCACGGACAACCGCATCGCGGTGCGCTTCGCCTACGAATGGCACGACGACCGCGGACAGTGGTTCCGCTCCTACGGCAACGAAAACTGGGAATTTGACGACAACGGACTGATGCGTGTCCGGCGCGCCAGCATCAACGACCTTGCCATCCAGGCGAGCGAGCGCCTGTTTTTCTGGCCGTCAGGACCTCGCCCGACCGACCATCCGGGCCTCGCTGAACTTGGCCTGTAGCCCCCGCGTTCTGCCGCCGGCGCCGGCGTGTAGCCATTGACCACCGCGCCGCCCTGCGGGGGCCCGGAGGACGGACTTTCCGCCGCGGCCGCACAAGTCCTCAATGGCCGCCGTACAGCGGAAGCTCCCGGCCCTCCATGAAGGCAAGCAACACGGAGCAAGCGGCGTCGGCGAAGCGGGCATAACCGTCATCGGTCGGCCAGCCAATGTGCGGCGTCAGTATGACGTTCGGCAGCCTGGTCAGCGGATGTCCTGCGGGCAGCGGTTCCTGTTCGAATACGTCGAGTCCTGCGCCGGCAATTCGGCCTGCCGCCAACGCCGAGACGAGCGCCGCTTCGTCGACGAGGGGCCCGCGGGCCGTGTTGATGAGCCAGGCGGACCGACGCATCAGACTGAGTCTTCGGGCATCGATCAAACCGCGCGCGGCGGGCGTGAGTGCGGCATGGATCGAAACCACATCCGCCTCCGCGAGCAGGGTATCGAGCTCACGCCACTCGACACCGGCCGCTGCCGCGCGAGCCGCATCGAGTGTTGGACTCCAGGCGACGACCCGCATTCCGAAGGCAGCGGCAAGCCGGGCGGCATGGCTACCGACGCGACCCAGACCGACGACGCCAAACGTTTTACCCTGCAGCACGGGTGTTGACGGCACCTGCCACTGCCCCACGCGCACCTGGCGATCGAGTAGCGGGATCTGTCGCATGCAGGCGATAGCCAAGCCGATGGCAAGCTCCGCCGCGCCAACGGAATATCCCCCGGATGCCTGTGCAACCACGATCCCGCAGTCATGCGCCGCGGCGAAATCGACGTGGTTGGCGTGATTACCCGTCTGCACGATGAGCTTGACGGTGGTCAGTGCGGCGAGGAACTCGCGATTGAAGCGTGTACGCTCGCGGTTGGCGATGAGGGCATCGAAACCGTCGAGCGCGGCTGCACGGGTCGGACCCGTGAAGATTTCCACGACGGCCCGTTCGCGTAATTTTGCTATGCCGGGTGTCGAGCCCCAGGCGAAATGGATGTCGTCGAGCACTGCTACACGCATGGTTGACTCAGCCAAAAAGAATCCAGCCGAACATCAGCCAGCTGAATAACGCGCCGACCACGGACATCGACAGACCCCAGATCAGCAGGGTGTTGAAGAGCTTTCTCATGTCCGTACCTTCTGCAGCTCCCGCCATGTACAGCGCCCCCACGGTCGACAGTGACGACAGATCCACGAGGCTCGCGCTGACGGCCATCGCCCACGCGATGGGTAATGGCTCAATGCCACCGAGCTGCTGCGCGAGCGACGGCACCATCGGCAGGAAAGCCGGGAGTACGACGCCGGACGTGCTGCTGTAGACAGACGTGAAACCGGCACCGAACGCAACGATCGGTTCGATCGTTGCCGGCGTCGAGATCGCGGCGATGCCAGCGGTAATCAGTTCCAGACCGCGCGTTTCCTGCAGCATCTCCACCAATACCGTGACTCCGGTCACCATCAGGATGACACCCCAGGGCATGCGCTTGATTGCCAGCTCTTCATCCACCGTGCGCAGCAGGATCAATGCCGCCGCCACGATGATCGCCGCCATGCCGACGTCGAGGGATAAGGCGACCACGGCTAGGATCAGCGCTCCGATGCCGCCGGCGGTCAACCAGTGCTGTATCTGCATCGTTTCGTCATCCCCGCCCGGATCGGCAGCGATTGAAGCGACGGCCGCGGCCGATGATGGGCCGGCGCCGATCAGCCTCAGTCCGCCAAACAACGCAAAACCGGCGATGGCCACAAGCGTGTGGGCCAGCGCGTTGAATCCGAAGGTATACCACTGGTAACCGTCGAGACCGATGCGGGCCATGATGTCGTGCGCGACGATCCCGGTCGGCGCGAACGGCGACATGGTACCCGCCAGCACACCGTTGCCCGCGACGACGACCATCACCAGCGGCGGAATACCGGCACGCGCTGCAGCCGCCATGGCTGGCAGCGCAAGCAATGCCGCTGCCGGGGTGGCGCCCGCGCCGATCGTGGCTACCACGAAACCCACGAGGAAAAACATCGCTGGCAAGACCACGGCATTGCCTTTGCACAACCTGACGGCGTATCCAGTGAGCCGCGACAGGGTGCCGTTGCAGTTTGCGATGGAAAACAGCAGCGTCACGCTGACGAGCGTAAACAACAGTTCCGTGGGAAAGCCGGCAAGTACGTCATCCGCCGACATGTCTCCGAAAAACACGCCGACGATCAGCGCCAGGGCGAGCGCCAGCACACCGATGTTGACCGTCGTCGTACAGCTCAGCACGACGGCGAGGAGCAGCGCGGCGACGGAAATCCAGGCCAGGCTCATGGATGGCCCGAGGCTTTGGCGGTGTGGCTCAGGCAACGCACGAGGTCACCGATCTGTGGCAGGTGTTCGACAGACTCGGCCATCGAGAAAGCGGCGCTGATTCCCGTCGCATCCAGCAGCAGCGCGGCGCAGTCACTGAACTTCTCGTACAGTTCGCTGCGCGTGAACGGCAGGTCGGGACCGCCGCGATAGCGTTCATCGGCCTGTTGTACAAGCGTACGACCGTCGGTGAGGTCGACTTCAACCGTGCTGCGGATTTTTTCCCAACCCAGCGCTTCAATGGCGGGATCGAGGACGCGCTGTACTTTTCGCATCATGGACTGCACGGCGGGACTCCGAACGAATTCATCGGTGAATTCCCCGATGCCTGCCTTGCGCCGCAAGGCGATGGCGCTGACCATGAAGGCCGGGCAGAACTTGGCTTCCAGCTCATTGGTGGCGATGTCGTAACGCAGCGGGTTCAGGATGTTGGAGCCGGCGCGCACCCTGATCGCCGCAATGGTATCGGGCGCGACATCATGATCCAGCACGAGACGCCGCATTGCATCCATCGTGGGGTGTCCGAGGACGCCGCAGGGATAAGGCTTGATCGATACACCGGGACTGACGATCGTGTAGGGACTACCCAGACGTCCGAAGATCCGGTCTGCATCGAAGCCCTGCCCGTGGCTGAAGGTGCTGAAAAATCCCCAGGGCGGATCGAGCGCGTCATTGCCCCCGGTAAATCCGCGTGCGGCGAGCTCGGCGGCAACGACACCATTCTGGGCCGCGCGACCGACATGCAACGGTTTGGTCATGCTGCCGAAGTTCACACGAATCCCTGACGCGGAACTCGCTGCGATCGCCAGCATGTGGGGGATCTCATGCCTGCCGAGACCCAACAGCTTCGCCGCAGCGACCGCTGCACCAAAGGTGCCGATGGTGCCCGACGTATGAAAACCGCGCATGTAATGGGCGGGGTTGATCGCCTCGGCGATCTTGCACTCGACCTCGAACCCCGTGAGAAAGGCTTCGAGAAACGCGTGACCAGAGCAATTTTCGCGTTCACCGACGGCCAGCGCGGCGACCAGTGGAGGTATGGTCGGATGCGTGAGCAGACCGAAGATGCGGTCGGCGCTCGTCGCCAGCTGCGTATCGTCCCAGTCCAGTGCGTGCCCGGCAGTGCCATTGATCAGCGCCGTGAGTGCAGCACCAGCGCGGAACGGCTGCCGGCCAAACGCCGTTGCCTCAGGCTGGGAGCCAGCGGTCACCGAGTACTCGGCCACGATGCGTGCGGCCGGCTGGACGGATCCTGCCAGCATGACGCCAAGACCATCGATGATGCAGCGCTTGCCGATATCGAGCGCCTCGGGCGGGAAGTCGGCGAGGCGGACAGAGGCGATGAAATCCGCCACAGCTCGGGTGATGTGGGGTGTTGCCGTATTTTTTGTGTTTTCCACGGGACCTGCCTGAAGCCAAGGCTGGGATCAATGCGCCGCCAGCAACTGCTCATGAATTCGGGAATCGCCATGACCCCGCACCAAGTGCTGCGTCCAACCCGCAAAGCCGCAGCATTTCTTGCGGCAGTCGCTGCGTGACGTGATCGTCAGCTGATTCCTCGTGACAGGGACTGCAACCAGGGCTCAGTGGATCGAACAGCGCTTTCGGCCGGAAATATAAACAGGTGCTCCATCAGCGTCGAGCCTGAAGGTAGTGCTAATTGCACCACCGCCCCTGATGCTGCGTTTTGGCCAGCGTGACCAAAGCCCAACAGCAGGAGGTGCGGGCAAGCACGTTATACCTTGCCAAGGTAGGCTCGCAGCCGCGGCGGGAACGTTCTTCGCACCATCAGCTTCTGTACATCCCACGCGGCGAGCCGGGCATGGGGCCGCAGCAGTTTGGCCTCGTCTTTTTCCAGCACGGCGATCGGCAGGCCGTCTTCGAAAAGGATACGGTTGCCAACGAGGTGAGGGACGCGCTTTTCCGGCAGTAGTGTGCCCAACAGGTTGAGGGGGTCGGTGGCATTGAGCAGGTGGCGCAGCGGGGCAGCGCTCGCCGGACTGCTGCCGGGTAGCTCACTCGTCGGGTTTTCGCAGCGGGCTTGCCAACTGCGGTGCTGGGCACGCAGCGCACTTACCGTATCGGCGAATGCGAACTGCTCGCCGCCTACGCCGGCGATGAAGCGACCGCCCCGAATCTCGCCGCGCAACTCCATGCGGCGCAGTTGCAGCAACAGCTGCCGCCAGGGTGGCGCATGGGTTTCTCGCTCCAGCACCTTGCGGCACAGAACGCCCCAGCGGGCGGCGTAGATGGCAATCAGTCGCTGCAGCTGCGCAGCGTCGAGGGCCCCGTTGTGTTCGGCAGGCAGGGGCAGCAGCGACCAGCGGCCGGCATCCTCGATACCATAGATGGCACGACGCCGCTCGTGATTGCCGAGTCGCGGCTTGTGGCTGTCTGGCGTAAGCAGCGCGCGCAGTCCCGTGAAATTGTCGCTGGTCACCAGACCGAGGCTGACCAGTTCCGCCAACGCCTGCTCGACCTGCACTGGCAGCAGACCGGAATGGCGCGTGAGATCCGTGAAGAAACTGGCGCCATGGCGCACCAGCAGTTCCTGTACCAATGCCGCCTGCGACGACAGCAGTTCCGCGGCGACCGGCTCCTGCGGAGACAGCGCCTGCCACAGATCAAGATTGCTGCGCTGGACCAGATTGAGTGGCGTGCTCTTCACCGGACCGGCGAGCCTGCCGGCAGCCTCCGCCTCGCGTGGCTGCAGGAGCCGCCCCCAGCTCACCTGCCCACTGATGCAGAGCTGGTCGAGCCAGGCTGGATCGTAGTTGGCAAGACGCGCCGGCAGCAGATCGCTTTCCCAGGCGGTGGCGGGCGCCGTGCTGCCATCGAGCTGCTGCAGTACGCGGCGGAGACTGTCCGCGGTGGAAATCGCCGGTCCGGCGGCTTCGTCGCCAAGCGGCTGCAGACCATGCAGGGAAAACAGGAACTGCATGTAGACCTGCAGCGACACCGGCTTGATGCTCTCACGGTGTATGTCGAGCGTGTAGCGATGGATGCGGTGCAACAGCCGCCGCTCGCACCACTCTTTCACCTGCGCTGCTGCTGCACCCTGCGAGAGGCCGGTCAGCGGTGTATAGAAACCCTGGAAGGCAAAACCCTCCACTTCCAAGGCCTGCAGCGCAAACTCCACGTCACCGCGTGCGGCCCCGAGCGATTCGGCGAGCTGGGTGGCAGTGACTGGCCCGAGCGCTTCCAGCCGACCGCGCAGCAGCTCGGTGAGAGGCGCCTCCGGTACGGCTTGCTGCTGCAGTGTGGCGGGAAGCGGTAGCGCCGGCTTGCAGTGCCAGTCACCGCCCAAGGCGGCGAACAGTGGCTGTTTTTCAGCCGCTATCACCAGTCTGACGTTGCCGCGCTGCACAAGGGTGGCACGCCGCTGGCGGCTGAGTTCCTGGAAGAACAGCGACAGGTCCACTTCATCTTCGGGCTCCGCTGCTCGTTGACCGTGCAGTTCGGCCCAAGTCATGTAACCCATCAACATGAGTGCATCATGCAACTCATCGGCGCTCTGCACCCAGGGCCAGGCCTCTTCGCGCACACGACGGATGGCGACGATGTCGAGCGCGCTGTAGTCGGACTGCTCGGCCGGATCCACCCAGCTGCGGTGGCGGATCGCCAGTGTGCGCCGTTCCTCGAATGGAGCATCGTCGAGGAAGGCATAGGGTCTGGCATTGATGATTTCCTGCGCGAAAGGGGAAGGTTCGCGCAAATCGCGGGCCACCAGCGCCACCTCGTTGCGCTCGATGCGGCCAATGAGTGCTTCGAGTTCGTCGATGTCCATGGCCTCGTGCAGGCAGTCTCCGATGGTTTGCCGCACCAGAGGATGTTCGGGCACCTCACGCGGACCACTGATGTTCTCCTGGCAGGCCAGCTGGTCGGGAAACACCTGCGCCACGAAGTCTTCGGCCGCCATGCGCTGGAACTGCGGCGGTACGCGCTTGCCGTTGCGGTTGCGGGCCACTGCCAGGGCGCGACTGGCATTCCAGCGCCAGCGCACCTCGAACATGGGTGCATCGAGCAGTGCCTGGACCAGCACATCGCGCACGCTGGCACTTTGCAGGAAGTGGAATACCTCGGCCAGCTCGAAGCTATGCACCGAGCCCAGCGAAATGACGATGCTGTCTTCGTTGGCTGCCGCCTGCAGCTCGAAATTGAAGGTACGGCAGAAGCGCTTGCGCAGCGCCAGCCCCCAGGCGCGGTTGACCCGACTACCGAAAGGTGCGTGTACCACGAGGTGCATGTCACCCACTTCGTCGAAAAACCGCTCCAACACCAGCGTTTCTCGCGTGGGCATCACGCCCAACGCATTACTGCCGGTATAGAGATAGGCCGCCAGCTGATCAGCTGCTGCTGTACCCAGACCTACTTCCACTTCCAGCCAGTGGACGGCTGCTTCGGTAGAGACGGCAAAACGCTGGTACAACTCCTCGCGCAGGCGAGACACCGCCAGCGACAACTCACGGGTACGACCAGGACCCTCTCCCAGCCAGAATGGAATGGACGGCGGCTGGCCCTGGGCATCGGCCACTCTCACCTTGAGCCCGTCCACCCGCAGCAGGCGCCAGCTGTGATTGCCGAGGGTGAAAATGTCCCCCGGTACGGATTCCAGCGCGAAATCCTCGTTCAGAGACCCCACCACCACATCTTCGGGGTCGAGCACCACCTGATAGTCGAACATGTCGGGGATGGCGCCGCCGTTGGTAAGCGCTGTCAGCCGCGCGCCCTTGCGCGGCCGCGCCCGGGCATTGATCTGGTCGAGATGCACCCACGCGCCACTGCGGCCACGCCGCGAGCTGTAGCCGGCCGACAGCATCTGCAGGATCTCGTCGAACTCATGGCGGGTCAGCTCGCGATAGACCCAAGCCCGCGTCACCCAGCGCCAGAGCTCCTCCAGACTGCAGCCATCGCCGTCTTCTTCCTGGCAGGCGAGTTCCGCCACGATCTGCTGGGCGAGGATATCGAGTGGTTTGGCGGGGATGACCAGGTGATCGAGCTCACCACGGCGTATGGCGTCCAGCAGCGCCGTGCACTCCACGAGGTCGTCACGTGTCAGGGGAAACAACAGCCCCTTGGGCACACCGCCCACCTGGTGACGACTGCGGCCAACCCGCTGCAGGAAGGCAGCGATGCCCTTCGGTGACGCGATCTGCACCACGAGCTCCACCGCACCGATGTCGATGCCGAGCTCCATGGATGCGGTGGCCACCAGCACCCGCAACTCGCCGCGCTTGAGGCGTTGCTCGGCGTCGAAGCGATGGTCCTTACTCATGCTGCCGTGGTGCGAGCCGACCAGTTCGGCCCCGATGCGCTCGCCGAGCGTATGGGCCAGTCGTTCGGCCAGCCGACGCGTGTTGACGAAAATGAGCGTGGTGCGGTGCTCAGCAGTGAGCTGTTCGAGTCGCTGGTAGATTTCGCTCCATACCTCGTTGCTCATCAGCGCCGTGAGGGGTGAGCGCGGCACCTCCAGCTTCACGTCCAGCCAGCGGCGGTGACCGCTGTCGACGATCACGCAGTCGGGACTGCCATCCGGCAATCGGTCGCTGCCCACGAGGTAGTGTGCAACCTGCTCGATGGGCTTTTGGGTGGCCGACAGTCCGATGCGCTGGATGCGCCGACCAACCAGGTTCTGCAGCCGCTCCAGCGACAGGGCCAGATGCGATCCGCGTTTGTCACCCAGCAGAGCATGAATCTCGTCGACGATCACGGTGTCGATCGATCCCAGCAACCGACGTCCGCCCTTGCTGGTGAGCAGCAGGTACAGCGACTCCGGTGTGGTAACGAGGATATGCGGTGGTTGTTTGAGCATGGACTGCCGCTCCTGCTGCGGCGTATCGCCGGTGCGCACCGCGACCCGCAGATCCACGTGGCCTCCCCCGAATTCGGGCAGCAAGGCGGCAATGCCGGCCAGCGGCAACTCGAGATTGCGGCGGATGTCGTTGCCTAGCGCCTTCAGCGGCGACACATACAGCACGCTGCACTGGCGTCGGTACTGGCCAGCCTGCAGGCCCTGCTGCAACAGGCGATCGATGGCCACATAGAACGCTGCGAGCGTCTTGCCACTGCCCGTAGGAGCGGCGATCAGGGTATGGCGCCCGGCGCGGATGGCAGGCCAGGCCTCTTGCTGGGGCGGCGTTGGCGAACCGAGTTCACGCACGAACCAAGCGCGTGCGGCAGGATGGAAGCTGGCCAGACTGTCGTTGGAATTGGTCATGACTGCGGGCACTGACTGCAGGTAATGTGCAAAAGCCGAGGATTGCCGGGGGCTGGACGGCAAGCCCGGAGAATTGGGTTATAGTAGCCGCACCCCACGAATTTCCGGCTCATCATACCGCCAGCGCCCATGCGGCTGAACATCAAATACAAGCTGTTTTTCCTGCTGCTTTCCGCCCACTTGCTGGTGTACTTCGCGATGTACAGCGTGGGCTACTACAACTTCAGCCAAGGCTTCCTGGACTACGTCAGCCGCATCGAAGAAAGGCAGATTCCGGCTCTGCTGAAAGGGCTCGAGCAGTTTTACCAGAACAATCGGACCTGGGAACCGATCCGTGCCAGTCAGCAGGAATGGTCGGACCTCATTGCCTACAGCATCGAAAGCTCAATCGACCCCGATCTGATCGAAAACCGGCGGCGTACCGCGCGTCCGACGCCGGTTGGCTTCACGCCCAACGACTGGTACTACACTTCGGAATACAGCCCGGCGCGGCCGTATTTGCACCTGCTCGACTCCGACCAGCAGATCGTCCGCGGCAATCCCGGTGCCTATGTGCCTGAACTCGTGACGCTGAACCCCGTGGTGGTCGACGGCGAGACCGTCGGCTACCTGGCCGTCACCAGCAGGCAGCAGCTTTCGGAGCAGGCCGACCTGCTTTTCGCCGAGCAGCAGCAGAACAGCTTCATTTTTCTGGCACTGGTGCTTGGGCTTATTTCGGCCTCCATCGCCTTTCCTGCCGCTACCGTGCTCACGAGACCGATCCGCGAGGTCGTGGCAGGCACGCGCGCCCTCACCAACGGCGATTACAGCTCGCGCCTGCCGGTGTACGGTTCCGACGAAATCAGCCAATTGAGCGAAGATTTCAATACGCTTGCCAAGACGCTCGACCAGAACCGTACTGCCCGCCAGCAATGGATTGCCGACATCTCCCACGAACTCCGCACGCCGCTCGCTATCCTGCGCGGCGAGCTCGAAGCCGTGCAGGATGGCGTCAGGCCCCTCAATGCCCAGACGCTGGATTCACTGCACCAGGAAGTGGTCCATCTCACTACGCTGGTGAACGATCTGCACGAGTTGTCGCTGTCCGACATCGGCGCGCTCGTCTACGAGCGCCAGGAGATGGACCTTGGCGAACTGCTGGAACAATGCATCGAAAAACACACACCACTGACCAGCAAGTCGGGACTGAAGGTCGAGCTGCTGATCGGCAATGGCCAGCAGGGGCCGCTGGAGATGCTGGGAGATCCCGACCGCCTGCTGCAGCTGTTCGACAATCTGCTGCAGAACTCCTGCCGCTACACGGCCAGCCCCGGGCAGATCAAGGTAGAGGCCCGCAAGCAAGGCAACCAGATCATCATCGACTGGTACGACAGCGACCCCGGCGTCAACGACCAGGACCTGGGGCACTTGTTCGACCGCCTTTACCGCGTGGAAACATCGCGCAACCGCGCGCAGGGAGGCTCGGGGCTGGGTCTGGCGATTTGCCAGAACATCGTCCACGCGCATGAAGGCACCATCAAGGCCAGTCATTCCCCACTCGGCGGCTTGCGACTGACCCTGTGCTTTCCCTGCCGCGCAAATCAGGTAGAGTGAAATTGTCACCCCGGTGCGCCGGGCGTTATCGAGGAGTCCCGACATGACACAGCACGTCCTAATCGTGGAAGACGAGGAGAAGCTCGCCAGCCTCCTGCAGGACTATCTCGTCCAAAGCGGCTTTGGCGTGACCTGCCTGCACGATGGTGCCGCCGTGCAGCCCTGGCTGGCGGAGCATCACACCAATCTGGTCCTGCTCGACATCATGCTGCCCAACAAGAGCGGTGTGGATATCTGCAAGGAAATACGCAAGCACTCGCAGCTTCCCGTCATCATGATCACGGCAAAAGTCGACGAGATCGACCGGCTGCTGGGACTGGAACTGGGCGCCGACGACTACATCTGCAAACCCTTCAGTCCGCGGGAGGTGGTGGCTCGTTCCAAGGCCGTGCTGCGCCGCAGCGAAGGCAAGGACAAGCCGGCGGACCGTGGACTGGTGCTCGACATCGACACCTACAAGGCCACCATCCATGGCACCGACCTGCACCTCACGGCGGTGGAGTTCCAACTGCTCAAGGTGCTGTCCGACCAGCCCGGACGCATCTTTTCGCGCAGCGTACTGGTCGACAAGATCTATTCCGATGGTCGGGTGGTGAGCGATCGCACCATCGACAGTCATATCAAGAAGCTGCGCAAGAAGATCAGCGCGGTGGTGCCGGAAGAAGAACTCATCCATTCGCTGTATGCCGTGGGCTACAAGTTCGAGTGGCAATGACATGCGCATGGTAGTTCCGGGAGCGCTGGGACTGGCACTGCTGCTGGGGCTCGGCGGCTGTGCACTGCCCAGCGCAGCCCAGCCGTCCGCTGCAGCGCTGTCTGTAGACCAGTCAGCCGATTTTGCCGCGTGGCTTGGCGCGCTGCGCAGCGAAGCTGCCAGCGAGGGCATCAGTGCGGCAACGCTGGATGCGGCCTTCGCTGGAGTCAGCGCGCCACTGCCGCGCGTTCTCGAACTCGATCGCAGCCAGCCTGAATTCGTGCAGACCTTCTCTGGCTACATGAAGAATCGGCTCAGCGATGCGCGTATCCGCCGGGGTCGCGAAATGCTTGAACTGCATCGCGACCTGTTCAGCGACATCGAGCGGCGCTACGGCGTGCAGCCTCAGTACCTGGTGGCCTTCTGGGCGCTGGAAAGCAATTTCGGCGACTACACCGGTGGCTTTTCGGTCATCAACGCCCTGGCCACCCTCGCCTTCGACGAGCGGCGCGCGGCGTTTTTCCGCGGTGAATTGCTCACGGCACTGCGCATCATCGATGCTGGCCATATCAGCTCCGGCGCCATGACCGGCTCCTGGGCCGGCGCCATGGGGCAATGCCAGTTCATGCCCTCCACCTTTGCAGGCTACGCCGTCGACGGAGACGGCGACGGGCGCATCGACATCTGGCAGTCGCTGCCAGACGTGATGCATTCGGCCGCCAATTACTTGTCGCGTGCGGGCTGGCGTAGCGGTGAACGCTGGGGCCGCGAGGTCGTTTTGCCAGCCGGATTCGACTTTGCGCTGGCCGGCACCGGGGTGCGGCGCACAGTCAGTGAATGGGCTGCACTGGGGGTGCTGCGCGCAGACGGCTCTGCACTCGGGCAAGCCGATCTGGAAGCGTCCGTTATCCTGCCTGCCGGTGCTGCCGGCCCAGCCTTTCTCGGCTACAACAATTTTCGGACCACCATGGTCTGGAACCGCTCGACGTTTTACGCGATTTCGGTGGGTCATCTGGCCGATCGCTTCATGGGCGAAGGCCCCATCCAGCACATGCCCGAAGAAGAGGAGCGTGCACTGGCGCGTGCCGACGTGGAGGAACTGCAGGGCCTGCTCAACAGCGCTGGCGTCGACGCAGGCGAAACCGATGGCGTACTCGGCAGCCGCACGCGTGACGCCGTGCGTGAATACCAGCTGCGCAACCGCCTCACGCCGGATGGGCATCCGTCCTTCGAGCTGCTGGAAATCCTGCGTAACGCCAATCGCCAGTGAGCGCCTAGGGCTGCTCGCCCGACGCCTCATCCACCAGCGCAAGCAGTGCGGCCGGTGATTGTGGCGAGGGGACCTGCCGTCCATTCAGGAAAAGTGTGGGGGTAGCAAGCACCCCGGCGCGCATGCCGCTGCGCTGGTCAGCCAGTACCTTGTCTCGGACTTCGGGCAGCTCGCTGTCGCTGCGCAGCTGCTCGACGCTCAGCCCCAGCTCCCGGGCGTAGCCCTCGAACACGGGCGCAGGATTCCCCTCGTTCACCCAGAGGGCCTGATTGGCGAACAGCAGGTCGTGGAACTCCCAGAAGCGCTGCTGCCGGCCGGCGGCTTCCGCGTAGCGCGCGGCGAGGAAGGCATGGGCGTGGGTGTCGAGCGGGTAGTGGCGGTAGACGAGTTGCACGCGCTCTGCCAGGCGAGACCAGGCCCTGGCAATGACCTGCTGCTCGGCCGCACAGGCGGGACACTGGAAGTCGGCGTAGACAGTGAGCGTGACCGCAGCGCCCGGAGTCCCCACCACGTGATCGGCGGGACCCACAGCGTCGGGTGGCAGGGCCGCCTGACCCGTGAGGAAACCATGCAGCAGCACGCCGATCACCAGGGGGATCAGGACGATGGCGGCGATCCTGCCGAGCAGTCCCTGCCACTTCGTCCGGCGCGCGTTCGCGGCCTGTTTTTCCGACTTTATTCGACGCTGCTCGTCTTTCTTGCTGGCCATCATTCACCTCGGTGATACGTGTGCCGCCCGTCCCGGCGGCGGTGTGCAAACAATGTGGAATTTACCCCACGCCGGAAAGGCGTTCTAGGGTGGCACAATTTGCGCGCTGTACTATCCGCGCACCCGCACTGCGAGCGTGGTCTTGCTGACACGTGACATCAAAACACCCGCAGAACGTTTTATTTTTCAACAGAGGAGTGTCTATGCTTTCCCGTATTGCAATCTTTTTTGCCTGCCTCGGCCTGTCGGCCCTGCTGTGGGCGCAGACAGGGCACCCGGCCAAGGGTTCCTGGTCTGGCAACCTCACCAGCGCCAGCGGCCAGGTGACGCGTCTTCGTCTGCTGATCGATGACCACAACGGCGAATTGAGCGGCGCGGTCAACCCCGGCCGCAATGCTGTCGAGATGAGCAAGGTCACCCTCGATGCCGCCACCTGGACGCTGACCATCAACGCCAAGATGCCGGAAGGCGATGTGGTGCTGACCGGCAAACTCAGCAACCTTGGCTCGTGGCTCAACCGCAAGTACGTCGGCACCTACAAGCAGGGCGCGGCCACCGGTAATTTCGACTTCACCATCAACTGACCATCTTTCACTATTCGGTGCAGTCCGGGCCCGTGCCCGGGCACCTTGGAGGAACCCCATGAAAACCACACTAGCAGCACTTGCAACCCTTACCGCCGGACTGTTGTTCTCCGCCCAAACCTCAGCCCACCACTCCTTCGCCGCCGAATTCGATGCCGACAAGAAGCTCGACATCGCTGGCGTGGTCACCAAGGTCGAATGGACCAACCCGCACACCTACTTCTGGATCGAAGTCGAGGGCAAGGAAGGTGTGGATGTCTGGGGCTTTGAAATGGGCAGCCCGAACGGCCTGATGCGTCGCGGGTGGACCAAGGACACCCTGGCCATTGGCACTGAAGTGATCGTGCGTGGTACGCAGGCGCGCGACGGCAGCACCCGGGGCAATGCCCAGGCCGTCATCCTCGCCGATACCTGCACACGCCTGTTCGCCGGTACCAGCCAGCGCGATTTCGTCGAAGACGAAAGCGCCAAGGTCGAAGGCTGCACGCCCAAACAATAACGACGTCACCGCTGAACAGAGAGGCGCCAATCGTGTCCAATTATCTGAAACTGAGCTTGCTGGGAGCTGCCGTCCTGGCGGCCAGCACCACCCTTGCCCAACCGCCGGCCCGTGAAGAAGGCCCGCGTACGCCTGCACCCCGACTGGCTGACGGTACCGTCGACCTCAACGGCCATGGCATCTGGGAACTGCCCTACATCACCGACTTCGCCACGCGCATGGTCGGTGCCCAGAAAGGCGACCAGCCCCCGATGCTGCCCTGGTCCAAGGCCCTGTGGGAGTACAACCGTTCGAACGACGTGAAATACGATCCGGAAGGCTTCTGCCTGCCGCCGGGGGGTCCGCGCTCCATGGGTACGCCCTACCCAGCGGAGTTCGTGCAGCAGGAAGACCGCATCCTCATCATCTTCGAGGGGGGTGGGCACGTGTGGCGTGAAATCCACATGGATGGTCGCGAGCATCCGGAGGATGTGAACCCCACTTACTTCGGCCACTCGGTGGGTCGCTGGGAAGGCGACACGCTGGTGATCGATACTGTGGGCTACAACGAAAAGACCTGGATCGACTTCAATGGTCACGTCCACAGCGACCAGATGCACACTATCGAGCGCATCACCCGGCCGTTCAAAGAAGTTCTGCACTACGAAGCCACCATCGAAGATCCAGGAGCCTACAGCGCGCCCTGGACCGTGGCCTGGGACATCGAATGGACCGACGGTGCCGAACTCCAGGACTACATCTGCCAGGAAAACAACATCTGGCTGGTGGAGTTGAAAGACGACCTGGGTCACCCCTTCTTCGAGAAGATGGAAGCGCCCTGATCGTTGCCGCTGCAACAGAAAAAGCCCGGGCCATCCCGGGCTTTTTCGTTTGGGGTCTCAGACAGACGACGTTGCCGCTTCGTCGGCCGCCTCTACCGCCTGCCTTTGCTGAATCTCCCACATGTGGGCGTAGGTCCCCTGCTGCGCCAGCAGGGACTGATGGGTGCCCGCTTCGATGATGCGCCCGTGTTCCAGCACCAGGATGCGGTCGGCGTCGACGATGGTGGAAAGGCGATGGGCGATGACCAGGCTGGTGTGCCCCCGAGCGACCAGACTCAGCGCCGCGAGGATGCCACGCTCGGTCTTGCTGTCCAGTGCAGACGTGGCCTCGTCGAAGATCAGGATACCGGGACGCTTGAGGATCGTGCGCGCAATGGCCACCCGCTGTTTTTCGCCACCCGACAGCTTGAGTCCGCGTTCACCCACGAGAGTATCGGCCCCCTCGGGCAAGCGGGCGATCAAGGGTTCCAGCTGCGCCAGGCGAATGGCTTCGTCGACCTCGGCATCACTGGCCTCGGGTCGACCGTAGCGAATGTTGCGGCGAATCGTATCGTTGAACAGCACCGTGTCCTGCGGCACGATACCGATCGCCCGTCGCAGGGACTGCACCTGCAGGTCGCGCACATCGATGCCGCCCACGCGAATGCTTCCACCGCTGCAGTCATAGAAGCGGAACAGCAATTTCACCAGAGTCGACTTGCCGCTGCCGGAGGCGCCTACCACCGCAACTTTTTCGCCGGGCGCGATGGCAAAGCTCACACCTTGCAGGATTTCACGCGCAGGGCCGTAGCGGAAATCGACATCGATGAAGTCCACGGCGGGCAGCGTCGCCGCCAGTGGCAGCGCGTCCGGCTTTTCCACGATGCCCGGACGTTCGTTCAGCAGCTTGAACATCTGCTCGATGTTGGCGAGTGCCCCCTTGATCTCACGGTACACGAAGCCGAGGAAATTCAAGGGCAGGAACAGCTGCAGCATGAAGGTGTTGACCAGTACGAAGTCGCCAAGTGTCAGTCCCTGCTGGGCCACACCGCGCGCTGCCAGCCACAGCATGGCGGTCATCGAGGCGGCAACGATCAGCGCCTGCCCGCCATTGAGTACGAAGAGGCTCAATCGGCTGTTGCGGCGGGCCCGCTCCCAGTTGTCGAGTTCGTGCCGGTAGAGCTCAGCCTCATAGCGCTCGTTGGTGAAATACTTGACGGTCTCGTAGTTGAGGAGGCTGTCGACTGCGCGATTGTTGGTAGCCGAGTCGGCCTGATTCATTTCACGTACGTAGCGGGTACGTTTCTCGGTTGCCACCACCGAAAAAACGACGTAAATCACCAGCGCAACGAAGATCACAGCGGCGAAACCCACACCGTAATTGGCGAGGAAGATGCCGATCACCACGGCAAGCTCGAACACCGTCGGCAGGATGTTGAAGATCATGAAGCGCAGCAGGAAGCTGATGCCGGACACACCGCGCTCGATGTCGCGCGACAAGCCGCCGGTACGCCGATTCAGGTGAAACTCGAGGTCGAGGCCGTGCAGATGCTCGAAGATCTGCAGGCTGATGCGCGTCATGGTTCGCTCGGTCACGCGGCCAAACAGCGTGTCGCGCATTTCATTGAACATGACGTTCATGAAGCGGGCCACCCCGTAGATGAGGATGAGTCCCAGCGGAATCGCCACCAGCGCTCCAATGGCGCTGCCGCTGCCAAGCTGTCCATCGAGATCGTCGACGATGTACTTGAGCAGAAACGGCAGGCTGATGGTAGCCAGCTTGGCCAGCGCCAGACTGAACAGCGCCAGTGATGCCCGCGCTCGATACTCGACGACGTAGGGCCACAACAGCCGCAGGGCGTGCCACTTCATGTCGACACCGGCGATGTCGCTCGCGCGTGGTTTTGGCATGGATTACCACCTCACAGCCGGCAGGCTGCCTCTCGTGTCGTTCAGGGATGGGAGCGTGCGCTCAAGTCAGTTGCTGCAGCCGCTGCTCGATGCTGGCCTGCAAACCGGCACTGTCGAGTCCGCAGGCCCGCAGCAGATCCTGGGGACGACCATGCTCGAGAAAGCGGTCCGGCAGGCCGAGGACGAGCACGGGCACACGCAGGCCGCGGCTCTGCAGATGCTCCAGCACGCCAGCTCCCGCCCCACCGAGTACCGTGTTTTCCTCGATCGTCACCAGCAGGCGATGGCTGCCGGCGAGAGCGTCGATCAGGTCGGTGTCGAGTGGCTTGACAAAACGCATATCGACCAGCGAGGCCCCCAGCGCCTCTGCTACCGGGCGGGCCGCCGCCAGCAGCGTACCGAACACCAGCAGGGCAGCGCCGTGACCCTCACGCAGCACCCTCGCCTTGCCGATGGGCAGTTGCTGCAGCACCGGGTCCAGCGCGCAACCGGTTGCTTTGCCGCGCGGATAGCGCACGGCGGCGGGTCCCTTGTACTGGTAACCCGTGTAGAGCAGATGGCGGGCTTCGTTTTCGTCACTTGGCGCCATCAGCAGCAAATGGGGAATGCAGCGCAGGAAGCTCAGATCGAAGCTGCCGGCATGGGTCGGACCATCTTCACCGACGAGACCGGCGCGATCGATCGCGAACAGCACATCGAGATTCTGCAGGGCAACATCGTGGATCAGTTGGTCGTAGCCCCGCTGCAGGAAAGTGGAGTAGATGGCGACGACTGGCTTGAGACCCTCGCAGGCGAGCCCGGCAGCGAGAGTAACCGCATGCTGCTCGGCGATGGCGACGTCGAAAAAGCGCTCGGGGAATCGGGCCTCGAAGCGGCGCATACCGGAGCCCTCGCCCATGGCCGGGGTGATGGCGAGCAAGGCTGGATCGAGAGCCGCCATCTCGCAGAGCCAGTCACCGAACACGGCAGAGTAGGTCGGGGTGGCATCCTGCGCCTTGGCCTTTTCAGACGGCGAAGCAATCTTGTTGAGTGCATGCATGCCGAAGGGATCGGCTTCCGCCGGACGGTAGCCCTTGCCCTTGCGGGTGACCACGTGAAGCAGACGCGGTCCTTTCAGATCCTTGATGTTCTGCAGGATCTCGACGAGACCCTCAAGATCGTGGCCATCGATGAGCCCGAAGTAGGTGAAGCCCAGTTCCTCGAAGATGGTTGCCGGCGACACCATGCCCTTCATGTATTCCTCGGCGCGATGTGCTGCACGCCACGCCGGGGGCAGCGCCGACAGTACTTTCTTGCTGCCTTCCTTGAGAAAGTTGTAGGGCTTGCTAGCCCACATGCGCGCAAAGTAGCTCGACAAACCACCCACGTTGCGGGAGATCGACATGTTGTTGTCGTTGAGAATGACGAGCAGGTCGTTGTCGAGGGCACCGGCATGGTTCAGTGCCTCGAAGGCCATGCCAGCCGTCATCGCGCCATCACCGATCACCGCCACGACCCTGCGGTCCTCCTGACGCTGCTGGGCAGCCAGCATCATGCCGAGTGCGGCACTGATCGATGTGCTGGAGTGCCCCACACCGAAGGTGTCGTACTCGCTTTCGGCTCGGCTGTTGAAGGCGGCCAGCCCGCCGGCCTGCCGGATGGTGAGCAAACGCTCGCGGCGACCAGTCAGGATCTTGTGCGGATAGCTCTGGTGACCCACATCCCAGACCAGCCGGTCATAGGGGGTGGCGAAGACGTAATGCAGGGCGATAGTCAGTTCGACCACGCCGAGGCCAGCACCGAAGTGGCCACCGGTCTGGCCCACTGCATAGAGCAAGAATTCGCGCAGTTGCTCAGCCAGTGCCGGCAACTGGGCTCGCTCCAGCTTGCGCAGGTCGGCCGGCAGATCGACGCTGTCGAGCAGCGGCGTGCTGGGGCGGCGCAGGGGAATCTCGTCAAACATCGAGGCCAGGACAGTGGAGCGCCGGTCGGCGCAAACGGGGCGGGATTCTAGCAGCTTGCCGGGATCAGGACTCCCGCTCGACCACAAATCTGACCAGACAGCGCAGGACTGCCACATGGCCTTCCACGGCGCCGAGCGCGCGACTGGCCTCGGCGGCGGCTGCCGCCAGACGCTGCCGGGCAGCCTCCACGCCGAGCAGACTGGTATAGGTGACCTTGCCCTGCTTGGCATCCTTGCCCTGCTGCTTGCCGCTCACCGCCGTACTGGCCTCGACATCGAGGATGTCGTCCTTGATCTGGAAGGCAAGCCCGAGCCACTGGGCGTACTGCCGCAGGGCCGCCAGAGAGGTTTGGCTGGCCTGCCCGCTGCCGAGCGCACCGAGCAGCACGCTGGCGGTGATGAGTGCGCCGGTCTTCAGCCCGTGCATGTCGACGAGTTCCTGCTCGCTGCGCACATTGCCGGTGGCAGCGATGTCCAGCGCCTGGCCGGCCACCATACCTTGCCAGCCGCTGGCCCGTGCGAGTTCACCGATCATCTGCAACTGCAGCGCCGGAGAACAGGGCGGATGCAGGGGGGCAGCCAGCAGCTCGAAGGCCAGCGCCTGCAGGGCATCACCGGCGAGGATGGCTGTAGCGTCGTCGAACCGCACGTGACAGGTGGGTCGCCCTCTCCGCAGCACATCGTCGTCCATCGCCGGCAGGTCATCGTGGATCAGCGAATAGGCGTGCATGCACTCCACGGCGGCAGCGACCGAGTCGACCGTCTCGATCGACGCGCCAAAGACCTCGGCGCCGGCGTAGACGAGCAGTGGCCGCAGACGCTTGCCGCCACCGAGCACGCTGTACTGCAGCGCCTGCTGCAAGCGCGATGGCACTCCTGCGCGTGCCAGCGTCTCGGCCAGCACCCGCTCGATGCGCTGCTGACGCTGACTGGCCCAGTCATGGAAGTCCTGGGCAGACCACTCGCTCATGCGGGGCTCTCGTCGTCCGCGCCTTCAGCATTTATCTCGAAGGGCACGGCGCTCGGCAGTTCGGCACTGGCCAGCAAGATCTGTACTTTCTGCTCAGCCTGCTCGAGGGCCTGCTGACATTCACGCGTGAGCCTGATGCCTTGCTCGAAGGCCTTCAACGCCTCTTCGAGACTGAGGTCTCCCGCTTCCATCGCTTCCACCAGGGACTCGAGGTTGGCGAGGGATGCTTCGAAATTGAACGGAGTATTTTTGCGCGCCATAGCGGAAATTTCGCGGTTTTTGCACAGTCCGCATGGTAATGGCAAATCGTGGATTAAGCACGGATTCAGCGCCTGGGGCCGATACTTCCGGACAAGTCTCCGAAGCGGACGAAAAGAAGGTGCAGTGCGAAGCGACCGTCATTCGGGGGACGAGGGAATTCCGGAGGCAGACCCTGAATCTTGCAGACAGCAGTCCAACAACGTGGCAGAATCCGGCGCGCTGGAATAACCACCAGATATGTTCAACAGGAACCCTAGAGGGGGGAATTTTATGATCAAACGCATCGCACTCACCGGGGCCGTCTTGCTGGGCTCCTTGCTGTCGCTGAACGTGATGGCCGCCGCCGAGCAGACTCCGGAAGAAAAAGCCGCTGCCGACGTTGCCAACCGTCAGGCCGTATTCAAACTGCTGTCGGTTGCCAATGGCGCCCTCGGCGGCATGGCACGTGGCGCGCCGTACGACGCCGCTGCTGCCAAACTCGGCGTCGAGCGCGTCATCATGCTTGCTGGCATGATTCCGCAGCTGTTCAACAACGACACCACCAAAGTTGCCGGTCTGACGACCCGCGCCTCCGACACCATCTGGGCCAACAAAGCCGATTTCGACAAACTGGCCGCTGACCTCGACGCCGGCGCCAAAGCCGCCCTCGAGATCCTCAACAGCAAAGGCGAAGCCGGTGTTCGCGATGCCTTCGGCCAGATCGGTCCGAAGTGCGGCGCCTGCCACGATCGTTTCCGCCTGAACTGAGCCAACGCAGTTGCCAAGAAGGCCTTTGCGCAAAACGCAAAGGCCTTTTTTTTTGAGCGCTTACCGCTCTCAGCGCATGAAGAACGCGACGTAGGCGTCCTGATCCTCAGGCGTGAGTTTGGACGTGTGCTCGATGACATGGGCCATCTCGCCACCAACGGTTTCGAAATCCGGCGTCATGCCCAACTGCAGGAGCGCACGAAAGTCGTCGACGGCCCAGTCAGACAGCCCCTCGGCATTGATCTGCGGTCCGTTCTCGGCCACACCGCCGAACTCCTGGGCCAACTGCATCATGCCAAGCCCGTTGCGTGGTGTGTGGCATTCACCACAGTGACCGAGCGCGCGTGCAAGGTAGGCGCCTCGTTGTACGGCGGGTTCGGTGGATTCCACCGGCGGCGGTGCGCCTTCCAGAACGCCAGCCATGAGATTCCAGCCAGCCATCAGCCAGTCGAACTGCCAGGCCGGCAGCTCATGATCCGGGACTTCGGCCCGCACCGGCGCGAGTGACAGGAGGTAGGCCCCGACAGCCAGCACGTCCTCATCGGTCATCTCCTTGTAGGAACGGTAGGGGAAGGCTGGCCAGTAAAAACCGCCGGAGGGACTGCGACCATGCTTGAGCGCGCGCAGGAAGTCGGCGCCGGTCCAGCCTGCGATGCCGGTCTCCGGATCCGGGGTGATGTTCGGAACGTGGAAGGTATTTTTGAAAGGCTCTTCGACCGCAATCACGTAGCCCCCGGTGGGTGCCGGGGCACCTTCCGGCTGATGGCAGGAACCGCAGCCGGCGGCGTTGTAGACGTAAGCGCCGCGCGTGATGGCCGCTACGTCGGTCGGCAGCGGCAAATCCGGTACCGAGGGCGGCGCAAACACCACGTAGAAAACACCGAGCGCCACGACGCCCGCCACGGTAAGTACTAATTGTCTGGTTTTCATTTGTCGTTCCTGTGCTGATTGAAGCTGTCTATGCCGGACGAGGCCATTCTAACGGTCTTGGCGGCGACCTCCCACCCGGTCTGTTTCCGCGGCAGGCTCGTCGGGGAGCGCTGATTCCAGCCGCGTTTTTTGTTGCTGCTTGTGGACGCGCTTTTCTGCGCGCCGACGGGCGATGGTCTCGTGCACGTCACCACCGAGATGGACCTCACCGCGCTCGCGCGCGAGATCGATCTGATGCTGGCGCTCACGAAAATCCGCCAGTTCCGCCGCACTGCGCTGCCCGTGGCAACGTGGGCAGCTGACGCCTCGCTCGAACAGTGGGCTTTGCTGATCCGCTTCGGTGATCGGCAGCCGGCAGGCATGGCAGAGCGCGTGACTGCCCTTTTCGAGGCTGTGATTCACCGAAACGCGGTTGTCGAAGACGAAGCACTCTCCCTGCCAGAGCGAGTGCTCTGCCGGCACCTTGGCGAGATAGTTGAGGATGCCGCCTTTGAGGTGATACACCTCGTCGAACCCCTGCTCTTTCAGGAAGGCGGTGCTCTTCTCGCAGCGGATGCCGCCGGTACAGAACATGGCGACCTTGCGATGTCTGACCGGGTCGAGTGCGCCGCGGACGAAACCGGGAAACTCGCGAAAAGACTGCGTGCAAGGATTCACCGCCCCCCGGAAGGTACCGATCGACACCTCGTAATCGTTGCGGGTGTCGACCAGCAACACGTCCGGGGCACTGATCAGCGCGTTCCACTGCTCAGGTTCGATGTGGGTGCCGGCCTTGTGCTCAGGATCGATCCCCTCGACGCCCATGGTGACGATTTCCTTCTTGAGCTTGACCTTGCTGCGATGGAACGGCAGCTCGGCGTCGTAGCTCTCCTTGTGATCGAGCGAGGCGAGACGCGGATCCTGTTTGAGCCAGCCCAACACCGCATCCACGCCGGCGCGCGAGCCGGCAATGGTGCCATTGATGCCCTCGCTGGCCAGCAGCAAGGTGCCCTTGACGCCATGCTCGCGCAGGACGGCGAGCAGAGGTGCCTGCAACGCGGCGCAGTCCTCGAGCCTGACGAAATGGTAGAGCGCGCAAACGACGACGCCCTGCGGTCTGTCCTTCATGCCAGTGTCCTTTGCGGGGCGGATCGCAAGTCCGCAGCAAGCGAGCGGTCGGGATTATAGGGACCGGCCAAAGTCGCGTCATTTGCGCTGCCGCAAGGCTAGCGACCGAAAAAACGCCCGATATCGATGTGAGGCACCGCCTGCGCCGGCGTGGCAGCCGCGCCGAGGCAGGGCAAGGTCGCCAGCAGCGGGGCCGGCAGCTCGCGTTGCAGGGTAGCCACGTTGTCCTCGCGCGCTGCCATGGCCGGATCGATGCTGTTGGCCACCCAGCCGGCCAACGTCAGCCCGTCGCGCAGGATGGCCTCTGCGCTGAGCAGGGCATGGTTCAGGCAGCCGAGGCGCAGGCCCACCACCAGGATCACGGGCAGCCTCAGCTGTTTGGCCAGATCGGCCAGCGTTTCGCGCTCGTTGAGTGGAACGCGCCAGCCACCCGCCCCCTCGACCAGGCAGAGGTCGGCCCGTCGCAGCAACATGCCTTGGCAGAAGCCAGCCAGGCGATCGACGTTCACGCGGCGTCCCGCGCGCTGCGCAGCGAGATGCGGTGACAGTGGCTCGGCCAGACAGACCGGATTGACCTCGGCGTAGGACAGTCTCTCACTGGCGGCTGCCTGCAAGGCCAGGGCATCGTCGTTGCGCAGTCCGTCCGCCGTGGCCAAGGCGCCCGCGGCGACGGGCTTGATGGCGCAGGTACGCAGACCGGCAGCGCCGGCCGCCTGCAGCAGAGTACAGCACACCAGGGTCTTGCCCACGCCCGTGTCGGTGCCGGTCACGAAGAAGTTGTGGCGTTGTCTGGCCGACGGCTGCATGTGCTGTCCTCAGTGCTTTCTCAGCTGCAGGGTGATGACCTCCCAGGTAACCGCGACGCCCTGCGGGCCGCGCCGGGTGTCGAAGGCGCTGGCCACGGCACGCAGACGATCGCGGCGCGCCAGCCCGACCGGGCCCGAGTCCGTGCGCGTGGTGGCACCAAGTCCACGCAATTCGGCCATCAGGGCCTGCCAGTCCGTGTAGTAGCGTTGCAGGCGTCGGCTGCCCACCGTGCCTTCCAGACCGGCCTGCGCCGCCAACTCCTGCAGACGCTCGACGCTCTCGAAGCGATTGTGCCGCTCGAGCCCACCGCTGCGCTGCCAGGCAGAACGCAACTCCTGCAAGGTGGCCGGGCCGAGAGTCGTGAGCAGCGCATTACCCCCGGGACGCAGCACACGTGCCAGTTCGGCCAGCAGACGCTGAGGTCGCGGACACCACTGCATCGCCAGACTGGAGACCACCAGATCACAGCAGGCGGTCGCCAGCGGCAGCGCCTCGGCATCGGCACAGACCAGTCCGGGGGGCGGGTACCTCGCAGGTTGGCAGGCTGTTTGCTGCAGCATCGGCAGGGCAAGATCGAGCGCGAACATCTCGGCAGCCGCGCGGCCCTGCACCCCGCGCGCCAGATAGCCCGTACCGCAGCCGAGATCGAGCACCCGGTGGGCGGCTGTCAGGGGCGGCAGCAAGGTCAGCAAGGCATCTGCCACGTCGCGCTGCAGGCCGGCATGGGCATCGTAGTGGCGGGCCTGCCTGGCGAAGGCACGCGCCACGCGCTGGCGCAGGCGTAGCGCGGCGCCGGTATCTGCGGGTGCCGTGAGCTCGTTCATGACTCCTCGTCGTCTGGCAGCACCAGCGAGGCCAGGGCCTGCAGCAGGCGATCGACCTGCGCCTCACTGTGGGCAGCGCTGAGGGAGATACGGAGTCGTGCCGTGCCGGGCGGCACCGTGGGCGGCCTGATCGCCGTAACCAGCAAGCCCTGGGCTTCCAGCTGCTGGCTGGCTAGCAACGCACGCGCGGGCGTGCCGAGGATGAGAGCCTGGATCTGCGTCGGTGAGTCGGCAATCGGCAGACCCAGTTGGGTGGCTCCGCTGCGGAACCGCTGGATGAGTTGCCGAAGCCGGTCGCGCCGCCAGCTTTCGGTCTCGACCAGACGCAGGCTGGCGCGGGTCGCCTCCGCCATCGCGGCCGGCAGCGCCGTGGTGTAGATGTAGGGTCGACAGAACTGCACCAGCGTCTCGATCAGGTCACTGCTGCCGGCCACGAAGGCGCCAAGTGTGCCGAACGCCTTGCCGAGCGTTCCCATCAGGATGGGCAGTCGGTCTTCGTCCACGCAGACACCGCTTTCACGGGCAGCCTCCAGCACGCCGCCGCCGCGCTGGCCCAGGCAACCAAGACCGTGGGCGTCGTCGACCATGAGGAGCGCGTGGTATCGCTCGGCCAGCGCCAGCAGCGACTCCAGCGGCGCCACGTCGCCGTCCATGCTGAACACACCATCAGTGACGATGAGGCGCAGGCCCTCACTGCCTGCGGCCTGCAACTGCGCGTCGAGACGTGCGAGATCCCGGTGTGGAAAGCGCTGGAAGCGCGCCTTGCTGAACAAGCCGCCATCCAGCAGGGAGGCATGGTTGAGTTTGTCCTGGAAGACCGTGTCGCCTTCATCCAGCAGGGTGGTCAGGACACCGATGTTGGCCATGAAGCCGCTGCCGAACAGCAGGGCGCGGCTGCGTCCGGTGAATGCCGCAAGTTCCTCCTCCAGTGCCTCATGGGCAGCACTGTGGCCAGCCACGAGATGCGAGGCCCCGCTGCCCGCACCATATTTCTCGAGTCCGCGCGCATAGGCCGCCACCACGGCGGGATGGTTGGCGAGACCCAGATAATCGTTGCTGCAAAATGCCAGCAGTCGCCGGCCGTCCACCTGCAACTCGGGTTGCTGCGGAGACTGCAGCTGACGACGCTGCCGCAGCAGCTGGCGCGCCGCACGGTCCTGAAGGCGCAGCTGCAGACGCTGCTGCAGCAAGGCAGAGCCGTGCATCAGCTGGCCGTCATGGCGTCGTGGAACTGGCGCGTGGCACCCTGGTGCGGCAACGCGGACGGCTGACTGCCCTCCGGAACGAGACCGAGGCGCGCAAACAGCGCCTGGTCGCTGCTGGCGAGCGGATTGGACGTGGTCAGCAGCCGGTCTCCGTAGAAGATCGAGTTGGCGCCGGCAAAGAAACACAGGGCCTGCAGCTGCTCATTCATCTGCTCGCGCCCGGCGGACAGGCGCACGTAGGACGCCGGCATCAGGATGCGTGCCACGGCGATCACGCGCACGAAATCGAACGGATCGAGGTCCTCGACATTCTCCAGCGGGGTGCCCTTGATCTTCACCAGATTGTTGATCGGTACGCTTTCCGGGTGCTGCGGCAGGTTCGCCAGTTCGCGCAGCAGCCCCACGCGGTCACGGGCGCTTTCACCCATGCCGACGATGCCGCCGCTGCAGACCTTGATACCGGCCGCCCGCACGTGGGCCAACGTATCCAGTCGCTCGTCGAAGTGGCGGGTGGTGATGATCTTGTCGTAGTACTCGCGCGACGTGTCCAGATTGTGGTTGTAGTAATCCAGACCCGCCTCGGCCAGGGCGCTGGTCTGTTCCTCCGTCAACTGACCGAGCGTCATGCAGGTTTCGAGGCCGAGGGCGCGCACGCCCTTCACCATCTCCAGCACCAGCGGAAAATCCTTGCGCGAGGGATGCTTCCAGGCTGCCCCCATGCAAAAACGCGTGGCACCGCGGGCCTTGGCGGTCTCAGCCTCGGCCAGCACCTTCTCGAGCTGCAGCAACTTCTCCTTCTCCAGTCCGGTGTTGTAGTGGCCACTCTGCGAGCAGTACTTGCAGTCCTCCGGACAGGCCCCGGTCTTGATGGACAACAGCGTGCTGACCTGTACGGCGTTGGGATCGAAATGGCGACGATGCACGCTATGGGCCTGAAACAGCAGATCATTGAACGGCAGCTGGAGCAGGGCTTCGATTTCAGGATTCTGCCAATCGTGGCGCAGGACAGACATGCGGACTCCTCGGAGACGGGGCGGGGCAGGCGCGCACTCCGGCGAGGTCCGGCGAACTGGACTAGAGTGCATGGCGGGCAATACTAGGCAAGGAGGCCAGTGTGTCAACCTGGAATGCGCGGCAACTTTACCAGTGGCTGAATTTCGCACAGTTCAGGCTACTGCCCGCCTGCTGTGTGCTTTGTGGTCGCCCGGCGGGCAGGGATCTGGACCTCTGTCGGTCCTGCGAGTCCCACCTGCCCCGCCTGCCGGAGGGCTGCCCGCGCTGCGCACGACCGCTGGAGGGCACCCTGTCGTGCCGGCAGTGCCCGGCGGCCGCGGCCGGTCTGGCGCGGACCCTTGCTGCCCACCCCTATTGCGAGCCCATCGCAACGCTGGTCACGCGTTTCAAGTACCAGCAGGATCTCGCCGCCGGGCGCGTGCTGGCCGAGGGTCTGGCGGCCCGGCTGCCAGCCCACTATCAGGATGCCGCCTGGCCGGAGCTGCTGCTGCCGGTGCCCCTGCATCCCAGCCGCTGGCGGGAGCGTGGCTACAACCAGGCGGCGCTGATCGCCGGCGACCTCGGTCGCCTGCTGGGGCTGCCGGTCGCGTCGCGACTGCTCGAACGGGTGCGCGTCACGCCGCCGCAGCAGGGTCTGCCGGCAGCCGAACGCCGTCGCAACCTGCAGGGTGCTTTCGCGCTGGCAGTCGCGCCGCTGCCAGAGGGTCTTACCCGCGTGGCGCTGATCGATGACGTTGTGACCACCATGAGCACGGCGCAGGCGCTGGCCGAGGTGCTGCATGCGCGCTGGCCACGCCTGGAAGTCCAGCTCTGGTGCCTGGCGCGCGCGTGAATTCCCGCTCAGCCTTGATCACGGGCCCTGGCCAGCGCGGCGCGGCTGCAGCCATCAGTCAGCCAGACCGTCCGGGTAAGGCTTGAGTTCGGGAGACGGGCTGTATTTACTGTCAGCACCCATGATCGACCTCGACTTCGACCGCCAGCATCTCTGGCACCCTTACACCTCCATGCAGAACCCGCTGCCGGTTTATCCGGTGGTGGGGGCCCGCGGCGTCCACCTGCAACTCGAGGACGGTCGCACGCTGGTCGATGGCATGGCCTCCTGGTGGAGCGTGATCCACGGCTACCGGCACCCGGTCATCGACGCGGCAATTACCGACCAACTCGGCAGGATGGCCCACGTGATGTTCGGTGGTCTCACCCACGATCCCGCCGTGCAGCTGGCGCAGCGGCTGGTACAGTGGACGCCGCCTGGACTGGAGCAGGTGTTCCTCTGTGACTCGGGCTCGGTGAGCGTGGAGGTGGCGATCAAGCAGGCGCTGCAGTACTGGATCAGTCTCGGCCGCCCGCGCAAGGTACGCCTTGCCACACCACGCCGGGGCTACCACGGCGATACTTTTGCTGCCATGTCAGTGTGCGACCCCGTAACCGGCATGCACCACCTGTTCAGCGGGGCCCTGCAACCGCAGTACTTCGTGGCAGCACCGGCAACACCGTTCGGCCAGGCCTGCGTCCCCCAGGAACTCGACGAACTGCGGCAACTGCTGGCCAGCAGGCACGAGGAAATCGCTGCCGTGATTCTCGAGCCCATCGTGCAGGGTGCCGGGCGCATGTACTTCTACTCGGCCGATTACCTGCGCGGCGTGCGCGCGCTGTGCGATGAATATGATGTGCTGTTGATTGCTGACGAGATTGCCACCGGCTTCGGACGCAGCGGCAAGCTGTTCGCCTGCGAGCATGCCGGGATCAGCCCTGACATCCTCTGCCTCGGCAAGGCGCTGACGGGTGGCTACCTCACCCTGGCCGCCACGCTGTGCACACGTCGTGTGAGTGCGGCAATTTCACGCGCGGGCGGCGTGTTCATGCACGGCCCCACCTTCATGGGCAATCCCCTCGCCTGTGCTGCGGCGGTCGCCAGCATCGATCTGCTGCTGCAGTCGCCCTGGCAGGCAAGCATCGCGGCCATCGAAAGCCAGCTGCGGGTCGAACTGCAGCCCTGTGCAGCACTACCCGGGGTACGCGAGGTGCGCGTGCTCGGCGCGATCGGCGTGGTCGAACTGGCGCAGCCGGTGGACATGGCGGCAGCACAGCGCTTTTTCGTGGAACGCGGGGTCTGGTTGCGTCCCTTTGGACGGCTGCTTTACCTGATGCCGCCCTACATCATCACGGCGCCGGAACTACGCGCCCTCACCTCGGCAATCTACGCTTTTGCCCGCACCACAGCGGCGCACTGAACCTCCGGAGAACCCCATGGCGCTGGGCGCGACGATGCATGTCTTCACGGTCGATCTGGCCGACGCCGATCGCGGCGTTTTTGAGCGCCTCGAAATACGCGCGGCCATGCATCCCTCGGAATCTGCCGACTACCTGTGGACGCGGGTGCTGGCCTACTGCCTCGAGTACCGCGAGGGCATCGCCTTTTCCAAGGGGCTGGCCGACCGCGATGAGCCCACCCTCTATGCACGCGACCTGACCGGCGCGCTTACCTTGTGGGTGGAGATCGGCACGCCGAGCCCCGAGCGGGTGCATCAGGCGGCAAAGGCGGCACCCGAGGTGATCCTCTACTGCCACAAGGACGCCGAGCTTCTGGCCAGCAAGCTCAGCGGAGCGGGCATCCATCGTGCCGAGGACATCGTGCTGTATGCGCTCGACCGCCGCTTCCTCCAGGGCCTGGTACAGCACCTCGACCGGCGCGTGACTCTGTCGCTGACGGTGTCCGAGCGGCATCTTTACCTGGGTGTCGGTGAGGCGTCATTCGACAGCCCGCTGCTGCGCCTGCCCCTGCGCTGAGGACTGCGCCACGCCGGCCGCCACGGCCACACCGAACCACCCGGTTTGCCCGCCACAGGGGCCCGGGTCTAGAATGGCCGCTCTTTTCGGGCCAGCCAAGGGAGCCGCCGTGTCCATCGAAATCACCAATATCCAGAAATTCCTCGACCAAGCCTCTGTGGAAGTCACGCCGGGCGGCGCGAAAAAAATTGAAGATTTCCGTGCGCTGCTGCGGCCCGGCACCACGGTGTTCGTGACCTTCCTGCCTGGTTCCGACTTCAAGGACACGCTGGAGACCGTCAAGCGACTGTACGCTGAAGGCATGAAACCGGTGCCCCACTTTGCCGCACGCTCCCTGCCGAGCAAGGCTTTCTTCGAGGAGAACCTGAAGATCCTGCAGGCCGAGGCAGGCGTCGAAGAAGCCCTGCTGATCGGCGGTGGCGTCACCACCCCGGTGGGCGAGTTTGCCAGTTCCATGGAGGTACTGCGCACCGATCTGCTGCAGAAATACGGCATCAAGAAACTCGGTATCGCCGGCCATCCGGAAGGCTCGCCCGACATTCCGCCTGCCGAAGTCACCAAGGCCCTGCTGGAGAAGAATGCCTACTCCAAAGCCAGCGGCATCGAGATGTATGTGACGACGCAGTTCTGCTTCGAAGCCGAACCGATCATTGAATGGGACAAGCGTATCCGCGCCGAAGGCAACGAACTTCCCATCCACATCGGCATCCCCGGCCTCGCTACCATCAAGACACTGCTGGCCCACGCCACCGCCTGCGGGATTGGCCCGTCCATGCGCATCATCACGCGCCAGGCTGCCAACATCGCCAAGCTGATGACGACGCGGCAGCCCAACAAGCTGGTGCGTGATCTCGCCAATTACATGGCCAATGACCCGCAGTGCGGCATCAATCAGGTGCATCTCTACCCGCTCGGCGGCATGGCCAAGTCGGCGAAGTGGATGTACGCCGTGCTCGACGGCAAGTTCTCGCTGCACGACGAAGAGGGCTTCGAGCTGTCGGTGGAAATCTGAGCCGGCCTGCTCTGGCTGGCAGGCAAGAAGAGGGGGACAGCAGTCCCCCTTTTTTTTGCCCGGCGATTTCGTCAGTCGTCGAGACGGGTGAGTGGCGGATCCTCGCAGGCGAGCAACCACTCGCCGAGCGTGCGACCGCAGAGCGGCCAATCGTGGCCGGCGATCTCCAGCCAGGGTTGCAGGACGAAGCGCCGCGTGTGCGCGCGCGGATGCGGCAGCGTCAGCTCCGGCGTATCCAGCGCGAGGCCGGCGAAATACAGCAGATCGAGATCGAGGCTGCGGGATTCATTGACGACACCATGACGCCGGCGGCCATATTGTTGCTCGATCGCCTGCAGCTTGTGCAGGAAACCGAGTGGCTGCTCGTCGGCTTTCGGCAGCAGCGCGACTACGGCATTGCAGTAGAGCGGCGCCCCGGGCGGACAGTCCTTGGGTTCGGAAAGATAGAGACCGGAAAGCACCAGCAGCTGCTGCGACAGCGGCATCAGCGCCGCCATGGCCTGCCGCACGGTGTCTTCGGGGCGCCCGCTCTCACTCGGCAGGTTGGCTCCGAGGGCGACGAAAGCATGACCAAGGGTAAGCTTCCGGCGCATGAAGACGCCTACCCGTGGTAACGCGCCGACAACTCGTGGACGGCGTCGACAAAGACCTTGGCATGCTCGGGATCGACATGCTGGTGAATGCCGTGTCCGAGATTGAAGACATGGCCAGCTCCCCTGCCGAAGCGGGCGAGAATCAGCGCCACTTCGTCACGGATGCGCGCCGGCGGACCGTACAGCACCGCGGGATCCATGTTGCCCTGCAGGGACACTGTCGCGCCGATGCGGTCTCGGGCAGCGCCGATGTCGATGGTCCAGTCCAGTCCCACGCAGTCGGCGCCACAGCCGGCGATGGCCTCGAGCCAGAGACCGCCATTCTTGGTGAACACGATCACGGGAACGCGACGACCTTCATGCTCACGAATGAGGCCTGCCACGATGGTCTGCATGTACTGCAGCGAAAACTCCCGATAGGCATGCGGGGTCAGTACGCCGCCCCAGGTATCGAAGATCTGCACGGCCTGCGCACCGGCGGCAATCTGGCAGTTGAGGTAATCGATCACCGAGCGCGCGACTTTGTCGAGCAGCGCGTGCAGCACGGCAGGCTGGCTCATCATCATGCGCTTGATGATGGCGAACTCCTTGCTGCCGCCGCCTTCGACCATGTAGGTGGCGATGGTCCAGGGGCTGCCGGAAAAGCCAATCAAGGGCACGGCACCGTTGAGCTCGCGGCGGATCAACCGGACAGCGTCCATGACGTAGGAAAGATCCCGTGCGGCATCGACGATCGGCAGCGCATCGACATCGGCCTCGGTCCGCACCGGCTTGTGGAATTTCGGACCCTCGCCCTCCCCGAAGTAGAGCCCGCAGCCCATGGCATCGGGGACGGTGAGGATGTCGGAGAACAGGATTGCTGCGTCGAGTTCAAAGCGCCGCAGCGGTTGCAGGGTCACTTCACACGCGAGCGTGGGATTGGTACACAACTGCAGGAAGGAGCCCGCCTGCGCGCGCGTGGCCCGGTACTCGGGCAGGTAGCGTCCGGCCTGTCGCATCATCCACACCGGCGTGACGTCGACGGGTTGTCGCAGCAGCGCACGCAGGAAGCGGTCGTTCTTGAGGGGAGGTACAGTCATCGGAGGTTCCGGGGTCGACCCGCCAGGCGGCGCAACGGTCAGACCTTGAGGTAATCGAGTATGCCGGAGCCAGCCTGACGCCCTTCCCAGATGGCCGTGACGACCAGGTCGGCGCCGCGCACCATGTCGCCGCCGGCGAAGATCTTGGGATTGCTGGACTGGAAGGCAAACTCGCCCTCGGCAGACGCCACCACGCGCCCGCGATTGTCGAGCTTTATGCCGACGTCGGCGAACCAGGGAGCGGGGCTTGGCTGGAAGCCAAAGGCCACCAGCACCGCATCGGCAGGGTAGATTTCCTCGCTGCCCGGCACGGTTTCAGCCACCCGCCGCCCCTTGGCATCGGGAGCGCCGAGCCGCGTCTCTACGAACTTGACGCCGGTCACCCGGCCTGCGCTGCCGAGGATCTCCACGGGCTGCCGGTTGAACACGAACTGCACTCCTTCCTGTCGGGCATTTTCGACTTCGCGACGCGAACCGGGCATGTTCTCTTCATCACGACGGTAGACGCAGGTCACCGAAGCGGCCCCCTGGCGGATGGAAGTACGGTTGCAGTCCATGGCCGTGTCACCGCCGCCCAGCACGATGACGTGTTTACCCTCCATGCTGACGTAGGGAACATCACTGCCGTAGCCCATGTGGTGATTGGTGTTGCCGATCAGGAACGGCAGGGACTCGTGCACACCGTCCAGATCCTCGCCGGCAAAGCCGCCCTTCATGGCCTTGTAGGTCCCCATGCCGAGAAATACCGCATCGTACTCGTCGAGCAGCGACTGGAAGGTCACGTCCTTGCCGACCTCGGTATTGAGTCGGAATTCGATGCCCATGCTATTGAAGATCTCGCGCCGCAGGTGCATCACCTGCTTCTCGAGCTTGAACATGGGAATGCCGAAAGTCAGCAGCCCACCGATTTCCGGATAGCGGTCGAAGACCACCGGCTTGACCCCCGCCCGCACCAAGACGTCGGCACAGCCGAGGCCAGCCGGCCCGGCCCCGATCACCGCTACGCGCTTGCCGGTCGGTACGACCCTGGAGAGGTCAGGACGCCAGCCCATGGCGAAAGCGGTATCGGTGATGTATTTCTCGACGTTGCCGATGGTGACAGCACCGAAGCCTTCGTTGAGCGTACAGGCCCCTTCGCACAGACGATCCTGCGGACAGATGCGCCCGCAGACCTCCGGCAGGGTATTGGTTTGGTGGCAGAGTTCGGCCGCTTCGATGATGTTGCCCTCCATCACCAGCTTGAGCCAGTTCGGAATGTAGTTGTGCACGGGGCACTTCCACTCGCAGTACGGGTTGCCACATTCGAGGCAGCGATCGGCCTGCACCTCGGCCTCCGCCTGGGTGAAGGGGTTGTAGATCTCGACGAACTCCGTCTTGCGCACGTCGATTTCCTTCTTCTCCGGATCGATGCGCCCGGTCTTGACGAAGCGGAACGTGTCTTTCGACTTGGCGATGATTTCTGACATACGCGTGTCCTGTCTGCTCGGCTGCGAGGCCCGTTACTGCGGGTTCAAGGTGATGTGGGTCAGCAGGTTCTTCATGTTCGCTGCCATCGGCTTCACCAGCCAGAACTTGCGCAGGTACTCCATGAAGTTGTCGAGAATGTGCTGACCCCAGGCACTGCCGGTCTCGTCGACGTACTCCTGGATCACGCTGCGCAGGTGGTTGCGGTACTCCTCCATGCCCTCGGTACGGATGCGGTGTACCTCGATCAGTTCATGGTTGTACTTGTCGACGAAATTCTTGTCGAGGTCCAGCACATAGGCAAAGCCCCCGGTCATGCCAGCGCCGAAATTGTGGCCGGTGTTGCCAAGCACGGTGATCAGCCCCCCGGTCATGTACTCGCAGCAGTGGTCGCCAGCACCCTCGACCACGGCATGGGCACCGGAGTTGCGCACGCCGAAGCGCTCCCCGGCAACGCCGGCGGCGAACAGCTTGCCGCCGGTCGCTCCGTAAAGACAGGTATTGCCGATGATCGACGTCTCGTTGGTCTGGAAGGTACTGCCGGGGGGCGGCACCACGACGAGCTTGCCACCCGCCATGCCTTTGCCGACGTAATCATTGGCCTCGCCCACGAGATGCATGCTGAGACCACCGGCGTTCCAGACACCCCAGCTCTGCCCGATCGAACCTGTCAGCCGGAGATGGATGGGCGCGTCGCTCATGCCTTGGTTGCCGTAACGACGGGCAATTTCCCCCGACAGGCGGGCGCCGATCGAGCGATTGAAGTTCTTCACCTGGTAATTGAAGATGCCGCCGGTCTTGTTTTCGATGGCGGGTAGCAGGTCGCTTACCATGCGCTCGGCCAGTTCGCCCTTGTCAGACGGCGGGTTGCGATTGACGACGCAATGGCGCTCCTTGTCGGCCGGTATCAGGTCGTTGCCAAGCAGCCGCGAGAAATCCAGGTTGGCCTGTTTCTCGGTCTGCGCCGGTAGACGCACCAGCAGATCAGTGCGGCCGATCAGGTCGACCAATCGCGATACGCCCAGCTTGGCGAGCCACTGGCGGGTATCCTGGGCCACGAAGCGGAAGTAGTTCATCACCATCTCCGCCTGCCCGATGAAGTGCTTGTCACGCAGGTCCTTGTTCTGGGTGGCGACACCTGTGGCGCAGTTGTTCAGGTGACAGATGCGCAGGTATTTGCAGCCCATCGCTACCATCGGAATGGTGCCGAAACCGAAGCTCTCGGCGCCGAGTATGGCGGCCTTCACCACGTCCAGCCCGGTTTTCAGACCCCCGTCGGCCTGCAGCCGGATGCGACCGCGCAGATCGTTGGAGCGCAGGGCCTGCTGCACCTCCGACAAGCCGATTTCCCACGGGGTGCCCGCATAACGGATGGACGACAGCGGGCTGGCGCCGGTGCCGCCGTCGTGCCCGGAGATGGTGATCAGGTCGGCATAGGCCTTGGCCACGCCGGCCGCGATGGTGCCCACCCCCGGCCCGGATACCAGCTTCACCGACACCATGGCCTCTGGATTGACCTGCTTCAGGTCAAAAATGAGCTGGGCGAGGTCTTCGATGGAGTAGATGTCGTGATGCGGGGGCGGAGAAATCAGTGTGACACCCGGCACGGAGTAACGCAGGCGGGCGATCAGAGCATTGACCTTGCTGCCGGGCAGCTGCCCCCCCTCGCCCGGCTTGGCACCTTGGGCGATCTTGATCTGCAGCACCTCGGCATTGACGAGGTAGTGCGGCGTGACACCGAAACGGCCGGAGGCCACCTGCTTGATCTTGGACACCTTGTCCGTGCCAAAGCGGGCCGGGTCTTCGCCGCCCTCGCCGGAATTGGAACGCCCGCCGAGTCGGTTCATGCCCTGGGCCAGCGCCTCATGGGCCTCGGGTGACAGGGCGCCCAGCGACATGCCCGCCGAGTCGAAGCGCTTGAGGATGGTTTCGATCGGCTCCACTTCATCGAGTGCAATCGACTGCACATCGTCCCGCAGGCCGAAGAGGTCGCGAATGGCAGAGATGGGACGGTTATCGACCAACTGGGCAAACTTGCGATAGTCCTCGTAGTCGCCGCTGCGCACGGCGTCCTGCACCGTGCGTACCACGTCCGGGTTGATCATGTGGTACTCACCACCGTGGATGAACTTCAGCAGGCCGCCCTGGTTGATGCGCTTGCGCGGCAGCCAGGCCTCCCGTGCCAGTTGCTCCTGATCGTGCTGCAGGTGAGCAAAGGTGGCACCACCGATGCGGCTCATGGAGTCGGGAAAACACGCTGACATCACATCGGCACCGAAGCCAACGATTTCGAACAACTGGGCACCCCGGTAGGAACTAATGGTACTGATGCCCATCTTCGACATGATTTTCATCAGGCCCTTGTTGATGCCCTTGCGATAGTTCTTGTGGGCTTCCATCGATCCCATGACGAGCATCCTGTTGTTGATCTGTCGATCAATGACGTCATAGGCAAGGTAGGGGTACACGCCACTCGCGCCGTAGCCGATCAGGCAGGCAATCTGGTGCGGGTCGCGCGCACTGCCGGTTTCCACGATGAGATTGGTATCGCAGCGCAGGCCTACGTCGCTCAGGTGCTGGTGAATGGCGGCGGTGGCCAGCAGGGCATGAATGACCAACTGTCCTTGGGCCGGCAGGCGCTCGGAGATGAACAACAGCAGCTTGCCGTCGCGGGCCGCTTTTTCCGCAGCTGCCTTGACGTTCTTCACTGCCTGCTCGAGCCCGATGGCAGGATCGTAACTGAGGCTGATTTCGGCACTGTCGTAACCGGGTCGCTGCAGGTGCTTGAGGTTCCAGAACTTCTCCGGCGACAGCAGCGGGGAATGCAGGATGATGCGGTCAGCATGCTCTGCGGTCTCCGAGAAGATGTTGAGCTCGCGTCCCATGCGAGTTTCCAGCGACATGACGATGCTCTCGCGCAGGCTGTCGATGGGCGGATTGGTGACCTGTGCGAACACCTGGCGGAAATAGTCGTAGAGCGGGCGTACGTGGCGGGACAGCACGGCAATCGGGGTATCGTCGCCCATCGACCCCGTGCCCTCGGCACCCTGCTCTGCCAGCGGCTTGATGACCTGATCGAGTTCCTCGAAGGACACCTGGAACATCTTCATGTGCGATTCGCACTCGTCCGACGACAGCGGCTTCATCTGCGCCGCATGTTCGACCATGGTGGTCTCGACGATGAGTGCCTTTTCCTTGATCCACTTGGCGTAGGGCTGGCGCGCTTTCAGGTAATTGGCAACATCATCCGTGTGCAGGATTTTTCCGGCCTCCGTGTCGACCACCAGCATCTGGCCAGGGCCCACGCGCCCCTTGGCCACGACGTCCTCGGGTTTGTAGGCGTTGACGCCGATTTCAGAGGCAGCGGTCAGCCAGTTGTTGCGCGTGAGGACCCAGCGCGAGGGACGCAGGCCGTTCTTGTCGAGCACGCAGACGGCATAGCGGCCGTCGGTCAGTACCACGCCGGCTGGGCCATCCCAGGCTTCCATATGCAGGGAGTTGTAGGTGTAGAAGCTGCGCAACTCGGCATCCATGTCCTCCATGTTCTGCCAGCTCGGCGGCATGATGAGTCGGATAGCCTGATACAGGTCCATGCCGCTCGTGACCAGCAATTCGAGCATGTTGTCCATCGACGAAGAGTCGGAACCGGTGGTGTTCACCACTGGCGCAATCTCCTCGATATTCGGAATAGCCGCCGAGCGGAACTTGTTGATGCGGGCTTTGGCCCAGTTGCGGTTGCCCTGGATGGTGTTGATCTCGCCGTTGTGAGCGAGCATGCGGAAAGGCTGGGCCATCGGCCACTTCGGCAGGGTATTGGTGGAAAATCGCTGGTGGAAGGTGCACATGGCCACTGCCAGCGCGGGATCGTTGAGGTCCAGATAGAAGCGCTTGAGGTCGGCCGGCATGATGAGGCCTTTGTAGGAAAGCACCGAGTGGGACAGGCTGCTCACATAGAAGTCACGGTCGGCTTCCAGCTGCTTTTCTGCCTTGCGCCGCGCCACGAACAACTTGACGGCCAATTCCTTCTTTTCCACGCCGGGTGCGTCGATGAACACCTGTTCGATCTGCGGCAGGCTGGCACGCGCCATGGGGCCGAGGACGGAGGGGTCGGTCGGCACCACACGCCAGCCGGCGATCTTCAGGCCCTGTGCGGTCAGCTCCGCCTCGAGTACCTGCCGGGCTGCCTGCGCCAGCGCGGGCTCGCGGCTCAGGAAAATCATGCCGATGCCGTAATGGGTGGACAGCTTGCGATCGAACTGCTGCAGAGCGATGGCACGCAGGAAGCTGTCAGGCTTTTGCATCAACAGCCCGCAGCCGTCGCCGGTCACACCGTCGGCTGCGATACCGCCACGGTGGGTCATGCAGGTCAAGGAACTGATGGCCGACAACAGCAGTTCGTGGCTCGGCTTCCCTTCGATGTGAGCCACCAGGCCAAAGCCGCAGTTATCGCGGAATTCGTCGGGATGATAGAGACCCGTGTTCATAAGCCTTCTCTGCAGCAAAGGGGGCCGGGGATGGTACACCACGGCCCAAAATTGTGGCAACCATGTTGCCCTAGTTTGTGCGCAGCCACAGGGGTGTACGGCAGGGGCGCGCCAGGTGCGTAAAGCACCAGCAGCGGGCGGCAACCGGGCCGCACAAAGTCAGCGCTCCGTCAGGTTGCTGCCGGCAGCGAGCGTCAGCTCGAGCATGGCAAGGTCGGTATCGGCCTTGACGAGTGCGCTGCCGAGGCTCTGCAGCAGGATCAAACGGATCTTGCCCTGCTCTGCCTTTTTGTCCTTGGCCATCAAGCGCAGGTAGGTCTCGACCGCTAACGTGGGCGGCACTACCGGCAGGCCTGCCGCCGCCACCAGGCGCTTCACCCGGCGGGCCGCCGCCTGCGGGATCAAGCCAAGGCGCCAGGAGAGATCGGCTGCCATGACCATGCCGACCGCCACCGCCTCTCCGTGCAGCCAACTGCCGTAACCCATGGCTGTCTCGATGGCATGGCCGAAGGTATGCCCCAGATTGAGCAGGGCGCGCTGGCCGGTCTCAGTCTCATCCGCTGCCACGATGGCGGCCTTTTCGGCACAGCTCACCCGGATGCTGTGAGTGAGTGCTGCCACCTCCTGTTGCAGGAGCAGGCTGAGGTTGGCTTCCAGCCAGTCCAGAAAGACTGCGTTGTTGATCAAGCCATACTTGAGCACCTCGGCCAGGCCGGCCTTCAGTTCACGGTCGGGCAGCGTGCGCAGGGTGTCAGTATCGATCACCACGCAGCGCGGCTGGTAGAAGGCGCCGACCATGTTCTTGCCCAGTGGCCGGTTGACTCCGGTTTTACCACCCACCGAGGAGTCCACTTGGGCCAGCAGCGTGGTCGGGATCTGGATGAAATTCACGCCTCGCTGATAAGTCGCCGCTGCAAACCCGGTCATGTCGCCGACCACTCCGCCGCCGAGCGCCACCAGCGTGCAGGAGCGCGAAAAGTTGCGCTCCAGCAGGGCGTCGAACACCAGGGCAAGCGTGTCGAGGGTCTTGTGCTCCTCGCCGTCCGGCAACTCGACCACCAGCACCTCGCGGTCGGGTAGCGCCTGCCGCAGACGGTCCGCGTACAAAGGTCCCACCGTGGTATTGGTGACGATGCAAACCTGCCGGCTGCGCAGGTGGGGCAGCAGCAAATCCGCCCTGCCGAGCAGGCCGGCACCGATATGGATCGGATAGCTGCGCTCGCCGAGCGCTACTGTCAGCGACTCCATACGGTTTCTCCCGGTTGTGACTCCCGCAGCATCAACAGGATCTCGCTGCAGACCGACTTGGGGCTGCGGCGACTGGTCATGATCATGTGGTCGGCAATTTCTCGATACAGCGGCTCGCGCTGGTCCATGAGCTGCTGCAGTTTTGCCTTCGGGTCGGCGACGTTGCGCAGCAGTGGACGCTTCTGATCCCGACGCGTGCGCTCCACCTGCTGGTTGAGCGTGGCCATGAGATAGACCACCACGCCGCCCCGGCGCAGCTCCTTGCGATTCTGATCGGACAGCACTGCGCCGCCGCCGGTGGCCAGTACGATGTTGTCGAGCGCGCACAATTCCTCGATCACCGCACACTCACGCTGGCGAAAACCGGTCTCGCCCTCCACATCGAAGATCCAGGGAATGTTGGCGCCGGCGCGCTCCTCGATCACCTGATCGGAATCGTAGAAAGTCTTGCCCAGCTGTTCTGCCAGCAGGCGACCGATCGTGGTCTTGCCGGCCCCCATGGGACCAACCAGAAAGATGTTATTCAATTTTGCATTCATGTACTGCACAGCTCAGAACGGGCACGGCAGCAGAGCCAGTGCACCAGCGGTGGGTCTTGCTACCCGGGATCGTTGATCACGGAGGGCGTTATGAAGATCAGCAACTCGGTTTTCGCCGTTGCCTCCTCCCTGCGTTTGAAGAGATTACCAAGGTACGGCAGGTCACCCAAGATGGGCGTCTTGGAAATCGAGGTCAGAACCTCCTCGCGAAACACCCCACCGAGCACGATGGTGTCGCCGTCGTTGACCAGAACGCGGGTGGCGACGGCATTGGTAGCGATTGCCGGCACCGTCCCGGAACCGGGCACCACGGAATCCTGATGCAGTTCCAGCGCCATGATGATGCGACCCTCCGGCGTGATTTGCGGCGTGACTTGCAGGGAAAGGGCGGCCGTCACGAACTGCGTGGTGGTACCCCCGGCTGTGCCGCCTGCCTGCGACTGGTAGGGGATCTGCACCCCGGAGGTGATATTGGCGGGCTGCTGGTCCTGCGTGGTGATCTTGGGTTGGGCGATGACCTCGCCGTTGCCACTGGCCTCCAGCGCGGCGAGCTCCAGCTCGAGCAGGGCGCTGCTGGCGGCGTAGCCGAGCGCCAGGGAGACGGGCGCCTGCAACCCGAGGTCCACCATCAGGAAATCCGGGGCAGTGAGGGCGTCGGAGGCGGAAGCTGCGCTGGCCCTGCTGCTGTCTGCCGCCACGGGGGCGTCGCGGTCGCCTGGCATCTGGGGACTGCCGCGAGGGGTTCCCCCCAGCACGAACTGCTGGTCCGGACCCCGCCAACGTCTGGCGCCGGACCAGCGCACCCCCAGCGCCTCGCTGAAAGATGTCGAGGCATTGACGATGCGCGCCTCGATCAGCACCTGACGCACCGGCACATCGAGGCGCTGCACGAGGGCGCGCACTTCCTCCAGCGCCACTGCGACGTCCTGCACGATGAGGGTATTGGTACGGGTATCCACCGAGGCACGGCCGCGCTGGGTGAGGATGCCGCCGGTCTGGCCGTCACCGGCCTGCAGCAAGCCCACCAGATCACTGGCCTGCGCGTAATGTACGGCCAGAAAATCGGTGACCAGCGGCTCCAGCGCCGTCACCTGCTGGCGCCGCTCGAGGGCCAGCCGTTCGGCCTCGGCGATTTCCTCGGCAGTGCCCACATAAAGTACCGAGCCCTCCAGACGCTGGTCGAGGCCCCGGGCCCTCAGCACCATCGCCAATGCCTGATCCCACGGTACTTCATCCAAGCGCACGGACATGCTGCCCTGCACGGCGTCGCCGACCAACAGGTTGAATTCGTTGAAATCGGCGAGGATCTGCAGGAGTGCCCTCACCTCTATGTCCTGGAGATTGAGACTGATGGGGTCGCCGCTATAGGGTGCTGCGACAGTGGGCGCGGTAGCCACCTCGCTCACCACTTGCGCGCTCGAGGCCGAGGGCAGCAGCAGAGCCAACGCCGCACCGAAGCACCAGCGTCCGAAAACCACGCCGCCACAGCGGGGCGCAGCGGGGTACGCCGATCCCGGACGAACGGACAACAGCAGTGCCCTCATGGCTGGGCCAAACCCAGCGACCCCGGCCGCTCGATCCAGACGCCGTCGTCCCGCGCGACCCGTTCGACGAGGTCCACGCGGGTTGCAGCGATCGCGCGGATACGGCCCTGGTTGAGCCCCACATAGGAACCCACAGTGACCGGCGAGACCCTGCTGGACTCGTCGCGGATCAGCGCCCAAACCCGTCCGCTGCGCGCCACGGTGCCCACCAGCGTCAGCGTGTCGAGGGCAAAGTGCTCGAGATAGTCGCGCGGTCGTGCCGGCGTGGGACTGTGCTGCTGGACGCGAGGGGTGGGGCCGGCCGCGGGCCACGGCTCGAAGGGGCTGCGGGGCGGACTGGCATCAGCCACCGGCTGCTCCATAACGGCGTCGGGTGAGGCTGCCAGGCGTGTACCGCCCACAGCGCCGGCGACGCCCGGGTCGAGATAAGCCCTGCCGCTGACTTGCAGGTCCAGCCAGGGCGCAGCGTCAGCCACCTGCAGACTGAAGTCTTGCAGGGTCAAAAGACGCGGAAGCCGACTGAGTGTGCGGAGGAAAGCCAGCAGTTCCTGAAAGCTGCCCCTCACCTGCAGCGTGAAGGGCTGCGTGCGCTGACCGTCGTCGAGCACCGGCTCCTGCAGCTCCAGCAACGTGAATTCCAGCAGGGGGCCGCTGGCCGCGAGATCGTCGAGCAACGTGGGGACATCGGTGCCCTCAGGCACGAACAGCGCGGAGGATGAACCAACCGGCCCGGCGGACGCGGCCGGCAGCATCTGCCCGGCCAGCAGGGCAAGCTCGGCCGTCTTGCCAGCGAGCTCTGCGCGCAGGGGCCGAGCCTCCCGCTGCAAGGTTTGCAGGTCAGCGAGAACCGAGCGCCGCTGCAGGCTCATACCCGGCACACCCAGCAGAATGAACAGCAGCACGCAGAGCAGACCCTGCACCGCCAGGGGCCAGGTACCCGCGGAGGCAGGATCCCGCAGATCCTGCCAGTCGAAGGTTCGAAGCTCCTGCCAGCCCCTGCGGCAATCGGCAGCCCAGCGATGCAGCCTCAGGAGCACTGGTCACTGCCCGCGTACCGGCGTTGTGAGTGCAACGCGCAAGGTAAAACGGCTTGTCTCGCCTGCTGCCGGCAAAGGTGCCGCCTCGTCGAGGGCTGAGAGCGCGCCAACCTCGGGATCGGCAAACCAGGCAGAATCCTGCAGTCGCCGCAACAGAACGGCCAGCGCGGCACTCGAGCGCGTCCTGCCTTCGACCGCGAGGGCATCGCCGTTGCGTACCACGGCGGTGTAGTGCACTCCGTCGACGGCAGTGGCCACCAGTGCGTCCAGCACCTGGACCACCTGTTCGCGCTGCGCGAGCCGTGCCTGCCAAGCCTGTTGCCGCTGACGCTCGGCGCCTGCCTCTGCCTGTCGACGCTGCAGGTCGACGAGTTGCCGGTCAACCGAGACCAGCTGCTGACGCAGCACTGCAATGGCTTCCGCGTCGGCGACAACTGCAGTACGCATTTGCCGTTGATAGAGACCCAGCAGCGTCACTGCCAATCCGGCGGCGACTGCCAGCGCGCGAAAGAAGCGCAGGCGGCGGGCCGCCCGGCGCGCATCGCGCCACGGCAGCAGATTCAAATCAGTCACGGCCGAAGCCCCAGAGTGCCAGACCTAGGGCCAGCAACAGGGCCGGCGCCTCCTGCTGCAGGGCCTGTCGGTCTATGCCGGCGCTGAGTTCCATACCCGCAAAGGGATCGGCAACGACGGTCGGTACCTGCGTGGCCTGCTCGAGGGTAGCCGCCAGCGCCGGCGTTGTGGCCAGAGCACCGGCCAGCACCACCAGTTCCACCGGTCCGCACCGACTGGCAGCACCAAGGAACTGCAGCGAACGCACGAGCGTCGCAGTCAGACCAGCGTGCCCCGCGGTGGTCGCCTGCTCCTGCAGGTGCTGGCAGTACCCGTTGGCGAGCAGATAGAGCGTGGTCATGCCAATGTCGATGTCGAGTACCGCCACCACGCGGGCCGGCGGTAGCCGGGCGTAGCGGTGCAGCCAATGACAGACGCGCTGGATGGCGAAGGTCTCGACGTCGACCGCACGGGCAGTGAAGCCGCCCATCTGCAGCGCCAACAGTCTGGCTGCCATGCAGTCCTGCCGGCAGGCCACCAGCAGCACGGTGGCGCCATGGCTGCCTGGGTCTTGCAAGGGCAGCCGTGCATAATCCACCGCGACCTCCTCGAGCGCGTAAGGGACGTGCTCGGCTGCCTCGAGGCCCATCTGGTTTTCCAGCTCGGCGTCGGTGAGGGCGGCATCCAGTGCCAGCGTCTTGATGATGGCCGCCGTGCCTGGCACGGCGATGCAGGCTTGCTGCGGCGATGGCGCGCCAGACCTCACGCACTGCTGCAGTGCCGATCCTACCGCGTCGACGTCACGCACCTGCTTGCCGACCACGGCGGACTCCGGCAGGGCCCGGCAGGCATAGTGCTCCAGCCGGGTGTGGCCGGCGAGCTTGCGCAGTTCCAGCAGCCGCAGCGAGCTGGCGCCAATGTCGATGCCCACGCGGTGCACCGGTTTCTTCCTGAACATCATCATGAGCCATCCCTGGTTCGGTTGCCGCCTCGCGGCTGCCTGCCGAGAGCAGCGGCTGTGCCGTGCCGGCGCAGCAGCGCAAAGGCCTTCCCACCATAGAAGTGGCGCGGCGCTTTCGCCATTTTTTTTTGCCGCACTGACTGGCGCGGGGCGGGGCCGCCAGCCCCAAGGCAGCGGTCCGCGCCGGGCCCGCGCTGTCGAGGCTGGCAAATGCGGTTACAATCTTCGCGCTCTTCGCTTACCGACCTGCCTCTCAAAATGCCGATGGCGCGATTCCTCACAGCCCTGGTCAGATTTACCGTCAAGTGGAGCCTGGCCGGGGCCTGCCTCGCCTGTATGCTGGCAGCCAGCGGCTTTCTCTACCTGTCACCGAAACTGCCCGACCGCGAGTCCTATACCAACATCCGGCTGGAAAACCCCCTGCGCATCTTTTCGTCGGATGGCAAGCTGCTCGCCGAATTCGGCAGTCGGCGCAGCAATCCCGTGGACTACGAGGCCATTCCGCCACTGATAATCTCTGCCCTGGTGTCGAGCGAGGACAAACGCTTCTATGAGCACAACGGTGTCGACCTGATCGGTCTGCTGCGCTCCGTGGCCGGCATCGTCACCGGCAACGATTGGGGTGGCGGCAGCACCATCACCATGCAGGTCACCAAGAACTTTTTCTTCGAGGGTGAATCGCCTTACTCGCGCAAATTCAAGGAGATCCTGCTCGCCATCAAGATGGAAAACGAACTGTCGAAGCAGGAGATTCTGGAGCTTTATCTGAACCGTACGTTCTTTGGTATCTCCGCCTACGGCATCCAGGCAGCAGCTCGCCAGTACTACGATCGGGAAATCGGTGACCTGACGCTGCCGGAGATTGCGACGCTCATCGGCATCATGCCGCGTCCCAATGCCTACAATCCGCTGCAGTCACCGGAGCGGGCGCGCCAGGAACGAACGCGTGTGCTGCGGCGCATGCGCGATCAGGGCATGATCAGCGATCCGGATTTCCGCTCAGCCCTCGGCAGTCCCGAGACGGCGCGACGCTACGGTCGGCAGCCCGACCTCGAAGCACCCTATCTGGCTGAACTCGTGCGTCTGGAAATGGTCGGGCGGTATGGAGACCTGGCGCTCACCGACGGCTACGAGGTGTACACCACGGTCGACAGCCGGATGCAGGCCGCTGCCGATAAGGCCCTGCAGGATGGCCTCGAACGCTATGACCGCAACCATGGATTCCGGGGTCGGGAGAATCACCTCAATCCGGCAGCGGATAGCTCACTCACGCAGTGGCTCGACGTGCTGGCCCGCACGGAGGTCGTGGCCGACCAGCAGCCGGCCTTCGTGCTGGCAGTGGAGGACCAGCGCTTCGTTGCCGTTCTCGCCAACCGCGATCAGGTCACCGTCGAGTGGGACGGCATTCGCTGGGCCAAACCCTTCCTCACCGTGGATGCCTGGGGCTCCACACCCCGCTCGGCACGCGATGTAGTGCAGGTCGGCGACCTGATCCGCGTTACGCAGGGCAAGGACGGCCGCTGGGAACTCGGACAGGTACCGGCGGTCAATGGCGCGCTGGTGGCACTGGCCCCGAAAGACGGCGCAATCCTCGCCCTGTCAGGTGGCTACGATTTCAAGGCCAGCTCGTTCAACCGGGTCACCCAGGCCAAGCGTCAGCCGGGCTCCAACTTCAAACCCTTCCTCTACAGCGCGGCGCTGGAGAATGGCTATACGGCAGCCACGCTGATCAATGATGCACCGCTGGCGCGCGCGGACTACCGGCCGGAAAACTTCGGTGGTGATTTCATGGGACCCATCCGGCTCAAGTACGCGCTCACGCAGTCGAAGAACCTGGTGTCCCTGCGTCTGTTCGAGGCGCTGGGCGAAGACGTGGTGCTGTCTTACGTTTCGCGCTTCGGCTTTCGGCAGGAGGAAATCCCGCGCAATGATCTGACAGTGGCGATCGGGTCCCACGCAGTGCTGCCGCTGGAGATTGCCACCGGTTACACGGTGTTCGCCAACGGCGGCTACAAGGTGGAGCCTTACGTGATCGACCGCATCGTGAATTTCAACGACGGCGATGTTTTCAAGGCGAGGCCGGCAACCGTATGCAGGGAGTGCGAAAAAGCCGGACCGCTGGCGTCGGGCGCAGAGGGCAATCCGGCGACCACCACCGAGCCGCCGCTGCCCCCCGCGCCGCGCGTCATCGACGAGCGCACGGCCTTTCTCATGAACAGCATCCTCAAGTCGGTGATCACCGAGGGCAGTGCGCGTTCGGTGGATCGTGCCTTCGAGCGCACCGATCTGGCAGGCAAGACCGGGACCACCGATTACGCCAACGACCTGTGGTTTTCCGGCTTCAATGCCGATATCGAGGCAACCGTATACGTCGGCTTCGACCAACCCGACAGTCTCGGCGCCAACGAGCAGGCCGCGACTGTATCGCTTCCGATCTGGATAGATTTCATGAGGGAAGTCCTGGAAGGCAAACCGGAAAACAGCATGCCGCAGCCGGATGGCATCGCGACGGTGCGCATCAACAGCAAGACGGGGCTACGCGCCTTGCCGGGCGATCCCGACACGATTTTCGAATTTTTCAAGGCCGAACAACTGCCAGCCTATCCAGACGCGGGAAATGCCGACGGCGGACAGAGCAGCGGCGCAGCGCGGCGGGACGAACAGGTTTTCTGAGCGGGGGAACAGCTAGGCGTCGAGAGTACGATGAAGCAGGCGCAATGCCCGGCACTGGTTGCCAGGAATTGCGCCCTCGGTGATCAGACCTTGCGGACACCCACGAAGCGCTTGTTGAACTTGTCTACACGACCGCCCGAATCCACGATCTTGTGCTTGCCGGTGAAGAAAGGATGGCATCCGGAGCACACGTCGATGCGCAGATCTTCGGCAAGCGTGGAGCGAGTCTTGAAGGAATTGCCGCAACCGCAGGTTACGGTGATGTCAGTGTACTTCGGATGGATATCGGCTCTCATGTTGACCTCTGATCGGCCATCGCCGCTGCTGGGGAATCCGACGCAGATCACGGATCCAGATCACCACCAGCACCATGGCTCAAGTTGTAGGGACGCGCATTCTAGCAGAGAAGCTCGGTCTGGCAAGTTGTAACACCCTGACCGCAAAGGCTATTTCCCGAGGTAGCTCCGGTGGTTCTTCACGACCTCGTTGAAGATGTGCTGGAAGAGCTGCTGGATGAATTCGTCGTTCAGGCCCTTTTCGCTGGCCAGACGCTTGAGGTGCTGCAACTTCTCCTGCTCGCGCTGCGGATCCACCGACGCAAGCCCCTGCCGGGCCTTCAGCTGCCCGACCTGATCGGTCACAGCAAAACGGCGCGCCAGGGTTTCCAGTAATTCCGCATCGAGCGTGTCGATCTGACCCCGCAACTCCGCTAACTCGGTGGGGACGGCTGGGGCAAGGTCGACGGACATGGGAAGGGGGCGGCTCCGCTGGGTTCATGGCACGGGGTGGCGGATGGCTATACTATTGCCGGCAGTTGTTTCCCTCAACAGCCCTGACTCATCCGCCGTTGGCCAGCCACCCGCCCCCACTTTACCTGCAAGTGGCGATTCCCTCTCCCTTGCACCGCAGCTTCGACTATCTGCCGCTCCCGGGCGTCGTGACTCCAAAGCCCGGCAGCCGCGTGCGAGTCCCCTTCGGTAGCAAGAGCGTGGTTGGCATTGTGGTGGGACTCTCCACACACACCGAGGTGCCTGCCGACAAGCTGCGTCCTGCCGAGCAAGTGCTCGACAGTGTCCCCCTGCTGGGTGAGTCGCTACTGGCGCTGTATCGCTGGGCAAGCCAGCATTACCTGTTCCCGCTCGGGCTCGCCCTGCAGACCTCGCTGCCGAAGCCACTGCGTGAGGGTGAACCACCCACCTTGGCCACTGCGCTGGTGTGGGAACGCACGGAAGCACAGGCGATCGGCCGCCCCCCTGGTGTGTCAGCGCAGCAACTGCTCGACTGTCTACAGCGGTATCAGAGGCTGTCGAGTGGAGAGTGCAGCGCCCTCTTGGGCAAACCGGCGCGCCCCCTGCTTACCGCCCTGCAGAGACGAGGCCTGGTCCGCGAGATCGCCGCTGAACCTGCCCTGCGAGAAGCCCGACAACTCGAAGCCGCGCTGGCGCTGAACCCCGAACAGGCGGCAGCCCTGGCTGCCCTGCGGCTGGGCCCGAGCGGCTTTCGCTGCAGTCTGCTCGAGGGGGTGACGGGCAGCGGCAAGACCGAGATTTACCTGCAACTCATCGCCGACGTGCTCTCCGCTGGCAGGCAGGTGCTTGTGCTGGTGCCCGAGATTACGCTCACTCCGCAGACGATTGCCCGCTTTGCGCGGCGATTTCAGGCCAGGATCATCGCCTTCCATTCGGGACTGACCGACAAGCAGCGGCTGCAGGGTTGGCTGGAGGCCGCCAACGGCAGCGCCCACATCGTGATCGGCACGCGCTCGGCGGTGTTCACGCCGCTCGCCAGACCGGGACTCATCGTGGTGGACGAAGAGCACGACGATTCCTACAAGCAACAGGACGGTTTTCGCTATTCCGGCCGCGATGTGGCGGTCTACCGGGCGCGCCAGCTCGACATCCCCATCCTGCTCGGTTCAGCTACGCCCTCGCTCGAGAGCCTGCACAACGCACTGCAGGCTCGCTACCAGCTGCTGACACTCAAGCGGCGGGCTGGACCGGCATCGCTGCCGGACATTGGCGTACTCGATATGAAGCTACAACCCGCAGAGGCGGGAATTTCCGCGGGCCTGCAGCAGCGCATTGCCGCCACGCTGGCCGGTAACGGTCAGGTGCTGGTTTTCCTCAACCGCCGCGGCTTCGCGCCTTTGCTGCGGTGTGGTCACTGTGGCTGGATCGCCGAATGCCAGCGCTGCGAGCGCAGTTTCACGCTACATCAGCAGCCGGCCCAGCTGCGCTGCCATCACTGCGATGGCCAGCGCGCGCTACCACGCAGCTGCCCACAGTGCCACGGTCACGATCTCGAGGCGGTAGGCCTTGGAACCGAGCGCAGCGCGGAATATCTGCAAGCCTGCTTTCCTGACTACCCGGTGCTGCGCATCGACCGCGATTCGACACGCTCGGCCAGGAAGTTCAGCGAAGCGATGGACATCGTACAAAGCGGTGTGCCCTGCATCCTGGTCGGCACCCAGATGCTGGCCAAGGGGCATCACTTTCCGCGTGTTACGCTGGTGGCGGTGCTCGACGCCGACGGCGGGCTTTTCAGTGCCGACTTTCGCGCGCAGGAAAACTTCGGCCAGTTGCTGATGCAGGTTGCCGGCCGCGCAGGTCGCGCCGAGTGCCCCGGCTCGGTCGTGGTACAGAGTTTCCATCCGGAGCACCCGGCCCTGCGTTACCTGGTGACGGAGGGTTACGGGCCTTTCGCGCGGCAATTGCTGTCCGAGCGCCGCAGCGGCGGGCTGCCCCCCTTCAGCCACTTCCTGCTGCTGCGGGCGGAAGCCGCCCGGCGGGATCTGCCGCTGCAATTCCTGCTGCAGGCGGCGGAGCTGCTGCAGCGGGAGGCACCGCGTGGGGTCAGCTGCCACGGGCCGTTGCCGAGTCCCTTTGGCAAGAAGGCGGGGGTGTTCCGCGCGCAGCTGCTGCTGCAGGCGACGAGACGCGCCCCCCTGCAGCAGGTGGGCGCCCGTCTGCTCGCCGCCCTCGAGCAGGATTCTGTAGCACGCAAGGTCCGCTGGTTCATTGATGTCGATCCGCTCGACTTCAGCTGAGGCAACGACGTGCCGTGGGGCAACCCGCTCCCGGGCTGTGGACCACGTTGCAGGAGGCCGTCGGGCGAGTCCGGTGCTACCGAGGTCTCTGCCCGGTCGGACGAGAAAGCGGTTTCGACGCCAGCAGGTTTCCGCGATAATCCCGCCGCCTCTCGCCACCCCCCGGATTCCGCATGGCGCAAGACTTTGCCAAGCCCCGCTCCTCCCAGACGCCCCCGGCCCATCGACAGGCGCGCGCCACGAGCAAGGCAGCCGGCGGTGGCTCGACCTGGGGCTGGTTCGTCACAGGCCTGCTGACCGGCGTACTGCTCACCTTGCTGGGCTATCTCGGGTACCAGCGCTACCAATCGAATGCGGCCGTCGTAGCGGCGAGCAGCACGCAGTCGCCTGAGGCAGCGCGGCTGCCCGTGTTTGACTTCGGTTTCTACGAGGAATTGGCCAACGCCGAAGTGGCGGTGCAACTGCCGGTCGACCTGGCGCAGGCCGGCACAGCGCCCGCTGCACTCCCGGTGGCGGGAGCAGGCAGCGCTATGGCAGCGGCAGTCGACAATTTCCTGCTGCAGGCCGGCTCCTTCCAGGAACGCAGCGAAGCGGAGGAGCGGCGCGCCAAGATCACCCTGTTGAACATGACTGCTGAAATCGTTCCCGGCGTGGTGGCTGGCAAGACCTGGTACCGGGTCAATGTGGGCCCCTTCGCCGGTCGCCCCAGTGTCGAAGAAGCACGCCGCGTACTCTCGGCCAACAACGTCGATTCTCTGCTGTTGCTGTCACGCTGAGCGTCGATCGCCGGGGCCGAGTGCGTTCGTTGCCTTCTTTCTTTTCCTGACAGACGGAGTTTCCATGACACCGACGCACATCAGGCTGCACAAGAAATCGGGCCTGCTGGAACTGCAGTACGCCGACGGCAGCACGTATTCGCTGACCACTGAATTCCTGCGCGTCCATTCGCCCTCCGCCGAAGTACGGGGACACGGGCCCGGGCAGGAAGTGCTGCAGATCGGCAAGAAAAACGTGAAGATCGAGCGCATCGAGCCCGTCGGCCACTATGCCATCAAGCTGCACTTCGACGATGGCCACAACACCGGTCTGTACAGTTGGGAGTACCTGCACGAACTGTCGCGCAACCAGCAGGCGCTGTGGCAGGACTACCTGCAGCGCCTGCAGGCCGCCGGCGCCAGACGTGAGCCGCTCGACAGCGGCGTGCAGGTGGTCAACATCATGCCGCTGCAGCCACAGTGAGCTTCGGCGCGGCTGCGCCAACGGCGCCGGAATTGGCGCGAAAATGGCGGATGGCCGCTGCCCCACACACAACTGCCCGCTACAATGCCGGCGATTCCGATGCGGTCAACCCATGAGCAAGAGTCAGGATACGCCCCCAGACACCACCCACTTCGGCTTCCGCCAGGTTCCAGTCCGCGAGAAGGCGGCACTGGTCGGGCAGGTATTCGACTCGGTGGCGCGCAAGTACGACTTGATGAACGATGTGGTGTCGCTGGGCACTCATCGCCTGATCAAGCGCTTCACGGTGGAACTCAGCGGCGTGCGCTCCGGCCATTACGTGCTGGACCTGGCCGGCGGCACCGGTGACTTCAGCCTGCTGTTTGCTCCGCTGGTCGGGCCGAGCGGACTGATCGTACTCGCCGACATCAACGAGGCAATGCTGCGGGTGGGCAGGGACCGCATTATCGATGCAGGGCGTCCCGGTCCCATCGAAATCAGCCTGGCCAACGCCGAGAGTCTGCCTTTTGCCGATGCCAGTTTCGACTGCGTGACCATCGCTTACGGCCTGCGCAACGTAACTCACAAGGAGGCTGCTCTGCGCTCCATGCAGCGCGTGCTCAAGCCCGGCGGTCGACTGCTCGTCCTCGAGTTTTCCAAGCCGCGCCAACCGTGGCTCGGCAAAGCCTATGACCTTTACTCGAAGCTGTGGCCGCTGGCCGGCAAACTGGTACTCGACGACAGTGCCAGCTACCAGTACCTGGTGGAAAGTATCCGCATGCATCCCGACCAGGAGACGCTGCGGGAGATGGTGCTAGCCGCAGGCTTTTCGCGCTGTAACTACCATGATGTCATGGGTGGCATCTGTGCGATCCACGTCGGCCACAAGGACTGAGGCCATGTCGCTGCTGCCGACCGCACTGCTCTGGCCACTGGAGGCTCTGCTGGATCGGCTGGTGACGCTGGACCCGCTGGCCCGCCAGCGGCTGCAGGCGTTGGAAGGACGCTCTCTGGCCATACAACTGACCCGCCCGTCAGTCTCGTTCTGCATCGCCGTGGTGGCTGGCCGACTCCACCTGAGTGCGCTGCAGGACCGCCCAGCAGCGGCAACCCTGCGAGGTCCGGCGCCGGCACTACTGTCGCTGTTACTGCGGCAGCGGACACCGGAATCCCTCGAGGGCAGCGGATTGGAAGTACTGGGGGACCTGCAGTTCGTCCGCCAACTGCAGGAGCTGCTGCTGGGGCTCGATATCGACTGGCCGTACCAGCTAGGGCGCGTGCTGGGAGACATCCCCACCCAGGCCCTGCAGGACACCGTGACCCTTGCCGCGAGGCAGACTGGTCAGCTCAGCCGCCGCGCAGCAGAAGATCTGCGGCTGTTTTTGCAGGAGGAAAGTCGCCTGCTGCCGCAGCGCGGAGAGCTCGAAACCCTTTATGACGACATTCAGGCGCTGGTACTGCGGCTCGAGCGCTTCGAGGCCAGACTGGTCCTGCGTGAGGCGGTGATGCATGCAGAATCCCGTTGACCCGTCCCAGCGCTGCGCTGCGGTCGCCACCAGACTGCAGCGCATGCTGCTCGTGGCGCTGGCGGTCTTCACCCTGCCGAACGCGTACGCCATCGAGACCGAAACGATGCCGGTGCTGGCTCTCCGACTCTCGCGCGTCCTGCCGGAGCAATCGACGCTCGACATGACGCTCAGCGCGCGCTCTTACGAGGACTTCGATTCCCATGAACGGGAAATATTCGAGGTGCGCTACAGCCGCGACATCGGCGCCAATGAGTGGATGGCGGCCTACAACATGCAGTTCGATCGCAAGGGCTCTCCGGGGCGCGAGCACCGTCTCTGGCAGCAGTTCCGTCACCAGTTCAGCTTACCGGCAAGCACGTTCGAAAGCTCGGTACGGCTGGAGGAACGCTATTTCGATGCCAACGACCGGCATGGCACGCGACTGCGCGTCCTCAACCGCTGGAACAAGGCTTTGCCGCAGGGCCACCTGCTGCGCATTGGTTACGAGTGGATGTTCAACCTCGAGGACATCAGTGCCGGAACGCAGCGGGGCGTGGCACAGGACCGCCTGATCGGTGCGATCCAGCGCAATTTCAGCCGCGGTGACCGGCTAGAGTTCGAGTACCAGCTGCGCTATCTGCACATCCCCGGCCAGGAGAACCGCCTGCAAAACCAGCTGCAGCTCATGTATGTGAAGGTGCTTTGAGGGGGCTCACGGCACTCAGTCGAACGGTTTGCCCGCGTCAACCTAGCTGCTCGTGCAAATCGAAGGCCATGGTCGCCAGGTAAGCCACCAGGCCCAGATAGAGAAGGCCGTAGTTGATGCGCTGGCCCAGCGACACCTGGTAGTAGGACGCGTGGTAGGGACTGTGGCGATCGGGCCACAGCGCCTGCTTGATCTGTGGATAAGCCAGAAAGGCGATCAGCAGCAGCATCGGGCTTGGTCGGTAGAAGAACAGGGCGATCAACAGGGGCACCCCCAGCAGCCAGACCCGCGGAGAGAGGATGGCGGTGATGCGTCCACCATCGAGCGGTGACAGGGGTATCAGGTTGAACAGGTTCAGCAGGAAGCCGGAATACGCCAGCGCCAGCAGCAACGGGCTGCCGGTTTCGCGTCCGTACCAGTAGCAGAGCAGCGCTGCCACCGTACCCGCCAGCGGGCCGGCAAAAGCCACATAGGCCTCGGTCTCGACGTTCATCGGCTGATCCTTCAACTCGATCCACGCGCCGACGAAGGGAATGAAGGCCGGCGCGCTCACCGACAATCCTCGCTGCCTTGCCGCCACAAAGTGCCCCATCTCATGGCAGAAAATCAGCAGCACGAAACCCACGGCGTACCACCAGCCAAACACGAGAGCGTAGGCGAACATGGACAGCAGCATGGTGCCACCGGTCTTCAGCAGGGCGCCCAACTTGCCCGCCGACAGCAGCATCAACAACAGTTTCATGCAAGGTTTCCCGGTAGAAAGTGGCGGCTGTGTCTCGCGCAGCCAACGGTTGCAGTGCGATGGAACTCCAGTGCGGCAGCGTAAGCAAGCATCGGCTGCCCAGCCGTCTGAACTTTGCCGAGTTCCGGCTTTTCCGTTATGTTGGCCGCCCCGTTTGCTTCTGGCCTGCCATGCAGCAGTACCGTCGCCTCTTCACCATCTATCGTACTGCCGCCAAGTACCGGCTCGGTGAACTGCTTACCGATCTCCCAAGGGCCGGTTGGTTGCGCGTCCTGCTGGCACTGCCCGTGGCCGGCGCTGCCTCCGCAGAGGGCCACTGCCGCGGAGAGCGTTTGCGACTGGCGTTGCAAGAACTCGGCCCCATCTTCATCAAGTTCGGCCAACTCCTGTCGACGCGCCGCGATGTGGTACCAGTCGACATCGCCGACGAACTGGCCCTGCTGCAGGATCGGGTGGCACCCTTCCCCGGCAGCGAGGCGCTGCGGTTGATGGAAAAGGCGCTCGGCCAACCCCTGGCACAACTCTTCAGACAGGTGAGCTCGGAACCGCTGGCTTCGGCCTCGGTGGCGCAGGTGCATACGGCTGAACTGCTCGATGGCAGCGACGTGGTGATCAAGGTCGTCCGCCCCGGCATCGACCGCATCATCGCCGACGACGTTGCCCTGTTGCACACGCTTGCCCGCTTGGTCGATGCCCGCATACCCGGCGGCAAGCGCCTTCGTCTGCGGGAGGTGGTGCGTGACTATGAGCACGTGATCTCCGACGAATTGAATCTGCTGAGCGAAGCCGCCAATACCTCGCAACTTGCCCGTAATTTCAGACATTCGCCGCTGCTGTACGTGCCAAAAGTGTACTGGGACTTCTGTCGCCCCAACGTGCTCGTCATGGAGCGCATCTACGGCATACCTGTCAGCCAAGTGGATGAGCTGAGAGCCTGTGGCATCAATATCAGACGTCTGGCGGAAACCGGCGTGCAAATCTTCTTTACCCAGGTTTTCGAGCACAGTTTCTTCCACGCCGACATGCATCCTGGCAATGTATTCGTCTCGCGGGAGCACCAGGAAAATCCGCAGTACATTGCACTGGACTGCGCCATCATCGGCAGCCTCAGCAAAGCCGACCAGCAGTACCTTGCGAAAAACCTGCTGGCCATTTTCAAGCAGGACTACCGGCGAGTCGCCGAATTGCATGTGGAGTCCGGCTGGGTACCGCCCGATACGCCGGTCCATGCCTTCGAGGCCACCATGCGCACCGTATGCGAACCCATCTTCCAGAAGCCGATCGGAGAGATCTCTTTCGGCCAGCTGCTGCTGCAGCTGTTCCGCACTGCTGCACGCTTCAACATGGAAGTGCAACCCTCCCTGGTGCTGCTGCAGAAGACCCTGCTCAACGTCGAAGGGCTCGGCAAGCAGCTCTATCCGGAGCTTGACCTCTGGCAGACTGCGCTGCCCTTCCTCGAAAAGTGGCAGCAACAGCGGCTTTCCCCCCTCAACAACCTGAAGATCCTGGGGGAAAAGTTGCCGGCGTGGATAGAGCAGGCGCCTGAGGTGCCGGAAATGGTCTGGCAGGCGCTGCAGAAGGCGGGCAGCGATGACCGCCCGTTGGCGGCCCTGCAGGCCCGCGTCGCCGTGCTCGAGGCCAGGCAGCGTCGCTGGCACAACCTCGTGCCGTGGCTGGCAGCTGCGTTGGCCGCCTTGCTGCTGTGGCTGCATTGAGCATTTGCGCAGGTGCTGCGTTATCCTTGCCGCATTTCTACGGAGTGACCCATGCAGACGCAGTGGCTGGACGTGATCCGCTGGGACAGCAACGGCCTCGTGCCGGTGATCGCCCAGGACTTCCAGAGCAAGGACATCCTCATGCAGGCCTTTTGCAACCGTGAAGCGCTGCAGCTTTCGGTGCAGGAGGGGCGCGCCATCTACTGGTCGCGATCGCGGGGCCGACTGTGGCGCAAGGGCGAAGAGTCCGGCCATGTGCAGCGACTGCAGGGGATCCTGCTCGACTGCGATGGCGACAGTCTTGTCTTCCTTGTCGAGCAGATCGGTGGTATTGCCTGCCACACCGGTCGCCGCTCCTGCTACTTCCACCGGCTCGATGCCGGTGGTGAATGGCTGGTCGAGGGCGAGGTACTGAAGTCGCCGGAAAACCTCTACCGCACCGCCCCCAAGAATTGAAACTTCGCCCCTACGACACCACGTTGAACACTCATGAGTGACACACTGATCAAACTCGCAGCCATCATCGAGCAACGCAAGGCCGCCAGTCCTGATTCATCCTATGTGGCCAAGCTGCACCACGCCGGCCTCAACAAGATCCTGCAAAAAGTCGGCGAGGAAGCGGTAGAGACTCTCCTGGCAGCGCGCGATGTGGAACAGGGTGCCAGCCGCGAGCGGTTGATCTACGAAACCGCCGACCTCTGGTTCCACAGTCTGGTGCTGCTGGCGCAGCTCGAGTGCGGGCCGGAGGAAGTATTGGCCGAACTGGAGCGTCGCTTTGGTATCTCGGGTCTGGCAGAAAAAGCCGCCCGCGGCTGATACAATGCCGGCAGAATGTATTTCCGCCCCGTGGGGGCAGAGGGAGGTCGTTATGGGTTTGGGCGGACTGCACATCTGGCATCTTCTGATTCTTGCCTTCATCGTGCTCATGGTGTTTGGCACCAAGAAGTTGAAGAATTTCGGCGAAGATCTCGGCGGTGCCATCCAGGGCTTCAAGAAGGCCATGGACGAAGGCAAACAGAACGTCAACAAGGAACAGCAGGACAAACTGGCCCAAAGTGGTCAAACGGTGGACGTGAAGGCCGACAAGGTCGAAAACGAACGCTGAGCCACGCCCGCTTCCGGGCCGGCAAGATCCCATGTTCGACATCGGTTTCCAGGAACTCGTGCTCATCGGAGTCGTGGCCCTCGTGGTCATCGGCCCGGAGCGCATGCCCGCCGCAGTGCGAACCGTGGCGCTGTGGATCGGTCGGCTCAAGCGAAGCTTCAATGCCCTGAAGACCGAGATCGAAAAGGAAGTCGGGGCCGACGAGATCCGGCGGCAGCTGCGCAATGAAGAGATCATGGAGCGCTTCCGGCAGACACAGGCGCAGGTGCAGAACTCGATCAGCGCAGTGAAGAACGACGTCGACAACCTGCAGAAAAACATCGAGATGGAGGCCAACGCCGTCGCCGGTCTTGAGACAGCGCGTCCTGCACCCGCCACGCCCCCTGCGCTCGACTCCGTGGTTACCCCTGCTTCAGCCACTGAACCGGCCGAGCCTCCCACATCCGCAGCGGCTTCAACCGCTACCGGACCGGCCGAAACTCCTTTGGCAGCAGGTGCCGCCACGGCAGCCGCTGCTGCTGGTACCGGCGACACGCGCACGCCTGCTGCAGGGTAAGCCGCCACCATGAGCAATCCCGCCGACCATGATCCAAAAGAACTTCCGCTGGTAGCTCATCTAGTGGAGCTGCGTGACAGGCTACTGCGCGCGGTCATCTGCATCGCCATCGTGTTCCTGATGCTGTTCCCGTTTGCCAATGACATCTCGAATTTCCTCAGCGAGCCGATGACCAGCGTGATGGGGGAGGGCCAGCAGGTCATTTCGACCAAGCCGCTGGATCCGTTCTTCATCCCTTTCAAGCAAACGCTGATGGCGGCCTTCTTCGTGAGTGTGCCCTATGTCCTCTACCAGATCTGGGCCTTCGTCATGCCCGGGCTGTACCAGAACGAAATTCGTATCGCACGGCCGATCCTGGCGTCGAGCATCATGCTGTTCTACGCCGGCATCCTGTTTGCGTACTTTCTGGTACTGCCGCTGATCTTCGCCTTCTCCGTAAGCACCTCTCCGGAAAGCGTGGCAGTCATGACGGACATAAGTTACCTGTACGATCTGGAAATGCAGATGTTCTTCGTGTTCGGCTTCGTGTTCGAAGTACCGATCGCCACGGTGCTGCTGATCCTCGCCGGGGTCATCGACCCGGACAAGCTCAAGGACCATCGTGGCTACGTGATCATCGCCTGCTTCACCATCGGCATGATCGTTACGCCCCCAGACGTCTTTTCACAGTCTATGGTGGCCATCCCTATGTGGCTGCTGTTCGAAAGTGGGCTGTTTTTCGGCAAGATGCTGAGGGGCAAGGGCGAAG
>CANGUU010000004.1 GCA_947457195.1 Gammaproteobacteria bacterium
GCCTGCAGCGGACTCCTTATGCACTCTGCCCGGTGTGTCTGTTGGCCCTTGTCACAAGGCCTGCATTCACAACCCGTTCTTTCTACTTTTGTTGTTGTTCTTGTCTGTTGTCGAAGCAGAAGTACGAAGTACATGCAGCAGCATTTGTGCCAAGTTGGCGTGGCAATTATTTTTGTTTTTTTTCAAAGGGTTGCAGGCAAGGCTGCTCAACCATTGGGCAATTGTGCAACTAATTTGTTACGAAAGTGCCTGAATTGTGTTACCGCGCGAGTAACAGGTAACCGCCATCAGCTGGTTTTTTTCTTGCGAGGAATCTCGAAGCGCTGGCGCCGCTCCCACAGGCACTTGCGGCTGATGCCAAGTTTCTTTGCCAGTTCCGTCTCGTTCATCTGCTCCTGGTGTTCGAGCACGAAGCGCTGGAAATAATCCTGCAGGGACAGGTCTTCGGCAGGATCGGACTCGATGGCCAGCGTGCTGCTGTCCGGCTTGGACACAGCCCCTTCCGGCGGCTGACTGTCGATACGCACCAATTCCACGTCGAGTCCCAGCAGATCAATGGCGACTTCGTCTGTTTCCGAGAGTATCGCCGCCCGTTCTACCGCGTTTTCCAGTTCCCGCACGTTGCCGGGCCACGGGTAGGTGGTGATGGCCTGGATGGCGTCCGCGCTGTACTGCATGGGGCTGCGGCCCAGACGGTGGCAGGTGTTGACGAGGATGCGCTCGGCGAGTTCGAGAATGTCGTTGCCGCGCTCCCGCAGCGGCGGGATTTGCAGCGGCATGACGTTGATGCGGTAAAAAAGGTCCTCGCGGAAGCGTCCTTCGCGAACGAATTGCTTGAGATCGCGGTGGGTGGCAGCGACCAGCCTTACATCGACGCGCTGCGACTGCACCGACCCCACCTTGCGGATTTCGTGTTCCTGCAGCACCCGCAGCAGTCTGGCCTGGGCCTCCAGCGGCAGCTCGCCGATTTCGTCGAGGAAGAGCGTGCCATTGTCGGCCGCCTCGATCAGTCCGGTACGGGTGTTGGTGGCGCCAGTGAAAGCGCCTTTCTCATGGCCGAACAATTCCGACTCGATGAGGTTTTCGGGGATGGCAGCGCAGTTGACGGAAATAAGATTGGCGGCCCGCCGTGAACTGGCCTCATGCAGGGCTCGCGCGACCAGTTCCTTGCCGGTTCCCGATTCACCCTGGATCAGTACCGAGGAGGTGGTTTGCGCCACTTTGCGTATTCTGCGGAACAGCTCCTGCATGGCCGGACAGCTGCCCACCATACCCGGTACGGGCTCCTCGCCCGGGCGCGGGTTACGACGGCTGCGGTTTTGCTGCTTCAACCCGCTGCCGAGTACCCGTTCCAGGGTACTGAGCAACTCCTCGTGCTCGAAGGGCTTGGCGATGTAATCGACTGCGCCCACCTTCATGGAGTCGATGGCGCTGCGCAGACTGGCGTAGCTGGTCATGATCAGCACTGGCGTGGGCGTGCGTTTGATCAGCTCCGTGCCCGGCAGTCCTGGCAGGCGCAGGTCACTGATGATGGCGTCGAAACCATCAAGGTCGAACTGATCGCTGGCCTCCTGCACGCTGCCGGCTTCGGAGACGCGATAGCCATTGCGCTCCAGCAGTCGCCGGAGCGCGGTGCGAATCACATCTTCATCTTCGACCAGGAGGACGTTGGGCATGCGGGCGATGGCGAGGGGCGGGGCAACCCCACGGGGGTCAACCGGCTGGAACCTGTCACTCTGTTACCAAACTGCCCGGATCATAACAGGGAAAAGTAACAATCACGCAAGTGCCTTTACCATTTGACCCACCCTCCGGAGGGCTTTCGATCTGCACGCTGCCGCCCAGATCCGTCACGAGGCGGTGTACCAGCGCCAGCCCGAGGCCCGTTCCCTGCCCGGGGTCCTTGGTGGTAAAGAAGGGATCGAACACACGCTCCAGCAGCGCGGCCGGGATGCCGCAGCCCTCATCGGTCACTTGCCAACGTACCAGCGCACCCTCCTGCCGCGACGACACCTCGATCCGCGTCCCAGCCGCACTCGCCTGCTGGGCATTGGTCAACAGGTTCAGCAGGACCTGCAGCAGGGGCTGGTAGCTGGCCTTGATGGTCAGACCCTCGCAGCAGGCATTGACCAGATCGATGTGCTGTTCGTTGTTCCCGAGCCGCAGCAGCGTGAATGCTTCTGCCGTGAGCGTATGCAGATCGACCATCTCGGGGCGCAGAGCGGCGGTGGCAACCCCGCGGTGGGAGAAGCGCAGCAAGGCCTCGGTGATGGACGCTATGCGCCGAGTCTGACCCAGTATCTGCTCCGCCACTTCCCGGATATCGGCCTGCGGATATTCGTCCCGCAGATTTTGTGCGAGGCAGGCGATGCCGGTGACCGGATTGCCGATTTCGTGCGCCACCCCGGCTGCCAGACGCCCGATCGAGTTCAGCCGGTCCGTATGGGCCAGTTCGTTTTCCATGAGGATGGTGTCCGTGCGGTCTTCTACCAGCAGCAACTGCCCACTGCTGCCGCTGGTCGGTGCCCTGCCGGCACCGACTTGCAAAAACGCCTTGTGCAGGCTGAGCCAACGTGTCTTGCCGTCGAGCGTCAGGGGCTGTCGATCCTGCTTGGCGGCGGGGTCCCGCAGGAAGCGATCGAGCAGCCAACCCCACGGGGCCGGCAAGGCCGCAGGCCGCAGGCCCAGCGCCGCCGCGTCGGGGATGCCGGTGATGCGCCCCATCAGCCCGTTCCACAGCACCACGTGTCCACCCTCGTCGAGCTCACAAACCCCCAGCGGGAGATTCAACAGCGTCTGCCGGTACTGCCGCCTGAGAGAGTCGAGATCGAGCGCGATGCCGCTGAGGTTGACCGGCCAGGCATCGAGGCCCTGCTCCAGCCAACGACGTGCTTCACTGGACGTCGTGGTCGATTTGCCCGAAAGCGGCACGGCCGTCTCCACGAGGTGATTGGCCAGCGATGGACCGAGCAGGGCCGACAGGTTCGCCTCGAGTCTGTTGCGCAGTTGCAGCAGTGCAAAGGGTCGCGATTCGTCTCGCTGGAGGCGGAGGTCCTGCAAGGCCTGCAGGACTTCCCGCTCTGCCGCTTCGTCGCCCAGCATCGCCGCAAGACCATTCACGAAATCAGTCACCGAGCGGATCTTGAGCGGTCCCTGTACCGGCAGCTGGTTGCCTTGCGCGCAGAGTCGAGCAGCCTGCCGCTCCTCCGGCCTCGTGCTCGTGGTCAACGACACCAGCAGCAGCAACGACAGGTTGACCAACAGTGAGGCGCCACCGACTTCGGTCCAGCGCAGCGGCACGAACAACAGAGGAGGGTCCAGGCCCAGTCGACTGGAGACATAGGGCAGCACGCCCATGAGAAACCAGACCAGTAGACCGCCCAGCAAACCCGAGATGAAGCCCTTGGCGTTGGCGGCCGGCCAGTAGAGCAGCGTGATCAGGCCGGGCAGGAACTGCAGACAGGCGATCAGGGAAATCGATCCGATATTCACCACGGCGCGCTCGCCGGCAATGGCAAGGTAGAGCAGGTAGCCCATCCCGAGTATGCCGCCGAGCAACAGCCGTCGCTGCCGCAGCAGCCAGGGGTAAAGGGCAACGCCCACCGGTGGCGGCCTTACCCGCAGCAGCACGTGGTTCATCACCATGGTCGCCAGGGCCACCGCGACCACTACACTGATACCCGTTGCTGCCGCGAGACCGCCGGTGAAATAGAGCAGGGTCACGGCTGGCGCCTGCGCCGCGAGACCAAGCTGCAGCGCAGTGAATTGCGGATTACCGGCACCGCCGAGCCGTTCGTTCGCCCACAAGATCGGCAGCACCGGCAGGCTCGCCAGCAGCAGGTAGAGCGGCACGGCCCAACTGGCGGTGCGCAGGTCACCCGGTCCGCGATTTTCGTGGAACAGCAGGTGGAACACCTGCGGCATGGCCACGGCGGATGTGAAGAACAGCAGGATGAGAATGTTGGTTGCGTCCTCCAGGAAGGAAAGCTCGAGACGGGTGGTCTCCGGTGACTGGTCATTCAGCCACTCCTGCAAGGCGCCGAAGCCACCGAAGATTGCGTACACGGCAAAGCCGCCCATCAGCAGCAGCATCAGCAGTTTGAATGCTCCCTCAAAGGCAAGACCGGTCAGCAGAGCTGCGTTCGGCTCCCGACCGCTGACATCCGAACTGCCGAAGCGCAGGGCAAAGACCAGCACGAACAGCAGGAATCCCAGCGTCAGCCACGCGGAGGGCAGTCCGGGCGAAAGCAGCGCGGCACTGGAGGCGAGCGTAAGGTTTTGCATCGCGAGCAGGGGAAGGACGCAGATCAAGAGTACAACGGTGGTGAGCGTGCCGGCCCAGGCGCTGCGAAAGCGGAACGCAAACAGATCCGCCAGCGAGGCCAGCTGGAATCGCTTGGTGATACGCAGCAGGGGTTGCAGCAGGAAGGGCGAGAGCAAGAAAGCGATGGAATACCCGAGGTAGTAGGCATTGAAGCCTAAGCCGCGGCTGTCGGCTGAAATGAAGGCCGTGTAGAACGCCCAGGTACTGAGGACGACGCCGAGCGCGAGAACGTAGGTCGCGCGGTGCCGCAGCAGAGCCAGTGGCAGCGCGCCGCGTTCGGCCAGCCAGGCCACCGCAAAAAACAGGCTCAGATAAACACCGCCGGCAGTGACCAGTGTACCGGGCTCAAACATCGTCGTCGGCACCGGCGCGGTGAAAGGCGGCCACCATGCCAATCAGCATCAGCGCTCCAAGGTATGGGGCGAACCAGACCGTCGACGCCGGCAGTGCATTGAGGCTGCCTACGGTAACGAGCAGCACGATCAGGAGCAGGAGTGGGCGCGTCATCAGCAAGACCCGGCAGTGGTTGGCGACTGAAGGCCGGCGCCGCCATCTTAGCAGCATTCTGGCAGGCAACCGTTGGAGGCCTTACTCGCGCAATTCCCTTCGGCTGGCCAGTCGCGCCGGTTGCCAATGCGCGATCGCCCATTCCAGTTGCTGCTGCACGGGAGCCGCAAGCAACTCGGCCGGCGGAGACTGCTGAAGGTAAGTGAGAGCACGCCCCAGCACCGTGTGCGGTGGCAGCGCATCCACCGCTGCGGCCAGTTGCTGTTTGCCCAGTTTCTGGCCCGCTGCGTTGACGAGCAGCGGAACATGCGCGTAGCGCAGGGCCGGCAGTCCAAGACACTGCTGCAGAAAACGCTGTCTCGGAGTCGAATCGAGCAGATCGCTGCCTCGCACCACGTCGCTGATGTTCTGCCAGCCGTCATCCACGACCACGGCCAACTGGTAGGCGAACAAGCCGTCTTTGCGGCGTACCACGAAATCGCCGACGTCCACGTCGAGGTGCTGCTCGAACAGCCCTTGCAGGCGATCCGTTACGCCGAGGCGGACAGAGGGGACGCGGCAGCGGAGCGCGCCCGGCCCATCGATCGCGTACTGCCGCGCGCGGCAGGTTCCGGGGTAGGTCTGCTGATCGGCCAGTTCCGTGCGGGAGCAGCGGCAGCAATACAGCAGATCAGCGGCGCGCAAGTGCCGCAGCGCTTCTGCATAGGCTGGCAAGCGCTTGCTCTGGAAACAGACGGATTCGTCCCAGTGCAGTCCCAAGCGTTCTAGGGTATGCAGGATGCTGTCAGCAGCCCCTGGAACTTCCCGCGGAGGATCGAGATCTTCCATGCGCAGCAGCCACTGGCCTTTCTGGTGGCGCGCATCCAGGAAACTTGCCAGCGCCGCCAGCACCGAGCCCATGTGCAGGGGCCCGGTCGGCGAGGGCGCGAAGCGTCCGCGGTAATCCGCGGTCCCACTGCGAGTCGCGGTAGCGGTCTGCTCAGGCACCGCCGATCTGCTTTTCCTTGATCTCGTCGAGGGTCTTGCAGTCGATGCACTTGTTGGCGGTGGGGCGCGCCTCGAGGCGGCGAATACCGATCTCGACTCCGCAGGTTTCGCAGTAGCCGTAATCGTCGTTGGCGATGGCCTCGATTGTGCTGTCGATCTTCTTGATCAGCCGACGCTCGCGGTCACGGGTCCGCAGTTCCAGACTGAATTCTTCTTCGAGCGTGGCGCGGTCTGCCGGATCGGGTGGATTGGCGGCTTCGTCCTGCATGTGGTGTACCGTGCGATCGACTTCTTGCATCAATTCATCGCGCCAGTGCAGCAGGATTTTGCGGAAGTGGTCTTTCTGGCGGTCGTTCATGTACTCCTCGCCCTTGTCCATGACGTAGGGAACGAAGCCCTTGGTGGCCGCCTGGAGAGGGGAGGCCATGCCTTCACCCGGGCTGGGTGGGGTCACGGGCACTGCCTTGGGCTTCGCCTTGGGGGCGGCAGCCTTCACGGGAGTGGGAGGTGGTGTCGGTTTACTGCTCATAATCGGAATGCTGGTCTTCGCTGGAGTGGTGGTTGCCGCAGCAGGGCTCTTGTCTCCGGTAGTTTTGCCACCGGAAACCACTGCTGCTGGGGTTGAGGTCTTGGGCGCAGGGACTGACGTGGGCGCCTTCACGGGTTTGGCAGGTGGTGCCTTGACGACCTTCTGCGCGGCCTTGACGGGTGGAGTCGCTTTCTTGGCGGGCGACTTCTTGACTGGCGATTGTTTTAGCGGTGCTTTGCCGACAGCCGCCTTCTTGGCAGGGACGGTCTTGCCCTTGGGTTTGGCCTTCCCAGCAAGGGTGCTTTTGGCGGCAGGTCCAATTTTGCCCTTTGGCTTCTTGGCTGCCTTGGCATTCTTCGGCGCTGGCCGCTGGGGCGTTGCTTTTGCTTTGACCTTCACCGCGCTGCCCGCCTTCGGTTTGCTGGCTTTCTTGACGCTGGCAGTGACTTTCTTGCTGGTAGTCTTCTTGTTCGGTTTAGCACCGGTGGATTTTTTTCCAGTCTTCGTAGTCGCCATTGTGGGTACCTTGCTGAATGAAAGGCTGACAGTCGTTATCGCCGGACCATGCTTCAGTTCAAACGAACTGAACCCGGATTCAAGAACGGCCGCACGCTATCAGATTCCGTTTTGCTCTGCCAGAACTGCACCGTTAAGGGCGAAGCACCGAGAAACCAGCCGTGGATCGGCCGGGTGACACGCCAGCGGAAGCGCGGTGCTGGTACCGGTTTTCTCAGTTTTCCCCGCTTGCCGGCGGCGGAAGTTCGGCTGCGTCGACGACTATGTCGCCGCCCTCGATCGTGCTGGAAATGCACCACAGGGAGTCGCCCCGGCAGGGGCCGCTGACGCAGGCACCATTCTGGGGCAGGAACAGGGCTCCATGGGTAAGGCACTGCAGGTGCTTGTGCTGCGGATCCCAGAGCAGGTCGTCGTACCAGGTCAGAGGAATACCGAGGTGGGGGCAGCGGTTGAGATAGACCTGTACGGCGTCGCTGTCGGCCCTGTATACCATCAGACTGCGGGCACCAAGTTGTACCAGCCGAGCCTCACCGACTTCCAACGAGTCGAGCCGACACAGGGGCAGCAGGGAACCGTCAGCCGAGGGCATGGGCGAAATCCGCCAGCAGGTCGGCCGTGTCTTCTATCCCGACCGCAAAGCGCACCATCGAATCGGCGATACCCATCGAGGCGCGACGCTCAGGCCCCATCTCCCAGAAAATCGTGTGCGCCACCGGAATGCCGAGGCTACGGGTGTCGCCGAGATTGCTCGAGGTCACCACCAGATCGAGGGTGTTGAGGAAGTCGAAGCAGTCCACGCCGTCTGCCAGTTCGATGCTGAACAGGGCTCCGAACTTGCGGAACAGCCGGGCCGCGCGGGCGTACTGGGCATGCTGGGCGAGGCCGGGATAGAAAACCTTCCTCACCTTCGGATGTTGCTGGCAGTACTCCGCCAGCGCCATGGCGTTGTCGCAGGCTTTGTCCATGCGCAGCCCCAGTGTGTCGGCGCCAACGGAAATGTGGTGGGCGGCCTCCGGCCCGAGCGAGCCCCCGAGGTCGCGCAGGCCCTTTTTGCGGATCTGCTGCAGTCCCCACAGTCGCGTGTCGGCCACCTTGTAGGTCGGGTACAGGTTCGGAAAGCGCGTCCAGTCGAACTTGCCGGTATCCGTAACCGCACCCGCCAGCGCATTGCCATGGCCACCTATGTATTTGGTGAGCGCGTTGATCACCAGACCGGCGCCGACGGTGGCAGGGCGGAACAGCCAGGGCGACGTCATGGTGTTGTCGACGATGTAGAGCAGTCCGCGTTGCTGGCACAGCTCGCCGATCCCCTCGAGATCGACTATCTGCGTTGCCGGATTCGCGATGGTTTCCGCAAACACCAGCCGGGTGTTTGCTTTGAGCGCCGCCTCGACGGCCGCGACACCGGTCGCATCCACGAAACTGACCTCGATGCCGAAGTTCTGCAGCGTACCGAGGAAGCTGTTGGTATTGCCGAACAGGAACGAGCTCGCCACCACGTGGTCGCCAGACCTGAGCAGCGAGAGCATGGTTGCCGTGATGGCGGCCATGCCGGTCGCAAAGCAGATGGAGCCGACACCCTGCTCCATGCCGGTCACTTTGCGCGCCAGGGTCTCCACGGTCGGGTTGCTCTGACGGCCATAGGAGTAACCACTCTTGCGGCCCTGGAACACGGCGGCGATTTCACGCGCATCCTCGTAACCAAAGGCAACAGAGGTGTGTATCGGCTTGTGAAGTACGCCGTGCTCGGGTTTTTCGCGTCGATCCGCGTGCAGGCTTTCAGTCGTGAATTGGTGCTTGCTCATCGAGGCACGTCCGTCGGCATAGGCGCGCATGATAGCGCTGTCCCATGCGGCGGCTCCAGTTGCCCGCTTCCGCCAATCGACGTGGCTGCCGCCGGCGCACGGCTGGGCAGTGGGCCAGTCTGCCGAGTTTGCGGTGCCCGTGCGCCCAAGATGAGCTACCATGCGCGCGACCCGCAGATTGGTGTGAGGAACCGTCACTATGCTGCTCCGCTTGCTGCTCCCCCTCGTTCTGCTCTCCTTGCTTGCCGCCTGTGCTTCCACATCGCCGCAGACCGACAACGCGGCGGTGCAGAATGCCGCCGTCGATGCCGAACGCGAGGCGGCACGCCAGCGTGAAGAGCAGCTGGCTCGCCAGCAGCAGGAGGCTCGGGCGGAGGCGGCGCGGGTAGCCGAGATTGCCGCCAGAGCCACGGCCGCAGCCGCCGAGCTGGAACGGCGGGAGCGTGAAGCCGCTGCAGCCACACGACGTTCCGCGTCTGGGTCCCCCTCTTCGGCCGGCGCCTCCGGCAACCCGTCGACCCGCAGCGGTGGGCAGCCAGCGGCATCGACCAACGCGGATCAACAGCGCATCGCCGAGCTCAGGGCGCGTATTGCCGCGACCAAGGCAGAAGCCTCCCGGCTGGAGGGCGCCAACACTGCGCTGCGCGAGGCGATTGTGGCTGCCGAGGCGCTGATTGCCACCATGACCGCAGAACAGGAAAAGTACGCCAATCTCGATACGGCTACGGGGGCCACCGCGCAGCCGCTGGCGAAGTCCCGCATCGACGAGCTGACCGCCGAGGTACAGCGCCTGCGGGCAGAGGCTGAAGCGCTGGCCAGACCTGCTCCCTGAAGATTGCCCAAGCCACGCGACCCCCGGTTTCGGCTTTAACCGCAACGAGGGGCTGTGCTAAAGTCGCGCCGCGTTTTTCCGCCAGAAACCACCTTCCAGAACAATAACGTTCTTCGCTTTTCTGACTTACCGGGAGATTAACTGCATGGCAGGTTCCACACTATTGATCATTGCGCTGTCCCTGTTCGGGTTGGCGGTTGCCTACTTCTACATGCGCAAGGTGACAGCGATCCCTCTGGACCTTGGGCTGAACAAGGAAGACAGCGACAGACTCAAGGCCATCCACGGTGCCATCGCCGAAGGGGCCATGGCGTTCCTCAAGCAGGAATACCGCGTGCTGCTGTGGTTCATGCTGGCGTTCGCCGTCGTGATCGGACTGTTGACCGACAACCATGAAACCGTCGGTACCAATGAGGGCTGGTTCACGGCGCTGGCCTTCGTGTTTGGCGCAGCCATCTCCATCCTTTCCGGGTATATCGGCATGAAAGTGGCGACCGCCGGCAATGCCCGTACCACGGTCAGCGCCCGCAACGGCCTTGCCGATGCCTTCGTGGTGGCCATCAATTCCGGCGCGGTCATGGGCTTTGCGCTGGTGAGCCTCGCTACGCTCGGCATGATCCTCATTTACCTGTTCATGAAGAATGTGCTGCCGGCAGACGTCCCGAACAACGTGTTGATGGAAGTCATTGCCGGCTTTGGGCTCGGGGGATCGACCATCGCGCTGTTCGCCCGCGTGGGTGGCGGCATTTTTACCAAGGCAGCCGACGTGGGTGCCGATCTGGTGGGCAAAGTAGAAAAAGGCATTCCGGAGGATGATCCGCGTAACCCGGCGGTGATCGCCGACAATGTGGGCGACAACGTGGGCGATGTGGCCGGTATGGGTGCCGACCTCTTCGGCTCCTGCGCGGAAAGCACCTGTGCCGCGCTGGTGATCAGTGCAATCGCCTTTGCGGCCGACATCGATGCCATGCTCTACCCGATCATGATCACGGCCGTGGGCATCGTGATCAGTCTCGTCACCAAGATCATCACCCATATGCTGGTGACGGTCAGTGACGAGACCAAAGTCGGCAAGGCGCTCAAGATGCTGCTGGGGCTGTCGACCGTTCTGATGGTCATCGTCATGTACTTTGTGACCACGGCCATGATCCCGGCCCAGTTCGAGATCAACGGTGCCTCCTACACGGCCATGGGTGTCTACTACTGCTTCCTCGCGGGTCTGCTGGCCGGTCTGGCCGTGGGCTTCCTGACCGAGTACTACACCTCGGGTGACTACGCGCCCGTGAAGGAAGTCGCCAAAGCCTGCGAAACTGGGGCAGCCACCAACATCATTTTCGGTCTGGCGCTCGGCTACAGGAGCACCGTGCTGCCCTATATCGCCATCGGCATCGCCATCTTCGTGTCGTGGCAGTTGGCCGGCATGTATGGCATTGCCATCGCCTCGATCGGCATGCTCGGAACCCTCGTGATCGCCCTGACGATCGATGCCTATGGCCCGGTGGCCGACAATGCCGGAGGCATTGCCGAGATGACCGGACTCGACAAGGAAGTGCGTCGCCGCACCGACATTCTCGATGCGGCTGGCAACACGACGGCTGCCATCGGCAAGGGCTTTGCGATCGGTGCCGCTATCCTCACCTCTCTGGCGCTGTTCGGCGCCTTCATCACGCACTCCGAGAACCTGATGCGGTCCCTGCCCGAGTACGGGGCAGACTACATCCTCACCAATGACATCACGCTGCTTGATCCCATGGTCTATACCAGCCTGTTCATTGGTGCGGTGCTGCCGTTCCTGTTCTCGGCCATGACGATGAAGAGCGTGGGCTCGGCTGCCTTCGACATGATCGAAGAAGTGCGTCGCCAGTTCCGGACCATCCCTGGCCTGATGGAAGGCACCGGTCGCCCCGAGTACGGCACCTGTGTGGCCATCTCCACCCAGGCTGCCCTGCGTGAAATGATTGCGCCTGGCATTCTCATCATCGGCACGCCACTGGCAGCAGGGTTCCTGTTCGGTGTGCAGGCCGTGGCCGGCATCCTGGCGGGCTCGCTGGTGGCTGGCGGTGTATTGGCCATCTCGTCGTCGAACAGTGGCGGCGCTTGGGACAATGCCAAGAAATACATCGAGAAAGGCCACATGGGTGGCAAAGGCTCCGACAGTCACAAGGCAGCCGTGGTCGGCGATACGGTCGGTGATCCGCTGAAGGACACCTCCGGCCCCTCGCTCAACATCCTGATCAAGCTATCGGCGATCCTGAGCCTGGTGTTCGCGCCTTTCTTCGTGAACTTCGGCGGCATTCTGCTCTGAAGCGCGTGCCCGTTGCGTAACGTGAAAGGGGGCTCCGGCCCCCTTTTTTTTGTTGCAAGGATCTTTCTCCTTTCACGCACAGCGCTCTCTTTCGAGGCGCCCACTCCTCTCGAGGATCTTTTCCCATGGCAACTTCCAGAGTCACTCCCTCACTCAGCGCCAACCTGCGCCAGATCAGCCATATCGTGGTGGTTGCTTCGGGTAAAGGGGGCGTCGGCAAGTCGACGACTGCAGTGAATCTCGCCCTCGCGCTGCATCGCCAAGGGGCCAAGGTCGGTCTGTTCGATGCCGACATCTACGGGCCCAGCCAACCGCTCATGTTGGGCGTAGCCGGGCTGCGACCACAGATCGTCAATGGCAACCAGATGCTTCCCATCACCGCACACGGCATCAAGTGCAATTCCGTTGGCTTCCTGGTGGATGACGATCAGGCAATGGCGCTACGTGGACCCATGGTCGTCGGCGCGTTCAACCAGATTCTGAACGACACCCAGTGGGGGCAACTCGATTATCTCGTGGTGGATATGCCGCCTGGTACCGGTGACATCCAGTTGAGCCTGGCACAGTCGGTACCGGTAACCGGCGCTGTGATCGTGACCACGCCCCAGGATGTCGCGCTGCTCGATGCCAAGCGTGGTATCGAGATGTTCCGCAAGGTGCGCGTTCCGATCCTGGGCGTGGTGGAAAACATGGGCATCCATGTCTGCAGCCAGTGCGGGCACAGCGAGCACGTCTTCGGCGAGGGCGGCGCTGACCGCATTGCACACGCCTATGGCGTGGAAGTGCTGGGTTCGCTCCCGCTTGACGGCAGCATTCGCGCTCAGTGTGACGCCGGGACCCCGGCTGTTGCCATCGATCCCGAGGGGCGTGTCGGTCAGATTTATGCGCGGATCGCTCGCCGGGTTGCCGACCAGTTGTTGGGTGTTGCACCGCCGCAGGCAGGCTTTCCCAACATCAGCGTCAGCGATGATTGAGTCGCGACTTCAGACGCCGAGCGTGTCTCGCAGGTAGCGAAACAGTTTGCGCGCAGTCGGCGGCGCCTCCGACTGCTCCATTTCCTTGCGCGTCTGCCGCAGCAACTGGCCGAGCTGCTTTGCATCGAGTTCGGGATGGCGCAGCAGTGCCTGCTGCAAGATCTCGGCATCCCCTTGCAGTAGTTGGTCTCGCAGGTCTTCGAGCCGGTGGAAACGGCGTTTTTCCAGCTCGACGTTGAGATTGAGCTGTTGATGGATGCGCGCGATGGTGGCTTCGTCCAAGTCACGCATGAGCCGGCCGATGAACTGTCGCTGGCGTCGCTCGGCACCGTGCTTGTCCGGCAGTCGCTGATATTCCTGCAGTGCCAGCAGCAGCGGCTCGGGTAGCTGGCACTTCTGCAACAATTGGGGTCTTGCCTGTGTGAGTTGCTGGCCGAGGTTCTGCAGCGCGGTGGATTCCCGCTTGCGTTGGCTTTTGCTGGGTTTCAGTCCTTCTTCCGGGACGGACGGCCGCTGTGTGCTACGCATGGCGAGGTTTCGCAGGATTCAATAGAAAAGAGAGGCAAGGCCAAGGAACGACAGAAAACCCACCGAATCGGTGATCGTCGTCAGTGCCATGCTGCCCGCCAGGGCCGGGTCTATGCCGAAGGACTTCATCAGTAACGGCAGTGCCGCCCCGGACAGGGCGGCGGTAATCATGTTGATGATCAGCGCGGAGGCGAACAGCAGGCTGAGCAAGGAGTCACTGAACCACCAGTGGGCAATCAGACCGCCCAGTCCCGCCAGCAGCAAGCCGTTGAGTATGCCCACGCTCACCTCTCGCTGCAGCAGCCACCAGGCATTGGCGCGTCCTACCTGGCCCAGTGCCATGCTGCGTACCACGAGCGTGAGCGTCTGGTTGCCGGCCACACCGCCCATGTTGGCCACGACGGTCATCAAAACAGCCAGGGCCACAACCTGATCGATGGTCTGGGAAAACTGGTTGATGACCAGGGATGCCAAAAAGGCCATGGACAGGTTGATGCCCAGCCAGACGACACGGTTGCGCAGTGTCCGGACCACCGGGGCAAAAGTGTCTTCGTCATCGCCGAGTCCAGCCATGCTCTTGATGGAGTGATCGGTTTCCTCGCGGATGACGTCGACGATGTCGTCAATGGTTATGCGGCCGAGTAACTTTCCGGCATCGTCCACCACTGGCGCGGAAACCCAGTCCATGCGCTCGAATCTGTTGGCGACGTCCTGCTGGTCCATGCTGACCGGGATCGCCTCGAAGTCCGTCTCCATGATGTCTTGCACGGTTTTTTCCGGATCAGACACCAGCAGTTTGCGCAGCGGCAGCACACCCACGAGATGATCGTTGCGATCGACGACCCACAGACTGTCCGTCATCTCGGGAATTTCGTCGTGTCGGCGCAGGTAACGCAGCACCACTTCCACACTGTGGTTGCGCCGGACGGTGATCGTATCGGTATTGAGAAGCCCACCGGCACTATCCTCCGGATAGGACAGCACCGTCTCCAGACGATTGCGATCCTGATCACGCATGGCGCCCAGGACTTGCTGGATGACCTGCTCGGGCAGCGCCTGCAGGATATCGGCGCGATCGTCGGTATCGAGACCTGCCGTCAAGGTGGCGACTTCGGCGGGACTCAGCTTAGTGAGAATGTCTGCCTGCAGGTCGATGTTCAGGTAGTTGAGGACTTCACCCTCGTTCTCCCTGTCGACCAGTTTCCACAGTACTTCACGCGTCGGAGAGGGTGAAGACTCCAGCAGATGGGCGATGGTCGGTGCGGGCAGATGATTGAGCATCCGGCGAACCTGTACCAAGCCGCCGGCCTCTAGCGCATCGGTGAGGGCCAGCAGGTGATCCTGGGTGTGTTCCGCGTCGTCCTTGAGGGGAAAGTCGTTCACGCGTTCGGCACTAGTCTTCGCCGAAGCGCTGGTCGATCAGGAGACGAATCGCCTCGAGCGCTGCCTGTTCATCGGCGCCGTCCAGCACGAGTTGCAACACGCTGCCGAGCGGAGCTGCCAGCAGCATGAGGGACAGGATGCTCTTGGCATCGACCATGCGCTCGTCGGTACCGAGCTGAATCTGGCTCTTGAAGCGCGAGGCCGTGGCCACCAGCTTTGCTGCCGCACGTGCGTGCAAACCGGCTTTGTTGGGGACTGTGATGGTGGTGCTGATCATGCGCGCGGGTCAGGCCAGTTCTTTGTGGCGAACGTGGGCATTATAACCGCAGGCCTGAAAATGCCTGCGGAGTTTTTCGCAGAGGTAAACCGAGCGATGCTGCCCGCCCGTGCAGCCGATCGATACCGTGATGTAGCTGCGGTTGTTGGCTTGGAAGCGGGGTAACCAGCGCTCGAGGAAAGACCGGATATCGTCGTACATCTGCAGCACTTCCGGCTGCGCCTCGAGATACTTGATCACAGGTTCATCCAGTCCACTGTGGCACCGCAGCTCTTCATCCCAGAAAGGATTTGGCAGGCAGCGGGCGTCGTAGACCATGTCCGTATCCACCGGCACGCCATATTTGAAGCCGAAGGACTGGAACTGCAGTGCCATGCCGTCCCCGTCGTTTTCGGCCACGCGGTTCTTGACGAGATCGCGCAGCTGGTGGAGCGAAAAAGTGCTGGTATTGATAGTGAGGTCTGCCAGCGTCGCTATCGGCTCGAGCAGGGTGCGTTCCTGGCTGATGGCTTCGAGCAGGCTGAGATGGTTGCTCGTGAGCGGATGCTTACGGCGAGTCTCGCTGAAGCGCTTGATCAGTATCTTGTCTTCGGCATCGAGGAAGATGATCTGCGGTTTGATCGACTGGTCCAGCAGGCTCTGGTGAATCTGCGGAAAATTGCGGAGATCCTCGGCGATGTTGCGTGCGTCGATGCTGACAGCGACTTTCTCCAGCGGCAGCTGCTGGCTGCTCAGTCGCTGGGCCAGCACGGCCAACATGCTGGCCGGAATGTTGTCTACGCAGTAATACCCCAGGTCCTCGAGCAGATGTAGACAGGAGGTCTTGCCGGAACCGGAGCGGCCGCTGACGACGATGAGTTTCATGCGCTTCCCCTTGTGCCTGTGCCAGTCACTCCTCGCCGAAGTCACCTTCAGAGCAGCTGCTTTCTCTCGTTGGATGGGGCAATACCCAGAGATTCCCGATACTTGGCGATGGTTCGGCGTGCCACGCGGATGCCCTGCTCGGCGAGCACGTCGGCGATCTTGCTGTCGCTGAGCGGTCTGCGCGCATTTTCTGCGTCCACCAGCTTCTTGATGATGGCGCGAATGGCCGTGGATGAGCACTCGCCACCTGCATCGGTGTCGACATGGCTCGAGAAGAAGTACTTCAGTTCGTAGATGCCGCGTGGTGTATGCATGTATTTCTGGGTAGTCACGCGGGAAATCGTCGATTCGTGCATGCTCACCGCATCGGCGATGTCGCGCAGCACCAGCGGCTTCATGGCTTCTTCACCGAAGTCCAGAAAGTTGCGTTGGTGCTCGACGATCTTGCTCGCCACCTTCAGCAGTGTTTCATTGCGGCTCTGCAGGCTCTTGATGAACCATCGGGCTTCTTGCAGGCTGTCTCGCAGGAACGCGCTGTCGCCCTCGCGTCCCCGACCTGCCAGCGCGGCATAGGTGGGGTTCACCCGCAGGCGCGGCGCCGTGTCGGGATTCAGTTCGACACGCCAACGACCATTTTCCTTTTTCACGAAGACATCCGGGATCACGTAGTTGGTTTCGGTCGCGGTGATTTCGGATCCCGGGCGGGGATTGAGTTCGAGGATGATGTCGAGGGCTACCTTGAGATCCTGCTCCCTGATGCGCAGTCGCCGCACGATGGTGTTGTAGTCGTGACTGGCCAGCTGCGGCAGGAAGTCGGCGATGACGAGGGCAGCGGTCGCGACGCCCGGCGCAGCGGCGTCCCGCTGCCTGAGCTGGATGGAGAGACACTCCCTCAGGTCGCGGTAGCCAACGCCAACCGGATCGAACTGCTGCAGGCGATGCAGAACGGCGAGTACTTCGTCTTCTTCGACATCGACGAGGCCCTGCTCGTTGTTGAGACCGCTCACAATGGCCTCCAGCGTGAGCGTGAGCAAACCATTGCCGTCGATGGCATCGATCAGCGTGGTCGCGATCAGCCGGTCGCGCGGGGACATGGGTGTCAGATTCAATTGCCACAGCAGGTGATCCTGCAGGGTCTGCCCGACGCTGTTGCGGGCCTCGAAATCGCCGGGCGAGTCATCGCTGTCGTTGCTGGTGCTGCCGCTGCCTACCGGCTGGTTATCGACGTAAATGTCATCCCAGGACGTATCCACCGACAGGTCGTCGGGGATATCGTCGTTGCTCCAGTCTTCGCCGCTGCTGAAGTCACCTGCATCACGGCTGTCTTCCCCTTCGCCGGTGCCGCTGTCGCCGAAGTCGCTGCCGCCTTGCTCGCCGCCGCCGGTGTCGTCGTTGCTGCCTCCACTGCGGAACTCGTCGTTATCGACATCCTCCTCGATTTCCAGCATCGGGTTGGATTCCAGCGCTTCCTGGATCTCCAACTGCAGGTCCAGCGTCGACAGTTGCAGCAGCTTGATCGCCTGCTGCAACTGAGGCGTCATGGCGAGCTGTTGCCCCAATTTGAGCTGCAGGGAAAGTTTCATTGCGCGGCGGATGCCTGTGCTGAGCCGGGTTGATCTGCTGCACGCGAATTCGGGTGCGGGCGGGATGTTAGCAAAACCCGTGCCGGGTTCTCTACATGCGGAAATTGTCGCCGAGGTAGACCGCTTTGACCTGCGGATGTTGGAGGATTGCTGCCGGGCTGCCCTCGGCAAGAATGCGCCCCGCATTCACGATGTAGGCGTATTCGCAGAGGTCCAGCGTTTCCCGCACGTTGTGGTCGGTGATCAACAGGCCGATGCCGCGCTGACTGAGACCCCGCACGATGTGCTTGATTTCGTTGACTGAGATGGGGTCGACGCCGGCAAACGGCTCATCCAGCAACAGGAATGCCGGATTGCTCGCCAGCGCGCGGGCTATTTCCACGCGTCTGCGCTCGCCGCCTGAAAGGCTCATGCCCAGTGACTGGCGCAGCGGCGCGAGCCCGAACTCCTGCAGCAGGGTCTCCAGTTCGGCCTGTCGCCCCGCCACATCGAGGTCCGCGCGCGTCTCGAGGATGGCGAGGATGTTGTCAGCCACGCTCAGCTTGCGAAAAACCGACGCTTCCTGCGGTAGATAGCCGATGCCGTGGCGGGCTCGCTCGTGCATGGGAGCTGCCGAAAGATCCGTGTCATCCAGCAGGACCTGCCCGCCATCTGCCGGCACGAGACCGATGATCATATAGAAACAGGTCGTCTTGCCGGCTCCGTTGGGTCCGAGCAGGCCGACGATCTGGCCGCTGCGCAGGGCCAGCGACGCATCAGCCACGACCTGCCGGCCGCGATAACGCTTGGCGAGGTGGCGAACCTCCAGCCGGTGGGAGCTCACGGGGTTTCTGGCCTCGACTGCAGGTTCATGCGCACGCGCCCGCCGTTTGGCGAGCCTTCGAAGGTCGCCTTGTGCGTGGTGAGATCGTATTCGATGCGGTGACTCTGACCTTCGCGCCCTTCCTGCCGAAAGGTGGCGTCCTGCTCGATCACCAGCAACTGCTTGACGTTGTCGAGCAGGATGGAAGCCCCACTGGCGTGTACCACTGCCTGGTCGCTGGCGGGCTGCTGGGCAAAGCTGGCCGGAGTGCCGGTCGCGTGCACCGACCGCAATTCCTGCTCTGCCTCGACGATCCTGATGGTGAGGCCGCTGATGCGCAGCGAACCTTGGGTAATCACAGCGGGTTTATCTTCGGTACCCTTGAACAGCGTGACCCCGGATTCTTCGAACTCTGCCGAGGCGGCGTCCACTTCGACAGGCTGCTCGGCATCTTCCGGCAGCGACCAGACAGCACATGAGGCAGTGAGCAGCAGCAGGCTGAGCCAGCGGGCTGGCCGGTTATGGAGCATAGCGTCCTCGCACGTCGGAAAGCAGGGTCAGGCGATGACTGGCAAGGTCCAGCTGCAGGCCAATACTCTGCAGGCTGGCTGTCGCAGTCACGACGGTTGCTGGCGCGGTGGTGCTGGCAAGCCGTCTGGCCGGCACCACCAGCAACGAGTCACTGCGAATCTGCAGGAATTGTCGGGCCTCGGGCTGGTTGTGCAGATCCACGCTGCCGATCAACTGCAGTGTGTCTTCGTCGGCCTTCACGTCCAGGCGGCCGCGCTCGGCGCTCGCCAGCCACGACTCAGCATCTTCGGCGAGCCAGAACAGGCGGGGTGCCAGCAGATCCGCATGATCGTCTTCGGGAAAGTGGGTATAGCGCTCGGCTTCCAGCCGGTATTGCAGCGTACCGTCGGCGGCAAAGCGATGTGTCAGCATACCCGTCAGGTAGTAGTCGTAGGGGGCACTCAACTCGGCGACCAAGGCGTTTGGCGGCGCGGGCGCCTCGCTGCAGGCTGCCAGCAGAGAACACGCCAACAGCGAGAGCCACGTTCCAGGCCCCGGGCCTGTCGCTTTGCCGGGCGCTTGCCGTTGAGGAGGAGACCGCATGCGCGTGCTTCCCTCAGACCACATTGGCGCGCAGCAGATCGTGCATGGTCACCACGCCAGCCAAGGCACCGTCCTCGGCCAGTACAACCAGGCTATAGACGGCGCGTTCCTGCATGATGCGAGCTGCTTCGGAGGCAAGTGCACCCCGCGGGATGGCTTTGAAGGTAGCGGTCATGACCTCGGCCATCGCCGTCTGGTAGATGTCGATATGGCGATCGAGAACGCGGCGCAGATCACCGTCCGTGAAGACCCCATACAACGTGCCGGCCGCATCGACCACGGTGGTCATCCCAAGCTTCTTGCCGGAAATCTCCAGCAGCGCCTCAATGATGGGGGTATCCGGCGCCACTTTTGGAATGTCTGCCCCTGCATGCATGACATCCGCCACCTTCAGCAGCAGTCGTCGCCCGATATTGCCGCCGGGGTGGGAAAAGGCAAAATCCTCACTGGTGAATCCGCGCGCTTCAAGCAGCGCCATGGCGAGTGCATCGCCGAGGGCAAGGGCAACCGTCGTGCTGGTCGTGGGTGCCAGGCCCAAGGGACAGGCTTCCTTGACGACGCCGGCATCGAGAGACACGTCGGACGCCATGGCCAACTCCGACTCCGGGTTGCCGGTGATGCTGACCAGTGCCACCCCCTTGCGCTTGAGAATGGGCAGAAGGGAAAGCAATTCGGAGGTGTTGCCGGAATTCGACAGGGCCAGCACGACGTCACCACGGGTCACCATGCCGATGTCGCCGTGACTGGCCTCGGCCGGGTGCACGAAGTAGGCCGGGGTCCCCGTGCTCGCCAGCGTGGCCGCCAACTTGTTTGCGATGTGCCCGGACTTACCCATGCCCATCACGACCACGCGACCTTGGCAGCCGAGCAGCAATTCACAAGCGCGCACGAAGGTGGCGTCGAGTCGATCATGCAGTCGCGTCAGCGCATCCCGTTCCAGCAGGATGGTGTCTCGGGCGGTCTTCAGCAGGGAATCGGCAGTCATGGGACAGAGGCTGGAAAGGCGTCGGCAGTGTAAGCGAAAAGGCCCGGACAGCACACCTGCCGAGGTCGCTGCAGGCCCTGCGCCATGCTGGGACCTCAGTGACCTTTGCGGTAGACTTTGCCGGTCATGTCTGCGACATGCCTCATCCATCCGCTCCTGCATTGCAGGGCACATCCACGTTCGAGAAGTCGACATGGCAATGCAAAATTCAGCGCTTTCCCTCGAGCTGTCCACGGCTTTCCCCGGCGCCAAGGTCGCGGTCAGCGGTGGGGACGGCAAGTATCAGGTTCATGTCGTTTCGTCGGAGTTTGCCGGACTCAACAGGGTCAAGCGCCAGCAAGCCGTCTACCGAGTAGTCAACGCCCACATCCAGAGCGGGGCTATTCACGCCATCAACATGCTGCTGCAAACCCCAGAAGAGCACGCGCAGGAAAACTGAGCGCCCGGTGCGCAGGCACCGTCAACCGGAGAGAAAAACAGCGTGGACAAACTGGTCATTCAAGGCGGCTCCCAGCTCAATGGCGAGATTCGTATCGCAGGCGCCAAGAATTCCGCGCTGCCCATCATGGCGGCCACGCTACTGACGGCGCAGCCGGTCGATATCGGTAATCTGCCGCATTTGTTCGACATCACCACCATGCTGGAGTTGCTGGGTTGCATGGGCGTGGAAACGATGGTGGGAGAAAAGCTCAACGTCCAGGTCAACAGCAGCACCATTCGCAATTTCAATGCTCCCTATGAGCTCGTGAAAACCATGCGTGCCTCGATTCTGGTCCTCGGCCCCATGCTTTCCCGCTTCGGTGAGGCAGAGGTCGCCTTGCCCGGCGGCTGTGCGATCGGCAGTCGCCCGGTGAATCTGCACCTGGCAGCGCTCAAGAAAATGGGAGCCGAAATCCGTATGGAAAACGGTTACATCAAGGCCAACACGCGCGGCAAGCGTCTCAAGGGTGCCCATATCCTGATGGACATCGTGACGGTGACGGGCACGGAAAACATCATGATGGCAGCCGCGCTGGCCGAGGGGCAGACCGTGATCGAGAACGCGGCTCGCGAGCCCGAGGTAGTGGATCTTGCCCACTGTCTGCGTGCCATGGGCGCGGATATCACGGGAGAAGGCACAGCCACCATCACCATCAACGGGGTGAGCGAATTGCATGGCTGCGCCTACCCGATCATGCCGGACCGCATCGAAACCGGTACCTACCTGATCGCTGCCGCCGCCACCCGCGGCCGCATCAAGGTCAAGGATACGCGGCCCAGCAGTCTGGATGCCGTGTTGTCCAAGCTGGAGGAGGCCGGTGCTCAGATCGAAACCGGCGATACCTGGATCAGCCTGGACATGCACGGACAACGACCCAAGGCCGTTTCCCTCACCACCGCGCCGTACCCGGCTTTCCCGACCGACATGCAGGCCCAGTTCACGGCACTCAATGCGATTGCCGAGGGTTCAGGTTCCATCACCGAAACCGTGTTCGAAAATCGCTTCATGCATGTGCACGAGATGAACCGTATGGGCGCCGACCTGCGTGTTGAAGGCAATACCGTGATCTTTCGTGGTGTGCAGTCGCTCAAGGGGGCGCCGGTGATGGCCACCGATCTGCGCGCCTCAGCCAGTCTGGTGATCGCGGGGCTCGTCTCCGAAAACGAAACCACGGTGGACCGGATCTACCACATCGATCGAGGCTACGAGTGCATCGAGGAAAAGCTGCAGTTGCTCGGTGCCAAGATCCGCCGCCTGCCGACCTGAGACCGGATTTCCCCGCATGTCCCCTGCCAAGCTTGTCATCGCCCTGACCAAAGGCCGGATTCTCGATGAGGTACTGCCGCTGCTCGAGCAGGCCGGTGTCACCCCGCAAGAAGACATCCGCAACAGTCGCAAACTGCTGTTCGACAGCAATCTTCCCAATGTCAGGCTGATGGTAATCCGGGGCTCCGATGTGCCTACCTATGTCGAACTTGGCAGTGCCGACATCGGCATCGCCGGCAAGGACATGATCCTCGAGTACGGCTCACAGGGTTTCTACGAGCCGCTGGACCTGAAGCTCGCCCGCTGCCGCCTGATGACCGCCGCCGCCGTCGGGGCCAGACTGGATGGGCCTCGACTACGGGTTGCCAGCAAGTTCGTGAACATAGCAAAGCGCTTTTTCGCCGAGCAGGGACGACAGGTCGACATCATCAAATTGAACGGCGCGCTCGAGCTGGCCCCGTTGATGGGGCTTGCTGACTGCATCGTCGATATCGTGGACACGGGCAAGACCCTGAAAGCGCACGGGCTGGAATCCCGCGACTGGATCGCCGATGTCAGTACGCGCGTCATCGTCAATCGCGCCGCCATGAAGATCAAACATGCCGAGGTGCAGGCGCTCTTGCAGCGGCTGCAACAGGCCGTAGAACGCCAACAAGTCGTCTGAAGCTTTTCACCATGAGCAATGCAGTCAAGTTCCTCGATGCCGAGGCGGCTGGTTTTCACCAGGAGCTGAAGCGGGCCCTGGCCTTCGAAAGCGTCGTTTCGGAAGACGTCGAGCGGCGCGTCCGCGAGATCATCACCGATGTGCGCACGCGGGGTGATGCGGCGGTGTTACATTGGACCGCCACCTTCGACCGGCTGGCGGTGGATTCCGTCGCGGCCCTGCAGGTCAGCCCCGAGCGTATGCAGACTGCGCTGGCGCGGCTGCCCGCTGCGCAGAACGCGGCGTTGAGGCAAGCGGCCGAGCGGATAAGACGCTACCACGAGCACCAGTTGCAGCACTCCTGGCGCTACCGTGAAGAGGACGGCTCGAGCTTTGGGCAGCAGATCACCGCGCTCGATCGCGTGGGCATGTATGTACCGGGCGGCAAGGCCAGTTATCCGTCCACCGTGCTGATGGATGCCATCCCCGCCAGGGTTGCCGGCGTCGGGGAAATCATTGCGACTTTGCCGACGCCTGCCGGCGTGGTGAACGATCTGGTCCTGGCGGCCCTCGCCCTCGCCGGCGTCGACAAAGTATTCACCATCGGTGGCGCTCAGGCCGTGGCTGCGCTGGCCTACGGTACGGCAACCGTGCCGGCCGTCGACAAGATCGTAGGCCCCGGCAACCTGTTCGTTGCCACGGCCAAGAAGGCGGTGTTCGGACAGGTGGGTATCGACATGGTAGCGGGGCCCTCGGAAATTCTCGTGATTGCCGACGGATCGACAGACCCGGATTGGATTGCCATGGATCTGTTTTCGCAGGCCGAGCATGACGAGGATGCGCAGGCCATTCTGGTGAGCCCTGATGCGGCCTTTCTCGCCAAGGTCGCAGAAAGTGTGGCCCGCTTGCTGCCGGGGATGTCACGGCGCAGCATCATCGAGACGTCCCTGCAGCGACGAGGCCTTTTCATCAAGGTGCCCGACGTTGCCGCAGCTGCGGAGGTTTGCAATCTGGTGGCGCCGGAACACGTTGAACTGGCAGTTGCCGATCCGGAAGCATTGCTGCCTTCGATCCGACATGCCGGCGCCATCTTCATGGGCAGCCACACCTCGGAAGCACTGGGCGACTACTGTGCCGGGCCGAGTCACGTTCTGCCGACCTCAGGGACGGCGCGCTTCTCGTCTGCCTTGGGCGTCTATGACTTCCAGAAGCGCTCGTCAGTGATCTTCTGCTCACCGCAGACGGCAAGGGCCCTGGCCCGGCCAACGTCGGTGCTGGCGCACGCCGAGGGCCTCACCGCGCACGCCCGCTCGGCGGAGTTGCGTGATCCGGACTGGAAGGGTTAAGGGTCGCTCGGCCCGGAATTGGCGTCGTTACTTTCACCGCGAGTGGCATCGCCCGACGGCGTTCCGCCAGTGCCTGTCGGCACCGGACCGGTTTCCAACGAATCCGCGATGCGCTCGACACCGGAAAAGCTCGGTCTTCCCACGCCGAGGATCACCGGGATCTGCACGGTCTCTCCACCTCTGAAGATCTCCAGCACCATCAACTTGCCTGCGGGACTGTTGCGGATCATGGCCAGGGCCTTGTTGGTCTCGGCCCGATCCGTATCGTCGACGATACGAATCTTTTCTCCATCGACTCCGGTCATGACGTCCCCGGGGCGCAGGCCCGCCTTGTCGGCCGGACTGTTGGGTGTGACTTCGTTGATGATGAAGCCCTGCACTGCCGTGCCAAACGCCTCAAGACCGCGTTGGGGCGAAAGGGCATTGGTGTCCACCCCCAGATAGCCGCTGGTACTGGTTGCGAGGTACTCATCCAGCAAGGCCAGCGCCTGACTGGCTGGAATCGCGAAACTGATTCCCTCCGAGCCGCCCGACTCCGAAACGATGGTCGAATTGATGCCCACCAGGTTGCCGTCGATGTCGATCAGGGCGCCGCCGGAGTTGCCAGGGTTGATGGCCGCGTCGGTCTGGATCACGAAGCTGTCGTCACGCCGCCAGAGAGCACTGATGATGCCAAAGCTCACCGACTGACCGATGTTGCGTGGATTGCCGATGGCTAGCACCACATCCCCGACCTCGAGGGCCCCGTCATCCACCTGGCTCAGGGACGGCAGGTTCTCCCCGTCGATCTTGAGAACGGCCAGATCGTTGGTTTCATCGAGCGCTACCAGCGTTCCCTCAAGTTCGCGCTGGTCGCTGAGCGTGACCGTGATGTCCTGATGGATGGTCCGGTTGGCATCCTCCCCGAAGAAGACGTGGTAGCTGGTCACCACATAGCCCGCCGCATTGACGATCACGCCGGACCCCAGACTGCTGACGTCGTCCGGTACCGTATCGGCCTGCAGGTAGGGAGAAAAGGGCGACACCCGCCTCAACACCGTGCGCTCCACCGTATTTTTCGAGTTGATGCTCACAACGGCTGGAGCGGCCTTCTTGATGGCAGAACTGAACGAGATACCAGCCGGGGCCGCCGGGGCGAACTCTGGGTCGCCAGACCCCTGCAGCGACAAAAGGGCATAGAGTGTAGGAAAGCGGCTCAAGGCCACGGGAGCCAGGATCAGCGCGAGGGCGAAGACCAGGCCGGCCAGGGCAGGCCAAAGGACATAAGCAAACACCTTGTTCATGCAGAGCGGCCGCGTCGCTGGTAAGGTCGGCAGTATAATCCCGGGCTACTGCCACCGTCATTTGTCTGCCCATGTCTGCCAATACCCGTAGCGTCTTTTCCACTGCCGCTGGACGCCTTTGCCCCGACTGTGGTCAGCCAGTCGCGCACTGTCGCTGTGCCGACAGGCGCGCGCAGCAAGTGCGTGGGGACGGGGTGGTGCGCATCCATCGTGAAACCAAGGGGCGTGGTGGCAAGGGAGTCACACTCATCAAGGGACTTGCGCTCAACGAAGCAGACCTGAAAGCGATGGCCACACGCATGAAGCAGCACTGTGGCACGGGCGGCACCGTGAAGGACGGCGTCATCGAGATTCAGGGTGACAACCGCGAGCATCTGCTGGCCTGGCTGGCAGAGCAGGGCATCAAGGCAAAACTGGCTGGTGGATGAACAGGCGCTATACGCCTACGGAGGGCTTTGCATGGTTGATCGGACGGTGGTTGAGGCAGCGGTGTTTCGGCGTTTGCTGGAGCACCTCGACGCGCGGCCTGACGTACAGAACATCGATTTGATGAATCTGGCCGGGTTTTGCCGCAACTGCCTGGCGAAATGGTACGCCGCTGCGGCGATGGAGCAGGGTGAGTCCCTGACCTATGAGCAGGCCCGTGAACTGGTCTACGGCATGCCCTACGACGCGTGGAAGGCGCTGCACCAGACGGCGGCCACGCCCGCACAGCAGGCGGCGTTTGCGCAGTCAGCGGCGGCGGCGTCACTGCAGCATGAGCAAAAGGGGTAGGGCAGCGAGCCCTGACGGAACTCGGCTCACGCTGCAATCGCGCTCCACGAAGCCGCTCATGCCAGCTGCAGACCGCCGCTTGCTCAAGCGCGCTGCATGATCAGGCTGGCACAAAGCGGGCAGGTTGGATCTCGACGCTTTCCCAGACGCGGCCTGTGACATAAGGGTCTCGTTGCAGGCAGGCTTCCAGCGTGACCCGGTCCGGAAAGTCAACGTGCAGAGTCGAGCCAATCATCTTGCCGCTGTCGTCAAGAATCGCACCCCCACTCAGGAACTGCTGATTGGCGATCAGCTGGCGAACGCCGGCGAGATGGGCTTCTCGGTTGGCCATACGGCGGGCCAAGGCACCCTCATCGGTGTGGTCGAGGGCAGTCACGACAAAGTGCATGGGTCAGGCTTCGCTGATGTATTTGGTGATCAGGCAGGCGTCGAGTCCCTCGATGCCTTCTTCGCTGCCATGGCCGCTTTCCTTCACACCCCCAAAGGGTGACTCCGGCACTGAGATGGCAAACGTATTCAGCCCCAGCATGCCGGTCTCGATGCGCTCTCCCAGCAGTTTCAGGCGCTTGCCGTTTTCGGTGAAGGCGAACGCAGCCAGACCGTAGGGCAGACGATTGGCCTGCTCCACCACGGCATCGAACTCGTCGAAGGGGTTGAGCAAGGCCACCGGGCCAAAGGGCTCCTCGTTCATGATGCGTGCCGAGTCGGGTAAATCCGACAGGACAGTGGGTCGGTAAAAAAAGCCAGGCCCCGGAATCGACTCGCCGCCGGTGTGGAGCGTAGCTCCCTGCTGTACCGCCTCCTGGATCAAGGCGTGCACGGCCTCGCGCCGACGGGCGTGGATGAGCGGGCCCATGCCGATGGTATCGTCCAGCGGGTCCCCGACCCGTACCCTGCCGATACGGGCCACGAAGCCCTCGACGAACTTCGCGTACAGGGAACGGTGGATGTAGTAGCGCGTGGGAGAAACGCACACTTGGCCACCGTTGCGGCATTTGGCCGTGACGCAGAGATCCAGTACATGCTCGAGATTGACATCATCGAAGACCAAAACCGGACCATGCCCGCCCAGTTCCATGGTGGTGCGAATCATTCGTTCGGCGCAGATCTTCATGAGTTCCTTGCCGACCGGAATCGATCCGGTGAAGGACAGTTTGCGGATCACACCGGAGCGCAGCAGGTAGGGGCACACCTCCGAGGGTACGCCGAAGACCAGATTGACCACACCGTCCGGCACGCCGGCTTCTTGCAGGGCCTTGGCCATCAGGATGGCAGAGGCCGGTGTGTCCTCAGCGGCCTTCAGCACACAGGAACAGCCCGCGCCAAGGGCAGCACCCAGCTTGCGTGCCGGGTTTCCCTGCGGGAAGTTCCACGGCGTGAACGCCGCGACGGGTCCAATAGGCTCCTTGACCACAAGTAGTCGGGTGCCGGGTTGTCGCTGGGGTAGCACGCGACCATAGGCTCGCCGACCTTCCTCCGCGTACCATTCCAGTACTTCGGTGGCCATGTGCAGTTCGATGCGGGATTGTGCGATCGGTTTGCCGGATTCCAGCGTGGCCACTGTCGTGACTCTTTCACCGTCTGCCTTGAGCAGTTCGGCGGCTTTGCGCAGTATCTCGCCGCGTTTTTCCGGCATGAAACTGCGCCAGACCCGGAAACCCTTTTGGGCTGCGGCAATCGCGCGATCGAGATCTGCCTGCGTGGCATGAGGCAGTTCCCCAAGGACTTCGCCTGTGGCGGGATTGAGCACCGGCTCCGTCTTGCGGCTGCCCCGGGAGATCCACTCACCATCGATGAACAGCTGCAGTTCCGGGTAAAGGTGGTGTGGGCCGGACATGGGACTGAACTCCTGCGCGCTGCCGCTTTTCGAGGCCGCGTATGATCCACCAAACCGCGGTAGCGGGCAAAACCTTTCCGGCCGGCCCAGGGACTGGCATATCATGCCGCCATTTTGATTTCCCTTAGCCTTTGCCGGAGTCCACCATGTCAACAATCCCGTTCAGCACGCAGTACAAGCGCATCGCCACCGAAGAGGCATTTGCTCCTGCGGACCTCATCGACCGCTATCGCAAGCTCTACGAAAGTCATGAATTGAATGACCCGGGTTTCGACAGTCTGTGGGGCTTCTACTCCTCTTCGAAGGCGGCGCGACCGACCTTCATCCGCGAGAAGTTGGCCGATCTCGACGCGGGCCGCATCGCCGACATGGATGCCACCGGCGTCGACCATCAGATCATTGCGCTCACTTCGCCGGGCGTACAGGTTTTCGATCGTGCGACAGCGCTGTCCCTTGCGCGGGAATGCAATGATGTGCTGGAGGCGGCCGTGCGCAGGCATCCCACCCGCTTCACCGGCATGATCGCCATCGCTCCGCAGGCCCCCGAGCAGGCCGCAGCCGAGTTGCAGCGCTGCAAGGCCGTCGGATTCCGCGGCATCATCATCAACTCCCACACGATGGGCGAGTATCTGTCCGATACCAAGTTCTGGCCCATCTTCGAGGCGGCAGAGGCCTTGGACCTGCCGATCTATCTCCACCCCAACACGCCGCCCAAGAGCATGATCGGGCCGATGGTCGATGCGGGTCTCGACGGAGCGATCTTCGGTTTCGGTGTCGAGACAGGATTCCACCTTCTGCGCATCATCGTAGCTGGCGTATTCGATCGTTTCCCGCGACTGCAGATCATCGTCGGTCACATGGGCGAGGCCTTGCCCTACTGGCTCTATCGTCTTGAGTACATGCACGCTGCCGGTGTGCGCGCCGCCCGCTACGAGAGCATGAAGCCGTTGCAGAAAAAGATCGGGGACTACCTGCGTGAGAACGTCTACATCACCAACAGCGGGGTTGCGTGGGAACCTGCCATCAAGTTCGCCCAGCAGATCGTCGGTGTTGATCGTGTCATGTACGCCATGGACTACCCCTACCAATACACGCCACAAGAAGTCATCGACCTAGACAACATGCAGATGGATCTCGCGGACAAGCGGGCGTTCTACCAGACGGTGGCGGAACGGGTCTTCAAGCTCTGAGGATCTGCACGGCATCAACCGAAAGTTAGCTTTGCCGGCTACTGCTAGTTGGAGGCAATCCAACCATCATTGGTGGCCTCGTAAACTTTTGGTTGTGACTTCATGACATTGCGAACAGTGCACGAAGGTTTCACTGAGCGCTTCAAGCTTGCATTAGTCGAGGCTGGCTACGACAAGTATAAGTTGCGTGAACTGGCCGCGCTGTTCGAGGTCTCGCCGCAGGCCGTCAAGAAGTGGCGTTCCGGTGATTCCATGCCAAAAGCCGAGCGCATGCCCCTCGTCGCACAAAAACTCGGAGTGCGTCGCGCTTGGTTGTTCGATAGCGAATTGCCGATGCGTGTAGTGGCTGGCGTGGGCAACGCAGCGGAGGGTTATGCCGTGCCCTCTATCAGTATCTCCGGGAAGGAAGAGAACCTACTGATGCAGTTTCGGCTCCTGCCGAGCACGTTGCAGATGCACTTCCTCGGTATATTTGATGAGTTGGCCGGTCATAAGCTGGCCGAGCAGGCGCCGCAGGAGCAGGGCTAATCCCGGTCTTCCTGCTCCAAAAAACAAGGGGCCCGCAGGCCCCTGGTTTTTCCTGCAGACGCAGCCTCAGAACGGATACTTGTTCTGACCGGTCTGGATGGTGATCCACTTCAGTTCGGTCATTTCGTCTATCGAGAAGTGTCCACCTTCCCGGCCATAACCACTGTCCTTGACGCCACCAAACGGGATGACCGGCTCGTCGCGTACGCTTGGCCCGTTGATGTGGACGGCACCAGCTTCGAGCCCCTCTGAAAGCGCGATGGCCTTCTGCAGGTCGTTGGTGATGACGGCCGACGACAGACCGTAGTCTGCATCATTGGCCAGCGCCATGGCGTGCTGGTAATCATTGGCCTTGATTACCGAGGCTACCGGACCGAAGCACTCGGTACGGAAAATACTCATGGATGGGGTGATGTCGGCGACCACGGTCGGCTCGAACACGTTGCCCGAGAAGTTGCCACCGGTCAGCAGTCGTGCGCCCTGGGCCACGGCCTTGTCGACCTGCTCCTTGATGAATGGGCCTTGGGTGGTGCGGATGAGCGGACCAACGATCAAGCCAGGTTCGCGCGGATTGCTGCCAAATTTGATGCCGGCCACCTTGGCTTTGAATTTCTCGCAGAACTGATCGTAGATGCCGGCCTCGACAATCACGCGTGAACCGGTCATGCAGATCTGGCCCTGGTGCATGAAGTTGCTGAAGGCTGCGGTATTGACCGCGTAGTCGACATCGGCGTCATTGAGGACGACGATGGGATTCTTGCCACCCATCTCCAGTGCGAAGCGCTTGCCGTTGGCTGCTGCTTTGGCGCCGACCTGCCAGCCCACCTTGCTCGAACCGGTGAAGGTAACGAAACGCACGCGCTTGTCGGTGATGAGGCCGTCGCCGAGTTCGGCACCGATGGCGGGAATGACATTCACCACGCCGGGCGGGAATCCTGCATCGCGGAACAGTTCACCGATCTTGAGGCCGATGACCGGGGTCATTTCGGAGGGCTTGAGAATCACGGTGTTGCCGGCCGCCAGGGCGAAACCGATCTTGCGGATACCGAGCAGCAGCGGGAAGTTGAACGGCGCGATGGCCAGCACCACGCCGAGCGGGCGACGGATGCAGTAGGACTTCACACCCGGGTAGTCCGAAAGGTAGGTCTCACCCTTCACACGACGGCACTCACCGGCCATCGAACGCAGGAAGCCCGGCGTGTGGTGGGTTTCGTAGCCTGCCTTCAGTAGCGTAGAGCCGGCTTCGTCGATGAGTACGTCCTGCAATTCCTTGGCGCGCTCCTCCAATACTTCGGCCACGCGGATCAGCATTTTTTCGCGTGCACCCGGTGCGACGTTCTTCCAGGTCTCAAAAGCCTTGGACGAAGAGGCAAGAATCTTCTCGACATCGGCCTTGCCGGCATTCTGAACGCGCGCGTAAACGGTATTGGTCGCAGGATTCATGTCGTCGGTATAAACCCCCGAAGCCGACGGGGTATAAGCGTTGTCAATGAACAGTTGGTACTCTTGCATGGCGGACTCCATAACGAGTTTGGGTCGTGAGTGAGAGGGCTGGGTATCTGGAACAGCGCCGTTGACGGCATCTGAGACAGTGACAGCTTCAGCATTGCCGTCAGTACTGCCATCAGCATGCGTGTCTCTGACGCTGTGGCCAGCGACCAGCGAGCGTTCAAACGCTGCCGTAACTTACCGGAACGGCCCTTGCCAAGGCAATCGGATAACTTGCCCAAGAGAGATCGCCATCGGCGAGTCAATCGAGAGTTATCGATTGGGTAGCACGAACGGCCCAGAGCCGTGCGCGGGACGGCAGGAACGTCGCCAGCAATTTCAGCGCGGTGACCAATCGCCGCTGCTGACCGGTGGTGCTGGCCGCCAGCAGCAATTCATGCCCGTTCCAGCAATGCAGTCCCTGGCCGAACAATTGCAGCAACGGGTACGCGCCACCATCGGCTTGGGAAAGTTCCTCTTTGGGCAAGGACAACAAGTGCTCGGCGCGCTGCAACAGCAGTCCGCGGATTTCGCTCCACGCCGTGACGAACGGCGTTTGCCCGACTGCCATTGTGGCATCGATGCGGCGCAGGAGTTCTTTGAAGCAGCGACCGCCATCGCCGACCAGTTTGCGCCGCTGCAGGTCCAGCGCCTGGATACCGCTGGTGCCTTCGTAAATGGCTGCCACGCGAATGTCGCGGGCCAGTCGCTCCATGGGGTAGTCACTGGTATAGCCGTACCCACCCATGACCTGTATACCGGTGTTGGCGACCGTGAAGGCTGTCTCTGCATTGCAGGTTTTGGCGATGGGCAGAATGAACTCCGCCAATTGCTGGTGCAGTGACGCCTCTGCCGGCGAGCTGCTCTGCAGCAGGACTGCCTGATCGAACAAGCCGGCGATTCGCAGCGCCAGACTTCTCGCCAACTCACTCTCTGCCGTCATCTCCAGCAGCATCCGCCGCACGTCGGCATGTTGCACGATGGCAACCGCCGGTTGCTGCGACGACCCGCCCTGCGGTCGTTCGGCTGCATAGCGCCAAGCCTGCAGTGTGGCGGCATTGGCTGTAGCGGCGCCCTGAACGGCCACGGCAAGTCGCATGGCATTCATCATGACGAACAGGGCCTGCAGACCTTTGCCCAAGGTGCCGATCAACTCGCCGCGAGCCTCATCGAATTCGAGCACGCAGGTGGGCGAAGCGTGCAGCCCCATCTTGTGTTCCAGACGTGCCACCCGGGTGCCATTGCCGGTACCGTCCCGGAGTTTTGGCACGGCAAAAAGGCTGAGTCCCCGCGATCCCGCTTCGGCACCCGGCGTACGCGCGAGCACCAGATGGAGAATCTCGGCGGTGGCATCGTGATCTCCGTAGGAAATCCAGATCTTGGTGCCCTGCAGCAGGTAGGAGCCGTCGCTGCTTGGTGTCGCCAGCGTGCGGATACGGCCTACGTCGGATCCTGCCTGCGGCTCACTGATCACGATGGTGCTGGCGAGAGTGCCCGCCAACAGTCCCGGTAGCCAGCGGGCCTTCTGCTCTTCGCTGGCGGACTGCAGAAGCGCCAGAGCGGCGCAGCGCAAATTAATGAACAGCATGCCCAGGGCAAGGTTCGCGCCGTCGCAGAGTTCCTGGACTGCACATTGCACCGCCAGGGGCAGTCCCAGACCTCCGATGTCCATGGGCAGACCGACGCCAGGAAAGCCCAGCCCAACCCATTCCGAGTAGACAGCACGGCTGCCCTCGGGCAAGCAGACCGCCCCTGCTGCCAAGGTGCAGCCCTGACGATCGCCGGTGGCCGCCAAGGGCAGCAGTCGATCCTCCGCAAAGCAGGCTGCCGCCTCGAGCAGCGCTCGAACGGTCGCTTCATCTGCATGCCCGTATGCAGCAGTGCCCTCCCAGATCGGCAGGCCACCGAGATGTTGCAGCTGAAACAGAAGGGATTCGCTTTGGTCGTTGAGATAGGTCATGGAGTGACAGGGACAGTTCCGGCGGTGAATTGGGCCGGGATCCGAGAAATCCGGCACCGGCCAATCATAGAAAACCAATGCATGTTATTGTGAAAGTCCGCAGGCTTGCAGTACTTTGGATACTCCTTTTTCTAGCACCGTGGCCCCTTGGTTTCGCCGCTGTGTACCGCTGCCGAGTTCCGTACCGAGGTTTCCCTGATGTCAATGCCGTACAGATCCCCGCTGACTTTGGCACTCCTGCTGACCCAGATACCTGGGTCGTTGCTGGCACAGCAAAACACCCTCGAGTCCATCGTGGTGACCGCCGACCGGCGCCAGACCACCTTGCGCGATGTTTCCGCCAGTGTTTTTTCCGTGGGCGCTGCCGATCTCAATGCCATTCGCCCCACCCATCTGAACGAGGCGCTGGCAAGGGTGCCCGGAACATGGATCAGTCGTGGCAACGGGCAGGAAAGTCTGACAGCAATCCGCTCTCCGGTGCTTTCCGGAGCCGGTAGTTGTGGTGCCTTCCAAATGGCTCAGGACGGTATTCCGCTACGCGCCACCGGGTTCTGCAACGTCAATCAGATGTTCGAGGCCAACAGCGAACAGGCTGGCACGGTCGAAGTCATCCGAGGCCCCGGCAGCATTCTCTACGGTGCCAACGCCTTGCATGGCGCCATCAACGTCATCAGCGATCCGATCGCCGTGGACCCCGCGTCCAGCATCGCCTACGAGGCCGGACCGCACGACTACAACAGGGTCCGCGGCACCAGCAGCGCAACCTATGGTTCTCAGGGTTACCGCGTGTCCTTCAACGGCACGTCCGATGGCGGTTACAAGGATGATTCGGGATTCGATCAGCAGAAACTCAGCCTCCAGCATCGCTACACCGCAGAAGGACTGACCGTGACCAGCGCTTTGCACTTCACGAACCTCAATCAGGAAACTGCCGGGTTCATTCAGGGCAAAGATGCCTACAAGAACGATGCGTTCAAGCGTCTCAACCCCAACCCGGAAGCGTTTCGTGATGCCAGTTCCTGGCGTCTCAGCAGCCGTGTCGACTGGCAGACCCGCTTCGGTTCCGTCACCGTCACGCCCTACTACCGCAAGACCGAGATGGAATTCCTGCAGCATTTCCTTCCCGGCGTGCCCCTTGAGGAGAATGGTCAGGAATCCTTCGGGTTGATGACCATGGCCAGCGGTGACGTGGCGCGACTGCGCTGGCAGGCCGGTGTCGACCTGGAGACCACCGAGGGCTATCTGCGTGAGACACAGAGCGCCCCGGCCGTGGGTTCGCCCGTGATCGTTGCTACCATTCCGGTGGGAAAACACTACGATTTCACGGTTGATGCAGAGCTCATCTCACCCTACGCACAGTTGAAATTCGATCTGACGCAAGCTGACCAGATCAACATAGGGTTCCGATACGAAATGCTGGGGTACGACTACGACAACCTCATGTTGACTGGCCGTACGAAGGACAATGGTGTGCCCTGCACCAATGGTGGCTGCCGCTTCAACCGACCGGCCGATCGCTCGGATGACTATGACAACCATTCGCTGCAGCTCGGCTGGATACATGACCTGCCGGATGGCACCCAGATCTATGCCAACGCGGCACGAGCGTTCCGTGCTCCAGATACCAACGAGATCTATCGTTTGCAGGGCAGCCAAAACGTTGCCGATCTCGGTTCCGAGCGCGCAATCAGCTATGAGCTGGGTTTGCGTGGCGTGTTGCAGGACCTGAACTATGCCGTGGCGCTTTACGACATGGACAAGGAAAATGTCATCATCCAGGACAGCAACAGGATCAATATCAGCGGAGCGCAGACCCGCCATAGGGGCCTGGAAGTCAACGGGGACTACCGTATCACCGACAGCCTCTCGCTGACGGTAGCCGCCAGCTACGCCATTCACACCTACGAGGGGAACGTCAATCCATCTGCCGTGAAGCTCGCGGGCCTCGACATCGACACCGCCCCACGCATGACCGGCAGCGCACAGCTTCGCTGGAGCATCCGTGAAGGTCGCAACCTGGAGTTGGAGTGGATCCACATGGGCAAGTACTTCACCGATGAGCTCAACACGGCCCGATACCCCGGGCACGATCTGGTGAACTTGCGTTATCAGGCCGACTTCAGCCGCAACTGGTTCTACGGCGCCAACGTCACCAATCTGCTCGACACGGACTACGCCGAGCGTGCCGACATTGCCTTTGGCACCGACCGCTATTTTGTGGGCGAACCGCGCAGCCTGTTCGTGATGGTGGGCCACCGGTTTTAATTCGGGGTGGCGACTGCGCCAAACAATTTGGGATCAAAAAAAAGCCTCGGAACTAAACTGCGTTTCCGAGGCCTTTCAGAGGGGACTGTCAGCATCCGCTGTCCAAAGAACCTGCGGCCTCATGGCCAGAGATCACTTGGAAAGAGAATCTGAGCTTCACCCTGCGAATCGAGCTTCTTTCTTCACTGGCACTGCACCTTGCAGCGTTTGGCGCTCAAGTCCTGAATGACGCGAAGTCTCTCCTGCTTCTTCGCGAATCTCGGACCTCTCTGGTCGAACCGAACAGTACGGTAGGAATGCTACAAGCCAAAAACGCTACGGTCAACCCCCGCGGTGCGGCGATTAACAGTTTTTGCCTTTTTGGCATAAGATGCGGGCATTCCCGAGTTTCACCGCAGGATTCCTTCCAGATGACAGAGTCGGCATCAGTCCCGGCATCAGGACCCGTTCTCAGGCAGCGCAGCGTGGACAAGCGCGAGGAAGTTCTGGATATCGCCAGCGAAAACTTTCTGAGCAAGGGTTTTGACGGCACCAGCATCAACGTGATGGCGCGAGATGCGGGTATCTCCAAGGAATCGATCTACCGCTATTTTGGCAGTAAGGAAGACCTGTTCCTGGCTGTCGTTGAGCGCGAATTGTCGGTTTACCGCAAAGGAATGCTGGAGACGTCCAATTATTACCAAGGGGAGTCCATGCGGGACGCGCTGAGAATCGTCGCGGAATCAACGCTCAAGGTAGCCTCGGATTCCCGCACGCTTTCCCTGCGCCGCCTGGTGTTCCAGATGGCAGCGCATGGCTCCAAGGTGGGCAACCATTACTTCATGGCGGGACCGGACATCGCCTACAAGAATCTCGTACAGCTGTTCGACTATTACAAACCATCTTCGGACTTCGGCGTCGATCAGTTGAGTCGCTACTTCATCGGCATGGTCCTGCACCGGACCATGTTGATGCGAGAGTGTGGCGTGCTGGAGCCGCTGTCGGACGAGGAGATTCGCGACCGCTGCTCTCAGGCAGTAAACGATTTTCTGCTGGCCTTTTGCCCGCGCCTGGTAAACGCAGGCGGCTGAAGCCGACGTCTCCGCTGCCTTGCGTCAGAGGAGCTTGCGCGCGTGCAGCAGTTCCATCACGGCATCGATGCACTCCGCCACTCCAAGCCGATCGGTGGCCAGCTCAAGGTCCGCGTCGTCCGGGACTTCGAAAGGAAATGAGACGCCCGGGACCGCCGCAGACGCCTTCACGGCATCGGCGGCATAAAGACCACTCGGGTCACGTTGCCGGCAGGTGTCCAGTGGGGCCGTCAGGTGTACGAGCAAGCAGTTCTCTCGACCTATGACAGCAAGGGCGTTCGCTCTCGCTTCGGCACTGGCTGCCACGAATGCAGCGGCGCAGATGAAACCGGAGTCGTTGAGATACCTCGCGAGGTGAGCGCCTCGACGAAGATTCTCTGCGCGATCCGCGGCGCCGTGACCGAGATCCCGGCTCAGTCCCAACCGCAGTCCTTTGCCATCCAGCACTGTGGATACACGACCCATGTCGAACAGGCGACGCTCGAGCGCATGGGCCAAGGTTGACTTGCCTGCGCCGGAGAGACCGACAAACAGCACAGTAGCCGGCTGCTGCCCATAACGCGCCACCCGCTCTGCCGGCGTGACGTGCCCTGATCGCTCCCTGTGAAGGTGGCCCCTGCCGCCGCTGCTTTCGATCATGCCGGCACCGACGGTCACGTTAGTAAGCCGGTCGATCACGATGAAAGCACCGGTGCTGCGATTACTACGGTAGGAATCGAAGTTCAGAGGCTGGCTGAGCACGATCTCGCAGAGGGCAATTTCGTTCAGTGCCAATGAGGGTGCTGGCAGCCTTTCCAGTGAATTCACATCTACCTTGTGATGAATGGCCGACACCTGCCCGCTGCTCACCTTGCTCGTATGCTTGAAGTCATAGAGCTTCCCGGGGAGCATGGGCTCCTCACTCATCCAGACCAAGGTGGCGGTCAGGGTATCGCGGGAGAGCGGAAGGTTGTCCCCATGCACCAGCATGTCCCCACGACTGATGTCGATCTCGTCTTCCAGCGTGAGGGTCACCGCCAGCGGCGGGAAGGCGGTCTCCAATTCCTCATCGTAGGTAACGATGGATTTGACGCGGCTTGTTTTGCCCGAAGGCAATACGGTAACGGTATCCCCCTTGCGCACCACGCCCGAGGCAACAGTGCCGCAGTAACCGCGGAAATTGAGGTTCGGGCGGTTGACGTACTGCACCGGAAAGCGAAAGTCCTCGAAGTTCTTGTCCGCGGCGATTTTGACGTTTTCCAGCATATGCATGAGGGTAGGCCCGGAGTACCAGGGCATCTGGGTACTGGCATTCACCACGTTGTCGCCGTTGAGCGCCGAAATCGGAATGAAGGTCAGGTCGCCGGTTTCCAGGTCTGCCGTGAACGCCAGATAGTCCATCTTGATGCGCTCAAAAACCGCCTGGTCGTGGCCCATGAGATCCATCTTGTTGATGGCAACGATGAGGTGGCGTATGCCCAGTAATGACGCGATGAACGTATGGCGCCGTGTCTGGGTCATCACCCCGTACCTCGCATCGATGAGGATGATGGCCAATTCACAATTGGAAGCGCCGGTCGCCATGTTGCGCGTGTACTGCTCATGGCCCGGCGTATCGGCGATGATGAACTTGCGTTTCGCGGTCGAGAAATAGCGGTAGGCAACATCGATGGTGATACCTTGCTCCCGCTCTGCCTGTAAACCGTCGGTCAGCAGGGCGAGATCCACCTTGTCGCCCGTAGTGCCAGACTTGACGCTGTCTGACTTTATGGCGGAAAGCTGGTCCTCGTAGATCATCTTGGTGTCGTAAAGCAGCCTGCCGATCAGAGTGCTCTTGCCGTCATCCACGCTTCCGCAGGTCAATAGTCGCAGAAGTTCCTTGCGCTCATGCTGCGCGAGGTACGCGTTGATGTCGGTGCTGATGAGATCGGACTGATGCGACATTGTGATTCCTGTCTTGCGGCGCCGTGCGCCAGAGTATGACGAAAAGAAACCTTGCAGCGCCGGGCGCCAGAAAGTGCCTAAAAGTAACCTTCGCGCTTCTTCTGCTCCATCGAGCCGGCCTGGTCGCTGTCGATGAGGCGACCTTGTCGCTCCGAGGTGGTCGCCAGCAGCATTTCCTGAATGATTTCTGGCAGCGTAGTGGCCTGCGACTCGATGGCGCCGGTGAGGGGGTAGCACCCTAGGGTACGGAAACGGACCATTTGGTTGCGCAGATTCTTGCGAAACTCCGGCGGAACACGCTCGTCGTTCAGCATGATGGTCACCCCCTCGTAGTCGATGACCGGCCGTTCCTTGGCAAAATACAGGGCGGGGATCTCTATGTTGTTGAGATGGATGTATTGCCACACATCCAATTCCGTCCAGTTCGACAGGGGGAATACGCGAATGCTTTCACCTTTGTTGATCTTGCCGTTGTACAGGCTCCAGAGTTCCGGTCGCTGGTTTTTCGGGTCCCACGTATGGTTCTTGTCGCGAAAGGAGAACACGCGTTCCTTGGCACGGGATTTTTCTTCGTCACGACGGGCGCCTCCAAATGCGGCATCGAACTGGTACTTGTTCAAGGCCTGCTTCAGCGCCTGGGTTTTCATGATGTCCGTGTGCTTCGCACTACCATAACTGAACGGATTCACACCGGCTTTGACGCCTTCCTCGTTGATATGCACGATCAGATCGAAGCCATGCTTGCGGGCAAGGTTGTCCCGGAATTCGATCATCTCCCGGAACTTCCACGTCGTGTCCACGTGGAGCAGCGGGAAGGGTAGCCGACCGGGGTAGAACGCCCTGAGCGCGAGGCTCAGCATGACAGCCGAGTCCTTGCCGATCGAATACAGCATGACAGGACGCTCGAACTCGGCGGCAACCTCCCGAATGATGTGGATACTTTCGGCTTCGAGCTGTCTCAGGTGTGTCAGTTGATGGTTTGTCATGCTTTTCTTCAGGGTTGCAGGAAAAGTGGAAAGCGCGCTTCCGCAGTGGGCCGAGCAGCCCCTGACTGTTGGGGCTCGCCGGAATGCTGCGCGGCAATGCTACCGACGGAACAGCTCGGGATCGGCCCGATCGGCTTCCTTGTCATCGGGCAGAGCGTCGGGGTTTGCATAGTCCAGGGGCGGATGGTCCGGACGCAGCGACGTGGTCCGACGCAAGTCTCCGGACTCCAATTCGAGCGGCACTGCGGCAACTTGCTTGGCGATGTGATCGGGGCAAAGCACTTCGGCACCACTGGCGATGTGCTGGAAAACATCCCGGTAGCTGCGCGTCAAGTTGTTGAAGAGCACCACCGAATCCGTGAAGTGGTGATTCACTTGCGCCTTGTAGGATTCGTGCGCACTGGATAACTCCTGCAGCTGGGCCTCGAGCCTCTGTACGCGGATCTCGTCGGATCCGAACATCTTGAAGAGCAGGGCACCGGCAAGCGCCCCTACCAGCAAACTGCCCAAGCCAATTAAGAAAATCATCAGGAAAACCAGTTGGATGGCGCGAGGCCAGGTAAAAACCGGCCGCAATTATACCGAGATTCATCACCAGCGCTGCGGCTCGGTTCCCGTGGCTTTGCAATGGCGCCTGCAGAGCGCCGAGGCTGGTGAATGACCGCCGCGCCGAGGCAAGTTTGGGGCATGCTTGCCTATCCTTTGCTCGGTGGGTAGAATTCGCGCCCCTGAATCCGGCTTGTCAACCGTTGGCGCGTGTGGCAGCAGGGACCCCGGCTCCGAGCCGCGTTAGGCTGAGTCATTTCGAAGAATTGTCTGTACCTGGAACGCATCAATGAAAACCTATTCCGCCAAGAAGGAAACTGCCCAGAATGACTGGTACGTCGTTGACGCCGCCGGTCAGACCCTCGGGCGTCTGGCAGCCGAGATAGCCCATCGCCTGCGTGGCAAACACAAACCCGAATACACGCCTCACGTTGATACCGGCGACTACATCGTCGTTATCAATGCGGAGAAGGTCACCGTAACCGGCACCAAGGCCCGCACCAAGATGTACCACCGGCACTCGACCTATCCGGGGGGACACAAGACTCAGAGCTTTCGCGAGTTGATCCAGCGCTCACCCGAGGACGCCATCATGTTGGCCGTCAAAGGAATGGTGCCTCGCACTCCACTGGGCCGTGACATGATGCGCAAGCTCAAGATCTACGCCGGTGGCCAGCATCCGCACGCAGCCCAGCAACCAGCCCAGCTTTCTTTCTAATTATTCGGACCCAGCAACATGGCCGCCTCCCAGTATTACGGAACCGGACGTCGCAAGACCTCCACCGCCCGCGTGTTCATCACTCCGGGCACCGGCAACATCACCATAAACAACCGCACCATCGAAAACTTCTTTGGGCGTGAAGTAGCGCGCATGATCGTGCGCCAGCCACTGGAGCTCATTGGGGCGACCGACAAATTCGACATCCAGATCACGGTCGCTGGCGGTGGCAGTTTCGGGCAGGCAGGGGCGATCCGCCACGGCTTGACCCGCGCCCTCATCGAGTACGACGAAGGCAATCGGTCGCTGCTGCGGAAATCGGGCTTCGTTACTCGCGACTCGCGCGAGGTGGAGCGCAAGAAGGTTGGTCTGCGTAAGGCCCGCAAGCGTCCGCAGTACTCCAAGCGCTGATCCCCTACAGGCGGGAAGCGCAGCAAGAGCGCCGAAACCTTCCGGGTTTCGGCGTTTTTTTTGGGGTAACTTCCGTGTTGCCAGTTCTCGGTGCAGTGTGCTTTTTCTTGAATGAAATCCTTGATTTGATTACGATGCGCGCGGCCTTTTCACCGGTGTTATCTCCCCTGTTTCTTGGGGCAAATTTAGGAGACGTTTCGTGAATGACGGCACTGCAAACAAGAGCCGCAGACGCTTTTTGATCGGCGCCACGACAGCAGTGAGTGCCGTCGGGGGTGTTGGTGCGGCGGTACCTTTCGTCGGTTCGTGGAATCCCAGTGCCAAAGCCTTGGCGGCCGGGGCGCCTATCACAATCGACATCAGCCGTCTGGAGCCGGGCGAGTTGTTGGGTCCTATGCCAGCCTGGCGCGGTCAGCCCGTGTTCGTCATGCGGCGCGACGAAACCACGCTGTCGAACCTGAAGGAACACACGGCTCACTTGGCAGATCCGGCGTCGGAAAAACCCGACCAGCAGCCAGACTACGCACAGAACGAGTTTCGCTCCAGAAAGCCGGAATTGATGGTGCTGGTGGGTATATGCACGCATCTCGGCTGCTCCCCGCAGTTGTTTGCCGAAGTTCAGCCACAGGATTTCGATGCGGATTGGCGCGGCGGCTTTTTCTGCCCCTGCCACGGCTCCAAGTTCGACCTCGCGGGGCGCGTCTACTCCGGGGTACCTGCGCCGGACAACCTGCGGGTACCGCCTCACTACTTCGTAAATGACAACGTCATCGTCATTGGTCTTGACTCGGAGAATTCCTGATGGCCGGCAGTGATCACAACAATGCGAAACCGCAGTTGACCGGCCTGCTGGGCTGGATCAATGAACGTCTGCCGATCGTGCAGGCGTATGAAAAGCATATGAGCCAGTACTACGCCCCGAAGAATTTCAACATCTGGTACGTATTCGGTGTGCTTTCGATGGTCGTGCTGGTGAATCAGTTGCTGACGGGCATCTGGTTGACGATGAACTTTAATACCAGCGCCGAAGGCGCCTTTGCGTCGGTCGAGTACATCATGCGGGACGTCGACTATGGCTGGATCCTGCGTTACATGCACTCGACGGGTGCCTCCGCCTTCTTCGTGGTGGTCTACCTCCACATGTTCCGCGGGCTCATGTACGGCTCCTACAAAAAGCCGCGGGAACTGATCTGGATCCTCGGAATGACCATTTACCTGGTGCTGATGGCCGAGGGTTTCATGGGCTATGTATTGCCTTGGGGGCAAATGTCCTACTGGGGTGCCAATGTGATCGTCGGCTTGTTCGGTGCGATACCGGTGATCGGTCCGGATCTGATGACGTGGATCCAGGGGGACTTCCTCATTTCGGGCGCTACCCTTAACCGCTTTTTCGCCCTCCATGTGGTGGCTCTGCCGCTGGCGTTGGTGGGTCTGGTGTTCCTGCACATACTCGCCTTGCACGAAGTCGGGTCCAATAATCCAGACGGTGTGGAGATCAAGAAGAACAAGGATCCGGTCACCGGTTTGCCTTTGGATGGTATTCGCTTCCACCCGTACTACACCGTGCATGACCTGGTCGCCATCATCATCTTTCTGGCGGTATTCTCGTTCGTGATCTTTTTCACCCCTGAAGGCGGTGGCTACTTCCTCGAACATGCCAACTTCGAGGAAGCGAATAATCTCAAGACGCCCGAACACATCGCGCCGGTCTGGTACTTCACACCGTTCTACTCGATGTTGCGGGCTTGCACGTACCCGCTGTTCGGTATCGATGCCAAGGTGTGGGGGCTTGTGACTATGGCGTCCGCCATCGCCATTCTGTTCGTGTTGCCGTGGCTCGATCGCAGCCCCGTGAAGTCCATGCGCTACAAGGGCTGGTATAGCCGCATCGGTCTGCTGCTCTTCGTTGTCAGCTTCATCATTCTTGGCGTGTTGGGCACCAAGATTGCGACCGAGGCGCGTACCACGCTGGCGCAGATCTGCACTCTGTACTACTTCGCATTCTTCCTCAGCATGCCGTGGTACACGAGAAAGGAGCAGACTGGTACTCCACCGGCGCGACTGACGGGCCGCTTCATCTCCATTCCACAGTTGCTGCTAGCCCTAGTCCTTATCGCTGGTCTGACGATCCTGCCGTTGATGGCGGTCGGTGCCGAATCGGAGGCTACGCTTCCTCACTATGAGTCCAATCTGGAAGACAAGGCATCCCTACAGTCCGGAGCCACCACTTTCGTCAATTACTGCATGGGCTGCCATGGCGCCCGGTTCTCGCGTTACCAGCGCGTTGCCAGTGATCTGGGGATACCGGAGGAACTGGCCGAAGAGTTTTTCCTCTTCGATTCCGACGCGGCAATCGGCGATCTCATGGAAAGCTCCATGCCGGAAGAGCAGGCCAAGAACTGGTTCGGCGTAGCGCCGCCCGATCTCACGCTGGTGGCCCGGGTTCGGGGCTCCGACTGGCTCTATGGGTATCTGAAGGGTTTTTACCAGGATCCCTCCAGACCATTTGGTGTCAACAATGTCGTGTTCCGCAATGTCGGCATGCCTCATGTGCTGGGAAATCTGCAGGGCGAGCAGCGCTGCGCAGACGAGGCCTGTACGGCGCTTGCCCCTGTGGAAGGCACCGGTACGCTGAGTGCGGAGCAGTTCGATAAGGTCGTCTACGACCTAGTGAACTTTCTGACCTACCTTGGGGAGCCCGCCGCCCTCCATCGTGAGCGGATCGGCATCTATGTGCTGTTTTTCCTCGCGTTCCTGTTTGTATTCGCCTACATGCTGAATCGCGAATACTGGAAAGACGTTCATTAATTCATTGCAGGATTGAGGATCTCCCATGGGAGTTGTCACCAAACGCTCGTCCATGCTCTTTTACTCGGACGGTTCGAACCAGTTCAGTCATCGCGTCCGCATCGTACTGGCGGAAAAGGGCGTTACGGTTGAGATCGTGGATGTCGATATCTACGACAAGCCGGAAGATCTCGCCGTACTGAATCCATACAACAGCCTGCCCACGCTGGTGGATCGTGACTTGGTGCTGTATGAACCCAACATCATGATGGAATACCTCGACGAGCGCTTCCCGCACCCGCCGTTGTTCCCCGTGTACCCGGTAGCGCGTGCACAGAGCCGCCTGTGGATCTATCGCATAGACCGCGACTGGAGCCATTTAGTCGAAAAGCTGCAGGCTGAGGAAGGCACGGCAGCCGAGCTGGACAAGGCCCGCAAGGAACTGCGCGAAAGCATAATCTCGGTTTCTCCCATCTTTGCAGAGAAGCCGTTCTTCATGAGTGATGAGTTCACCATCGTGGATTGCTGTGTATTTCCCATTCTCTGGCGTCTGCCCGAGATCGGTATTCGATTGCCGGAGACCAAGGCAACCAAGCCACTGCTGGATTACCGTGCACGCCTGATGGAACGCGAGTCCATCAGGTTGAGTCTGTCGGAACAGGAAAAAGAAATGCGCTCTTGAGGGGCGCCGTGTCTTCATTGTCGGAGGGCTCGACCGCATGCCGATGACCACTCACCGGCCCTACCTCGTTAGAGCGCTCAACGAGTGGATTCTCGACAACAACTGTACGCCCTACCTCCTGGTCAATGCCTTCGAGAAGGGTGTGGAAGTGCCGCAAAACTACGTCAAGGACGGCCAGATCGTTCTCAACATCTCGCCTGTCGCTGTGCAGGGTCTCGTCATTACCAACGCAGGCATCGAATTCAATGGTCGTTTTGGCGGTATTCCCACACGCGTTTATGTGCCAACCGCAGCAGTCATGGGCATCTATGCGCGGGAAAACGGACAGGGAATGATCTTTGATCGTGACGAAAACAACCCCGACCCACCGCCGCCAGCGGATGAAGTGGCTGATCCTGCCGGTGATTTGCCAAAACCCAAGAACAAGCCCTCCCTGCGAGTGGTCAAATAGCCCACCGCGCGGCTGATCGCCAAACTCTCAACGACAGCGTCTAGTCGATGTACTCGAACGCGCGGACGACTTTGGTCACGCCGCTGGCATTGCTGACCAGGTCTACCGTCTGTTGCGCCTCTGCCTGGCTCACCAGTCCCATCAGGTAAACGACACCATTTTCTGTCACCACCTTGGTTCGTAGTCCCGCGACGGTGGGATCGGCGAGCATCAGTGACTTCAGCTTGGTACTTATCCAGGCGTCGTTGCTGCGCGACAGGAAAGTCGTGCCCCCGGCGACCTCGAGTTCATTGTGCACAGTCCGCACGCGCGAGGAGTTGGTAGCCACACGTGTGGCCAGATTCTTGAGGTCCTGTGAGGCGACCTGCCCGACCAGCAACACGACGCCGTTGAAGCTCACGACGGTGATATGAGACTTGCGCAAGCTCTCATCTGCAGCCTGGATGTTCACCTTGACCGTCGTTTCGATGCTGCTGTCATCGATGATGGTACCCAGACTGCGTCGTCCGGGATCGTCCGCTATACCTTCGCCACCTGTGGCAGTTCCTACCACGGTCGCACAGCCTTGCAGCGCGAAAGAAACAAAAACCAGAAGGAGTAGACGTCGCATCATTCGCCTCCGAAAAGTTGGTTGTCGATCAGGTCACAAAGACAGTGTATGACGAGCAAGTGCACTTCTTGGATACGCGCCGTGATGGAGGAGGGCACGCAGATTTCCACATCGCCAGCTTGCAGCAATCCGTGCAGTGCACCGCCGTCGCGCCCGGTCAACGCCACTACCCGCAACTGTCGCTGCTGAGCCACCTTGACCGCTTCCAGAACATTGCGCGAATTCCCGCTGGTGGTAATGGCCAGCAGTACATCGCCAGCATGGCCGAGGGCCCGGACCTGCTTGGAAAAAATTTCCTCGTAGCTGTAGTCGTTCGCGATCGAGGTCAGTGTGGACGTGTCCGTACTGAGTGCGATGGCCGGCAATGCCGGACGTTCACGCTCGAAGCGATTGAGCATTTCCGACGAAAAATGCTGCGAGTCGCCAGCAGATCCACCGTTGCCACAGGCCAGAATCTTGCCACCTGCCAGCAGCGAATTGACCATCACGCCAGCCGCCGCAGCGATCCTGTCTGGCAGCACGGCCACAGATCGCTGTTTTGTTTCCAGACTGGCTCGGAACAACTCGACGACGCGTTGGTTGGCTTGCATAGCTCCTCTCCTGACCGCAATATGTTAGCGGAATCTGTGTCGGGTCTCCATGCTGCATGGGCAATGACACGCCCTGACTTCTCTCGGGGCCACTCAATAGAAGGCTCCGCGGATCCAGGTGATGTTGCCCGCATCACTGCCCTCCATGCCGATGACATCGAAGCGACAGGGTTGTCGGGCCAGCAGTGGATGGCGCGAGAGAAAGAAACGTGCGGCATCGCGTATGCGCCGTTGCTTCTGGTGATCCACGGTACTGTGCGCCCTGCCGTAGCAGGTACTTCGGCGATAACGCACTTCGGTGAACACCACGGTGCCGTGATGGAGCAGCACGAGGTCGATCTCGCCCAGCCGGCAGCGCACGTTGCGAGCCAGCAATTCCAGTCCCCTCGCCTCGAGAAACTGCAGGGCCAGTGCTTCGAAGCACTGGCCCTTGGCTTGCCGCCACGCGGATCGTGGGGTCTTTTCTGCCATGGTTCCTCCGTGAACCTTGCTTGCTCAGGGCGCGGTCGTGATCAGTCCGTCCGAGATCGTTGCCCAACTCAATTGCCTGACGATGTTGCGATTGGGTCCAAGGCGCAACAGGCCGCTGACGCCTGGAATGCTGGCGCTCGCGCTCGACTCCAGCAGCCGCAGCCGAGGGTAGAGACGGAAAGCGTCGATGCCGAAGGCTTGGAGACGCAGGGTGGTCGCTGTGCTCATCGGAAACAGCTGGCGCGCGCGCCCCACGTCCCCGCTGACGCCCAACAACCAGGGACTTTCACCGAAATACACGCTGTTCAGATCCCGGTCGTCGGTCTGTCGTGCAACGCCGGAATACACGTCCTGACTGGCGTATACCGGTATGTCGCCGGCAAAGAGATAGGCCAGACTCGGCACGATCTGGCGACCGGCCGCCGGTGCGGCCAGCAGCAGGATGTAGTCGATGTCCTGACGGCGCCGCTGCTCAGTCACCAGCGAGCGACCCAACAGATCTTCGAGGCGCTCGCTGCGCTGGCTGCTCTCGTCGAGCAGCAGCATTCGGCTGATGCTGTCCGTGTAGTTCTCTTGGTAGCTGTCGATGACGGCGATGCGGCCGCCGAGCGCGGTCCACGTCTCCCGAAAAGCCTCGCGCTTGCGCATGAAGAGCTCGGTTTCCGCGGAGTCGGGCGGGCTGAAGATTGCTACGTAGCGATGTCCATCGTCCCAGGCTTTGGCGGCAAGCTGCCGCGCTTCGTCTTCTGGTGACAGTGCAAAAAGATAGAGCTGAGGGGACGACGGGGCCTGACCTTCCACATTGTTCAGGGCCAAAGTCGGCACACCCAGATCGGCTTCACCGTGCAAGGTCGCTACGTGTTGCTTGGCCAGCGGACCAATGATCAGCTGAGCTCCGTCGCTGCGGGCCTGCCGGTGCAACTGCAGAATATCAGTCACGTCGGTGGTGTCGTAGAACTTGACCACCGGTACCTGACCGCCCAGCTCCTGCAGCGAAAAGTAAGCACTCATGAAGGCATCCCGTACGATGGCACCGGCATTGGTGCCAAAAGGCAGCAGCAGCGCGATCTGCCGGGGTCGCTCTCTGGCAAGGGTCTCCAAGAGCTCCATCTGCGGTGGTAGCACCTGGGCGGCGGGGTGCGATGCCCAGCCGGCCCGCCAGCGCTGCAGCTCGATCAGCTGCCGGTCCAGATCGTTACCGAACGAGCGCGCCACCAAAGCAAGTTCGTACCAGCCACGCACTGTGGCATTGGTAGCCGTCGCCGCCAGGGACTGAAGTTGCTGCTGGGGCAGGGTGGCCAGTGCCTGCCAGATGCGGTCGTGATTCGTTCTTTGCTGGGCCGCCGACAGCAGCGCATCGAGGGAGATGCGCTCGAGCGCGCTGACCAGCATCGCACCATTGGCCTCCTGCGCGAGCGCGCGCACTTCGTGGAAGCGGATCTGCAAGGCCGTGGGCAGCGTGTCTGGATTGGGGAGGCCCTCCCCCTGGAGAGCGAGCAAAGCTTCGCGGGGGAGGTTGCGATCAAGTGCCAGTTCGGCGCGCAGGATCGCCAGTTCCATTGTCTGTAGAGGGTTCAGAGCAGCCTGAAAGATCCGGTCGAGGGCGTCGCTCGCTGAATTGAGGTCGCCGTCGGCGCGATGCAGGGATGCCGCCTCCATCAGCAGGGGGACCGCCTCGGTCGGCGTCAGGCTGGCCGCCAGTGTGACCAGATCCTCGGCGGTGGGTGGCAGCAACGGCACGACGTCCACCACCGGCGGCAGCGGGGGCTGTGGGCCGGTGCTGGTCGAATTGCAAGCTGCCAGCAGCACGCTGCCGGCAAGGCAGACGAGGCGCAGCGAGGCCACGGAACAAGTGAGCATGCGGTAAGCGATGAGGAGGACTGCTGGCAGTATAGCCCATGCTGCGCCCCGCTTCCGGGCCGTGGACATTCAGCAAGTCCACAGCGCTGTGGCAAGATGGCGGCCCGATTCACGCACGGACCATCACGACCATGGCCCTTACTGCCTCCCGCATGCTGCCTCTCGGCACGCTCGCTCCTGATTTTCGCCTGACCGCGACCGATGGTCAGCCGTACTCCCTGGCGTCGTTTGCATCTGCGCGCGCGCTACTGGTCATGTTCATCTGCAATCATTGCCCCTTCGTCAAGCATGTGCGTACGGAACTCGTAGCGCTTGGTCGTGACTACCGGCAGGATGGGCTCGCCGTCATCGCCATCAATAGCAATGACACGCAGGCCTACCCGGCCGACGACATGGATCACATGCGACAGGAAGTGGGTGCGGCCGGCTACGAATTCCCCTATGTGCTCGATGAATCCCAGTCGGTGGCGCAAGCCTATGCGGCGGCCTGCACCCCCGACTTCTTCCTTTTCGATGCCGGCAGAAGACTGGTGTATCGAGGACAGTTGGACGGGAGCCGGCCTGGCAACCAGATTCCCGTGACCGGGCAGGACCTGCGTAGGGCCATCGCTGCCGCGCTGACTGGCACCGCCCAGAACCCCGAGCAAAAACCCAGCATCGGCTGCAACATCAAGTGGCGGGCTGGCAACGAGCCTGCTCCATGAGCGGTACCCTCTACATCGTGGCCACACCCATCGGTAACCTCGCCGACCTGTCGGCGCGTGCGCGCGCAGTACTGCAGAGGGCCGATCTCATTGCCGTGGAGGACACGCGCCACAGCGGTCGCCTGCTGCAGGAGATCGGCACGCGCGCCGCCCTGCTCTCCTGCCATGAGCACAACGAAGCGCAGCGCACCGAGGTCATTCTGTCGCGCGTGCAGCAGGGCGACACCGTGGCCCTGATTTCCGATGCCGGTACGCCGCTGATCTCCGATCCCGGTTTCGTGCTAGTGCGCGAGGCCCATCGCCGCGGGCTGAAGGTGGTGCCGGTGCCCGGACCCAGTGCCCTTATCGCGGCACTCAGTTGCGCCGGGTTGGCAACCGACCGCTTCGTTTTCGAGGGCTTCCTGCCCGCCAAGGCCGGCGCGCGTCAGCGGCGCTTGGCGGAGCTGGCCAGCGAGACGCGCACGCTGGTTTTTTACGAGGCTCCGCATCGCATCCTCGCCTGCTTGGCGGACCTCTGCGACAGCTTTGGTACCGCGCGTGACGCCACGCTGGCCCGTGAGTTGACCAAGACCTACGAAACACTGGTACATGGCACGCTGCAGTCGCTGCATGATCTGCTTCAGCGCGACGAAAACCAGCAAAAGGGTGAAATCGTGCTGGTGGTGGCGGGAACGGCAAGGCGGGAACAAGCACTGGATGCCGCGGCCGAGCACACCTTGCGCATCCTGCTGGAGGATTTGCCGCTCAAGCAGGCAGCCTCGCTGGCAGCTCGCCTGACGGGCCTGAAGAAAAACCTGCTCTACGATGTGGCGCTCGGCTGGCAGTCGGGCAAAGTTTGAGTGGCAAGCAACGGTGTTTGCCGTACCATGGCGGCAAGGAGTCAGCCAGACAATCGCTGTGCAGCATTTGCATGCTGCAGGGAGGAAAGTCCGGGCTCCACAGAGCAAAGTGCCAGGTAACGCCTGGGGGGCGTGAGCCCACGGAAAGTGCAACAGAAAGATACCGCCCGGTGTTGTGTCGCTTGCGATGCGACGCTGTGGTAAGGGTGAAATGGTGCGGTAAGAGCGCACCGCGTGCGTGGTAACACGGCACGGCTAGGCAAACCCCACTTGGAGCAAGGCCAAATAGGAATCCACTCGGTGTGGCTCGCATCGGATTCGGGTAGGCTGCTTGAGGTGGCTGGCAACAGCCATCCCAGATGAATGATTGTCCTCGACAGAACCCGGCTTATCGGCTGACTCCCCCTTTTCCCCTTGGCGTACGCCGCCTGCCCCTCGCGTCTATGCTCAGCTCCGGCGAAAAAGTGAGCGCCCCAACCCTGCTGCTTTCTGCCACCAATCTTGAGGACTTACTTTAAGTTCTCCCCCTATTGGTTTGTATTAGTTTGAAAATATTTTTCTTGGGAATCGTGCTGCTGCGGGAGCGGTCGACACAAGAATTTTCCAATAAAAACAATGAAATAGAGCTTGCCAGAATTTCCTCCACTCCTTTATAGTGCCGTCAAGTGGTGAGCTGTGGGTATTGTGTGGAGGATTGTGGAAAACGCGTTGTCGTCTTTCGCAAATTCCGCCGCCGACTTGCCATCTACGAATAAAAACAGTCGAGCGACCGCCGGCGCAGGGCTCCTGAGTCCGGGCCGCGAACTCGATCTTGCATCGTTGCCGGTGAATGAGGGTGGATGACGTGCTGCTGACTGGTCAGCAAGCCACAACGCTGGATAGCAAGGGGCGCCTGGCGATCCCTGCGCGCTATCGCGCCCTGCTCGAAGAAGGCTGCGAAGGTCGACTCAAGGTCACCGTCAACCACGATCGCGAATGCCTTCTGATCTATCCCATCCAGGAATACGACCAGCGCGCGCAGCTCATCAACAAGCTCAGCGACTTCGATCCGCTGGAGCGTCGGCTCAAGCTGATGTTCATCGGGCACGCCTTCGACATGGACATGGATGCCAACGCCCGCGTGCTGGTGCCTTCCACCCTGCGCGAGCTGGTGGGGATCGAGCGAGACGTGGTGCTGGTCGGCCAGCATCACAAGCTGGAGCTGTGGGATGCAGCTGCCTGGACGCGCAAGCTGGATTCCTTGTTCAGCATCGGATCGGCCGTTGGGGTCTCGGAAAAGCTCAGAAGTCTGTCGCTCTGATGCATGGGGCTGCGCTGCAGCAGATGCCGGTGTCGTGCCACAACGGAGTGAAAGGGTGGAAGCAGGAGATTTTCGGCACGTCAGCGTGCTGCTGCACGAGGCAGTCGCGGCACTGGTGACCGATCCTGAGGGTTGTTACGTCGACGGCACATTCGGTCGCGGCGGTCACAGCCGACTGTTGCTGGAGCATCTGGGCCCGCAGGCCAGGTTGCTGGTAATGGACAAGGACCCGGCTGCCATCGTGGTGGCGAGAGAGTTACAGGCAGTGGACCCGCGGGTGAGCGTTTGGCACGGAAGTTTTCGTGAGTTGCCGGAGGCCCTGGCGGCACAGGGGATGGCGGCTGCGCGGGGCGTATTGCTGGACCTCGGGGTTTCGTCGCCACAACTCGACGATGCCGACCGGGGTTTCAGCTTCAGCAAGGACGGACCGCTGGACATGCGCATGGACAGTCGCGGTGGTGTCACGGCCGCGCAGTGGCTGATGCAGGTGGGAGAGCAGGAATTGGCTGACGTGTTGTACCAGTATGGCGAGGAAAAGCACGCACGGCGCATGGCAAGAGCCATCGTGGCGGCGAGGGCGGTCACGCCTTTGACCAGCACTTTGCAACTCGCCGAAATCGTCAAGCGCGCCAATCCTGCCTGGGAACGTCACAAGCATCCGGCGACGCGTGCCTTCCAGGCAATACGCATTTATATCAATCAGGAGTTGGCGGATCTCGAGGCAGCGCTGCCGCGGATCGTCGACACACTGCTACCTGCAAGCCGTCTGGTGGTCATCAGCTTTCACTCGCTGGAAGACCGGATCGTGAAGCGCTTCTTCCAGCACGAGGCCAAGGGCGATGACTTTCCGCCGGGTGTGCCAGTGACCGTGGCAGACCTGAAGCCGCGTCTGCGGCTCGTGGGCAAGCCGCTGCTCGGTGGCGCTGAGGCAGAAAAGGACAACGTGAGAGCCCGCAGCGCTGTCATGCGCGTGGCGGAAAAGCTGGACACACAGCCTTTGGAGCGGATGCGACCATGAACCTCGCAGACATCACCGCTTGGGCGAACCAGCAGCAAGTACAGACCCGCCAACGTTACTGGATAACCTTTTTTGTCCTGTTGGCCAGTCTGACGGCAACAGCGCTCGCTGTGGTCTTCAGCACCTACACCACGCGCCACCTGCTGAATGGCCTGCAACAAGTCGTACAGGAGCAGAATCGGCTGCAGGTGGAGTGGGGGCAGTTGCTGCTGGAGCAGAGCAGCCTGGTGGCCCAGGGCCAGATCGAGGAGATCGCCATCAGTCGGCTCGGGATGGAAGTACCGGCCATGGACAAAGTCGTGGTGTTCGCCCGTGACTAAGTCGCCCAAACCCCTGCAGCAGCCTGTCTGGAGATTGGGCCTCGTGTTCGGCTTATGCCTCGCCCTTCTCACGGCTATCGGCTGGAAAGTGGCCGATCTGCAGGTGCTCAACAACGATGTGCTGCAGCGCGAAGGGGATGCGCGCTCTACACGTAACGAGGCCATCATCGCCACGCGAGGCAACATCGTCGATCGCCATGGTGAGCCACTGGCGCTCAGCACGCCCGTGCTGTCGCTGTGGATGAATCCCCAGGAAGTGCTGGAAAACCCCGAGCAGAGCCGTTTGCTGCTGGACGTGTTTGCCGAGCTGGAGCTCGAGCCCTCGCAGTGGCTCGAGCGCATACGCGACAACGCCGACCGCGAGTTCATGTACCTGAAGCGTCGCATGCCGCCGGCGGAGGCTGAGGCCATCCTCGACCGCGGCATCAAGGGACTCTATGGTCAGGAGGAGTACAAGCGCTTCTACCCCATGGGTGAGGCTGGCGTACACCTCGTCGGGCTGACGGACAACGACGAAATCGGTCAGGAGGGGCTCGAATTAGCCTATGAGGACTGGCTGAAAGGAACGCCGGGCAGCCGTCGTGTGGTCAAGGACCGTATCGGTAGACTCGTGCGGGACCTCGGTGTGATGACCGCGGCAGTACCCGGCAACGAGCTTGTGCTCAGCATCGATTCCAGGTTGCAGTACCTCGCCTACAAGGCACTCAAGGAGGCCGTGACGCTCCGCCGCGCCAAAGCCGGTACGGCAACCGTGCTTGATGCACGCAGTGGCGAGGTGCTCGCCATGGTCAGCCAACCGTCGTGGAATCCCAACAATCGTGCCAGTCGCAACGAGAGTGGCCTCGTCAACCGTGCCATGATCGATTTGCTTGAGCCAGGCTCTACTGTCAAGACCTTCACCGTGACTGCGGCACTCGAGAGCGGCAAGTTCGACACCTCCTCCATCATCGAAACCAGTCCAGGCTATGTAGTCGTCGATCGCCGAGTCCTCAAGGACCCGGTCAACTATGGGCCTTCCTCTCTGGCCCGCATCATCGCCAAATCCAGCCAGGTGGGCGCTTCCAAGATCGGGCTCGAAATCGGCCACGACGCCATGCTGGATGTGCTGAAGCGCGTCGGCTTCGGGGAAAACATAGGAACGGGATTTCCTGGTGAAGTGGCCGGCATGCTGCCGGTGCACGCGCGTTGGAGTCGTGGTGAAACGGCCTCGCTGGCCTATGGCTATGGCTTCCAGGTCACGCCTCTGCAGTTGGCGCAGGCCTATCTCGTCTATGCGAACCGCGGGCTACGCAAGCCGATTTCCCTGCTGAAGGTGGACGGCCCCGTGGAGGGGTATCGCGTTGTCGACCAGAGCATAGCCAGCGCCGTGGTCGGCATGCTGGAAGGCGTGGTCAGCAAGGAGATGGGCGGCACCGGTGTACGGGCCAACATCCCGTCCTACCGGGTAGCCGGCAAGAGTGGCACCACCTGGCTGTACGTGCCTGGCCGTGGCTACGACAACCGCAATTACATCTCCCACTTCGCCGGTTTTGCACCAGTGGAAAATCCGCGGGTCGTGGTCGTCGTTTCCATTCAGCAGCCACAAGGGGAAGAGGTCGGCGGCGGGCAGGTAGCGGCTCCGGTCTTTTCGCAGATCGCCGCCGGCGCCATGCGCATACTCGACGTGCCGCCCCCTGCGGTGGTGCTTGCCGACGTGCAGGCGCTTCCCGCTCCCCTGCTGGACAATGAATTGCCGGAAACGCTGCCGGTCGAAACTGCCACAGAGGAGGACGTGGTCCAATGACCTCGGCCGTGCCTCTGTCTGTGTTGCTGCAGGGTATCTATCCACTGTCCGCTGGCCATGAGCGAGCAATCACCGGCCTGTCGCTCGATTCGCGCAAGGTGCAGAGTGGGGATCTGTTTCTCGCCTGCAAGGGCCGTCAGCTGGATGGTCGGCACTTCGTTGGCGCCGCCGTGGCCGCCGGTGCAGCGGCCGTGCTGGTCGAAGCCGACGAAGTCGACTGGTGCTGCGAAAGGCTGGAGCGCAGCGTACCGGTCCTCCCCGTCCTCAATCTCCACGATCAGCTCGCGGAACTGGCCGGCCGGTTTTTCGGCATGCCGGCCCGGCAGCTCTGCCTGATTGGCATTACCGGCACTAATGGCAAGACCACCGTCTCCCAGCTGCTGGCTCAGGCGCTGCAAGCTGCAGGTCGGCGTGTTGCCGTCATCGGCACACTGGGCTACGGCCTGATTGATCAGCCGCTGACTGATCATGGTGCAGGACCCGGCACCACGCCAGACGCGGTGGAACTGCAACGCATCTTCGCTGCTCTGCGCGCCGAGGCCGTCGACACTGTGGTGATGGAAGTCTCGTCGCATGCGCTCGACCAGCAGCGGGTCGCCGTCACTGACTTCCAGATTGCCGTCTTTACCAATCTCAGTCATGACCATCTCGACTATCACGGCAGCATGGAGGCCTATGGTGCGGCGAAGCAGAGGCTATTCACCGGGTCCGCGCTGCGCCTCGCCATGCTGAACGCCGATGACCCTTTCGTAGCCGCCACGGCGCGCCTGCTCGGCCCCGACGTCCAGTGTCTGCGCTGGAGCCTGCACGATCGCGCCGCCGACCTCTACGCCAGCGACATACGCCATGGACCTGCAGGCGTGGCGTTCCGCGTGCATACGCCGTGGGGTGATTTTTCGGTGCAGAGCCCACTGCTCGGAACCTTCAACATCAGCAATCTGCTGGCAGTGCTCGGCACCTTGCTTGCCAGCATGGCAGCCGAACCTGGCTTCGACGCTGCGCATCTGGTGGCCAGTGTGGCTACCTTGGCTGGTGTCCGCGGCCGCATGCAGGCACTCGGTAATTTCCCGGTGCTGACCGTCGTGGACTACGCCCACACGCCGGATGGGCTGGAAAAGGCCCTGCAGGCGCTGCGCGCGCATTGCCACGGCACGCTCTGGTGCGTCTTCGGCTGCGGGGGTAATCGCGACCGTGGTAAGCGCCCTCTGATGGGCGAAATTGCCGAACGTTACGCTGATCGCCTCGTGCTGACCGACGACAACCCGCGTTTAGAGTCGTCATCAGAGATCCTTGCCGATATCCGTTCAGGTCTTGCCAGACCCGACGAGGCGGTGACGATTCCGGAGCGCGCCACGGCACTGGCCTACGCACTACGCGAAGCGACGCCGGGATCTGCTGTGTTGATCGCCGGCAAGGGCCACGAGGACCATCAGGAGATCGCCGGCGGCCGTTTGCCTTTCAGCGATGCAGAGCAGGCACTGAGCGTACTGCAGGAGCGCTTCGGATCGGGCGCGTTCGCGGAGGCAGCCCGATGATGGGAGCGCTGCGATTGTCGGAGGTACGGTGCTTCACAGGCGGCGAGATACACGGCGCCGATGTCGCCTTCGACAAGGTCAGCACCGACACACGCACGCTCGAGGCCGGCGCCCTGTTCGTCGCCCTCAAAGGTCCGCACTTCGATGGCAACGAATTTGTCGCGCTGGCGGCAGAAAAGCAGGCCATCGCAGCGCTCGTGTCCGCACCGGTGGCAGCTCCGCTGCCTGTCCTGCAGGTGGCTGACACGCGCATCGCCCTCGGACTGCTCGGGCGAGAGAACCGTCTACGCTCCAAAGCCAGGGTCATTGCACTCACCGGCAGTCAGGGCAAGACCACAGTCAAGGAAATGACGGCGGCGATCCTGCGTGAGCAAGGTGCTGTGCTCAGCACAGAAGGCAACCTCAACAATGATTACGGCGTGCCATTGACCTTGCTGCGCATCGCACCGCCGCACCGCTTCGCTGTGGTGGAAATGGGTGCCAATGCCGGGGGTGAGATCGACTACACCACCCAGTTGGCGCTGCCGGATATCGCGCATATCACCTGCGTGGCCCCGACCCATGTCGAAGGCTTCGGTTCCCTGCAGGGTGTGGCGGAAGCCAAGGCCGAGCTCTGGCGAGGCCTGCGTCCGGGAGCCACGGCGGTATTGAACCTCGACGACCCGCTGGTGCTGCGCCAGTTCGTGGCACCGGCCGGCGTGAACGTGGTGACTTTGAGTGCCACCGGCTCCGCTGCTGCGGACTATCGGCTCAGCGGCTACCGCGATCTGGGTCTTGCCGGCTCGGCATTCACGCTGGTCGCGCCCCAAGGTGCAGTCAGCATCGTGCTGCCTCTGCCGGGTCGTCACAACGCTGCCAACGCGCTGGCTGCTGCGGCCATGGCCTTGTTGGCCGGTGCCAGCCTGGCGAACGTGGCTGCTGCGCTTGGCCGCATGCAGAGCGTCAAGGGTCGATTGGTGACACTGACGGGTATTGCTGGAGCGGCAATCCTCGACGACAGCTACAACGCCAGTCCCGCGTCCTTCAAGGCCGCCATCGACGTGCTGGCCGGCCTGCCGGGCCTGCGGATCGTCGCTGCTGGCGACATGGCAGAACTCGGTGACTACGCCATCGAGGGGCATCGTGAGGTTGGCGCCTATGCCCGCAGCAAGGGCATCGAACGGTTTTTTACGATTGGGCCGCTCATGCAACACGCGCTGGAGACATTTGGTGCGTGTGCCGACAGCGCGGATACCCCCGCCTTACTGGCAGAGCGCCTGCGTCCGCTGCTGACACCCCACACCAGCGTGCTGGTCAAGGGCTCGCGCAGCGCAGGCATGGAGCGCCTCGTCAGGCTTCTCACCACCCACGATGGCGCTGCGGAGGACTGACATGCTGCTGGAGCTTGCGAACTACCTCGCCCGTTTCAACAGTGACTTCCTGGTTTTCCAGTACCTCACTGTGCGCGGCATTCTGGGTGTACTGACCGCCCTCACACTGTCGCTGGTCATCGGTCCCACACTCATCCGGCGACTCACCTACAGGAAGATCGGACAGGTCATCCGCGAGGACGGACCGCAGACCCACCTGGGCAAGGCCGGAACACCCACCATGGGGGGCGCCCTCATTCTCGTGAGCATTCTGGTGAGTTGCGTGCTGTGGTCCGATCTCGACAACCACTATGTCTGGGTGGTGATGCTGGTGACGGCCAGTTTTGGGGCAATCGGTTGGGTGGATGACTATCGCAAGGTCTTCGAACGCAATCCGAGGGGACTGCCGGCACGCTGGAAATACCTGTGGCAGAGCGTTTTTGCTGCGCTCGCCGTGTTCTACCTGTTCGACAGCGCAAGCTCACCGGCCGAAACCCAGCTATTCCTGCCGTTCTTCAAGGATTTCGCCTGGGACATGGGACTGCTCTACCTGCTGTTTGCCTACTTCATCGTCGTGGGGTTCAGCAATGCCGTGAACCTCACCGACGGTCTGGACGGTCTCGCCATCCTGCCCAGCGTGATGGTGGCCTCGGCGCTCGGCATCATGGCCTACCTTACCGGCAACGTGGAATTCGCGACCTACCTCAACATTCCCTACATCGCCGGGACTGGCGAACTGGTGGTTTACTGCGGGGCGCTGGCCGGAGCAGGTCTCGGCTTCCTCTGGTTCAACACCTATCCCGCGCAGATCTTCATGGGTGATGTCGGCGCCCTGGCACTCGGCGCTGCGCTCGGCGTGATTGCGGTGATGATCCGCCAGGAGATCGTGCTCGTCATCATGGGAGGCGTCTTCGTGATGGAGACCGTGTCGGTCATGCTGCAGGTGGCGTCGTTCAAGCTGACCGGCAAGCGACTGTTTCGCATGGCGCCAATCCATCACCACTTCGAGCTGAAGGGCTGGCCCGAACCTCGCGTCATCGTCAGATTCTGGATCATCACGGTCATTCTCGTGCTGATCGGCCTTGCGACACTGAAGTTCAGGTGAGCGCAACGATGCAACTTCCCGCGGGCACAACCCACCTGATCGTCGGACTTGGCAAGACTGGTCTGTCCTGTGCGCGATTCCTGCGTCGCCAGGGCATCCGGTTTGCCGCCGTCGACACGCGGGCCGAGCCGCCCGGGCTGGCGGCGTTTCGTGAGGAATTCCCCGAGGTTGCCGTGGAATGCGGGCCGCTGCAGGTCAGCACGCTCGCCGCTGCCGCTACCTTGGTGATGAGCCCGGGGGTCGACTTGCGGGAGCCAGCGGTGCGGGCTGCCATCGCCCAAGGGGCTGCAGTCACGGGCGACATCGATCTGTTTGCGCGTGCAACGACCGCACCCATCGTTGCCATCACGGGCTCCAATGCCAAAAGCACGGTAACCACGCTTGTGGGTGAAATGGCACGGGCGGCCGGCAGACGCGTTGCGGTCTGCGGCAACATCGGCACGCCGGCGCTCGACATGCTTGACGGTACCCCCATCGACCTCGTGGTGATGGAGCTGTCGAGCTTCCAGCTGGAAACCACCCAGGCCCTCCGCGCCAAAGTCGCCACTGTCCTCAACATGAGCCCCGACCATCTGGATCGCTATGACTCCATGCAGGCCTACCACGCGGCCAAGCACCGGATTTTCGAGGGTTGTGAGCAGGTCGTGATCAACCGTGAGGACGCACTGAGCCGTCCGCTGCTTGCCGCTGGAGTCCGCGCCCACAGCTTCGGTGTCCTGCCTGACGACAGCACAGAGTTCGGACTGGTTGAGCGACAGGGCGAAGCATTCCTCGCCTACCGGCGCCAGCCGCTGCTGGCGGTTTCCGAGCTGCGAATAGCCGGACAACACAATGTCGCCAATGCCTTGGCTGCCCTCGCGCTGGGGTTTGCAGCGGGACTCGAATTCGCCCCCATGCTGGATGCCCTGCGCAGCTTTCCCGGCCTGCCACACCGCTGTCAGTGGGTGGCCACCCATGGCGGGGTGAGCTGGTACAACGATTCGAAGGGGACCAACGTCGGTGCTACCGTCGCAGCCATTCGCGGACTCGGTGCGAGACACAGGGTGGTGTTGCTGGCCGGCGGCCAAGGCAAGGGTGCCTCGTTCGCTGAGCTTGGGCCGGCGCTGGCCAAACAAGGACGACTGGCACTGCTGTTCGGCGAGGATGCCGAGCGGATTGCTGCTGCATTGCAAGGGGTGGTCCCGCTGGAACGCGTGGCCGATCTCGCTGCCGCCGTGACCCGAGCCTACGAGCGCGCCGTTCCCGGTGATGTGGTGCTACTGTCACCCGCCTGCGCAAGCTTCGACATGTTCAGGAACTACGAGCATCGCGGCGACGTGTTCGTGCAACTGGTGAGGGCGCTGGGATGAGCACACTCACCATGCCCCATACGCTGAGCCAACGGCACTACTACGGCGATCCCCTGCTGTTGACGCTGGCAGCGCTGCTGCTGGCCTTCGGACTGGTCATGATGACATCGGCGTCCATCGAGATCGCCGTGCGGCAGGCAGGTGATCCATTTTACTTCTTCAAGCGGCAGTTCGCGTTCATGCTGCTCGGTCTCGCGCTCGGTGCCGTCGTGATCATGAACCCCATGCGACTGTGGTACCGCAGCAGTGTGCTGCTGCTTTTCCTCGCCTATGTCGCACTGGTCATGGTGCTGATCCCGGGGCTTGGCCGCACGGTGAATGGCTCGACGCGCTGGATCGACTTGCCCGGCTTTTCCCTGCAGGCGTCCGAAGTGGCCAAGCTGTTCGTGATCGTGTTCACCGCCTGGTTCCTGAGTCGCCATCGTGAACTCGTGCGTTCTTCCATTGCCGGTTTCATCTACCCGCTGCTACTGATGTCACCAGTCGTGGCACTGCTGATGGTAGAGCCGGACTTCGGCGCTACCGTCGTGCTGTGCGGCGCAGTGCTCGGCATGCTGTTCCTCGGCGGCATCAGGTTGTTCTACCTGATTCTTGCCGCTGGCATCCTCGGGGGAGGTGGCTACCTCGCCATCGTCAACTCCGACTATCGACTCAACCGGCTGCTCACCTTCATGCAGACGCTGCAGAATCCCTTCAGCGACGAAGTCGTGTTCGGGTCCGGCTACCAGCTCGCGCAGGCTCTCATCGGCTTCGGGCGGGGAGAGTGGTTTGGCGTCGGACTCGGCAACAGCATCCAGAAGATCTACTTCCTGCCGGAGGCGCACACGGATTTCGTCCTGGCCATCATCGCCGAAGAATTGGGTCTGCTCAGCGTGCTGGTGCTGTTGCTGCTGTTCCTCGCCTTCATTGGACGCGCACTCATGCTGTCACGTCGCAACGAGGAAAGCGGCCGACTGTTCGCGGCCTACCTGGGCTATGGCATCAGCCTGCTGTTTCTTGGCCAATTGCTGATCAATACGGCGGTGAACGTCGGCCTGGTGCCCACCAAAGGACTGACCTTGCCCTTCCTCAGCTACGGGGGGTCCAGCCTCATCATGACGATCGTGATGGTGGCCGTGCTGCTGCGCATCGACATCGAGCATCATCTGTACGGCAATCCGCCGCGCGCCATGCCGGGTCGTCCAGTCGGGAGCTCCGCATGAGCGTCGCAGCGACCCAGACCGTTCTGATCATGGCGGGTGGCACCGGCGGTCATGTGTTTCCGGCACTGACGATCGCCGAGGAACTGCGGGCGCGTGGCAAGCGCGTCGAGTGGCTGGGCACCGAGGCGGGTGTCGAAGCCCGTGTGGTCAGCAGTGTCGGCATACCACTGCACTGCATCCAGGTCGCCGGCTTGCGCGGTCGTGGCGTACTGCGTCTGCTTGCTGCGCCCTTCACTTTGCTGCGGTCGCTGTTCCAGGCACTTCGACTGCTGCGACGCCTACAGCCCTGCTGCGTCCTCGGCATGGGGGGTTATGTCAGCGGTCCCGGCGGTCTGGCAGCCTGGCTGACGGGGCGCAAATTGCTCATCCATGAGCAGAATGCCGTCGCCGGTCTGGCCAACCGTCTCCTGTTTCCGCTGGCCACCGTGGTCATGGAGGCGTTTCCCGGCGCCTTTGGTCGCGCGGCGGCCAAACTGCAGCGCGTTGGCAACCCCGTGCGCGCCGGCTTGCTCGCCATCTCCGGGCCCGAGCAACGCCTTGCCGGACGCCAGCGGCCGGCAACACTGCTGGTGGTGGGAGGCAGTCTCGGAGCGCAGATCTTCAACGAAACGCTGCCGGCGGCGCTCGCGCTGCTGCCGCTGGAACTGCGACCCTCGGTGCGACACCAATGCGGCCGAGGCAAGTTGCAGGCCACTCTGGCCGCCTACCGCGCTGCCGGTCTTGCCGTGGGTACCGGCATCGAGATCAGCGAGTTCATCGACGACATGGCAACTGCCTATGCCGATGCCGATCTGCTGCTCTGCCGTGCCGGTGCCAGTACGCTGGCCGAAGTCACTGCCATCGGTCTCGCGGCGGTCCTGGTCCCCTATCCCTACGCCACCGACGATCACCAGACCGCCAATGCCCAGGCCCTGGCCAAGGTCGGGGCAGCCGTATTGCTGCCACAGCAGCAGCTCACGCCGAACAGTCTCTGCACCGTACTTGCCGACCTGCTGGCAGAGCCGCAGCGATGCCTGCAGCTGGCCTGTGCCGCCCGTGCCCATGGGGCGCGGGATGCCGCGCGGCAGGCTGCCGATCTTTGCGAGGAGGCCTGTCATGGCTGACTCCCGGCTGAATCTTTCCCGTACCGGAGCCATCCCGGAGATGCGGCGTATCCGCAATATCCATTTCGTGGGCATCGGTGGGGCAGGCATGAGCGGCATCGCCGAGGTGCTGCTCAACCAGGGTTACAGTATCTTCGGTTCCGATCTGCATGAGTCGTCTACTACGCGACGCCTTCGCGAACTGGGTGCCGAGGTCCACATTGGTCATCGCGCCGAAAATCTCGGCTCGGCTGACGTGGTTGTGGTATCGAGCGCGATCGACCCGACCAATGCCGAGATCAAGGCGGCACACCAGCGCCGGGTTCCCATCATTCGCCGCGCCGAAATGTTGGCGGAACTGATGCGGTACCGCCATGCCATCGTCATCGCCGGTACGCACGGCAAAACCACCACCACCAGCCTGATTGCTTCGCTGCTGCGGGAAGGAGGCCTCGATCCCACCTTCGTCATCGGTGGTCTGCTCAACAGTGCCGGGACCAATGCCAAGCTGGGGGCTAGTCACTACATGGTGGCCGAGGCCGATGAGAGCGACGCGTCTTTCCTGCATCTGCATCCGATGGTGGCGGTCGTCACCAACATCGATGACGACCACATGCAGACATACGAAGGTGACTTCGAGAAACTCAAACAGAGCTTCGTGACGTTTCTGCACAACCTGCCTTTCTACGGTCTGGCCGTGCTATGCATCGATGATCCGGTGGTGCGCGAGATACTGCCGCGTGTTTCACGACCAGTACTGACTTACGGCTTTTCCGAGCAGGCCGACTTCCGCATTTCTGACGTCAGCCAGCACGAGCGTGTCACCACGTTCCAGGTGGCGCGACCCGGTAGCGCAGGCAAACTCGCCATCACAATCAACATGCCGGGTCTGCACAACGTGCTGAATGCCACGGCGGCCATTGCGGTGGCCACCGACGAGGGTCTCGGTGACAGTCACATTCGGAGCGGAATCGCCAACTTCCAGGGAGTAGGTCGTCGCTTCGACGTGCAGAAACCGCTGCGCTGCAAGCGCGGCACCGTCATGCTCGTCGACGACTACGGACACCACCCCACCGAAGTGGCAGCCAACATCCAGGCCATCCGGGCAGGCTGGCCGGGTCGACGGCTGGTGATGGTCTATCAGCCGCATCGTTTCAGCCGCACGCACGATCTCTACGACGATTTCGTGGAGGTATTGGGTGAGGTCGATGTGCTGCTGATGTTGGAAGTTTACGCAGCTGGTGAAAAACCCATCAGCGGTGCGGACAGCAAGAGCCTGTGCCGCAGCATACGCCAGCGTGGCAAGGTCGACCCCGTGCTGGTCAAGAAGCATGACGAGCTGCGCGGGCTTCTCGACGGCCTGCTGCAGGATGGCGACATTCTGGTGACGCAGGGCGCCGGCAACATCGGCAACTTGTGCAAGCAGCTCGCCGCGGAGGGCCTCGGTCATGATTGAGCTGCCGAAGCCAGAGGCCTATGGGCGCGTGGCCGTTGTCATGGGGGGCAGGTCGGCCGAACGCGAGATTTCGCTCATCAGCGGCCGGGCCGTCCTGGAGGCATTGTTGCGCCGAGGGGTCGCCGCGGTCGGTATCGACGCCGATCGCTCCCTGCTGGCGCGCCTCGCCGAGCTGAAGCCGGATCGGGTATTCGTGATCCTGCACGGGCGGGATGGCGAGGACGGCAAGCTGCAGGGTGCACTCGAGTGGATGGGACTACCTTACACCGGCAGTGGTGTGCTGGCCTCTGCGCTGGCCATGGACAAGATCCGCAGCAAGCGTGTGTGGCAAAGCCTTGGCCTCGCAACGGCGGACTTCGTCACGCTGACCGACAACAGCGATCTGGCGGCCGTGTTTGCACAACTCGGACCCTGCTTCGTGAAACCCGTCTCGGAAGGGTCCAGCATCGGCATCGGAGGTGCCGCCACGGTGGCGGAGCTGGAACAAGCCTGGCGTACGGCCCGCCGCTTCGACCCTGTCGTCATCGCCGAGACGTGGATACGCGGTCGGGAATTCACGGTTGCCATTCTCGGTGAAACTGTGCTGCCCGTGGTGGAGTTGGTCAGCAAGAATGCCTTCTACGATTTCGATGCCAAGTATGTCTCGGACGAGACACGCTACTTCTGCCCTGCCGATCTCGATGCAGAGAGCACCAGGAGCTTGCAGGCGCTGGCGTGGGATGCCTACCAGTCGCTGGGCTGCAGTGGCTGGGGGCGGGTCGATGTCATGCAGAGCAGTGATGGCCGATTCTGGCTGCTGGAAGTCAACACCGCGCCCGGCATGACCAGCCACTCGCTGGTCCCGATGGCGGCGCGTGCCGCGGGCCTCGATTTCGATACGCTGGTCCTGCAGATACTGCAGACCAGCATGGGGGAGCGGCCATGACGCGCGAGCGCCGTCCAGCCGCCCCGGCTCCCCGTCCGCCCGTGCCCCGCAGCAACGAAGCGCTGCACGCCCCACTGCGGCCCACGCAGAGCCGCAGTGGCAACATCGACCTGCTGCGCGTGATGACGGTGCTGTGTGCGCTGCTGATCCTCGGCGCAGTGGGGCTCGGCGTTGGCCTCGCCTTCGACAAGGCAAGTGCCCAGAAAATCGAGCGCGTGAATCTCGAAGGTGCACTTTCCTTCGTTACCCGAGAGGAAATCACGGTCGCCCTCGCCACCGAAGTGGCCACCAGCCTTCTTGCCGTCGACCTTGCCAGTGTCAAGGATGTGCTGGAGGCACTGCCGTGGATCCGCAAGGCCGAGGTCCGCAGGCAGTGGCCGGACACGCTGCACATTACCCTCGAAGAAGAGATTCCCATTGCACGCTGGGGTGCTGCCCAGTTGCTGAACCAGCAGGGTCAGGTCTTCCAGCCCGCCACCACGCTCGAGCAACAGGCCTTACCCCAGCTGAGTGGCCCGGACCACAGCGAGCTGAAAGTCATGAGCCAGTACCAGGAATTCAATCAGCTGCTCTATCCGCTTGGCGTGCGAATCCGCGATCTCACCCTGAAACCGAACGGCTCCTACGAGCTGACGCTGACCAACGGTATCGAGGTGAGGGTCGGACGCGAGGATGTGCTGGAGCGCCTGCGCCGCCTCGTGCTGTTCCTCGAATCGGAGCAGGGCCGCGATCTACAGAACGTGCAGGCGATCGACCTGCGTTACCGCAGCGGACTCGCGGTGGCGTGGCGACCGGTAATCTCCGGCATGACCCCAGGGCAGGACCCCCCGGGATCTCTGGTGACTCGCTGAGAAGGAGACAGGACAACCATGCAAATGCGGGTACAGCGCTATGGCTAATCAGACCGGCAACAACATGATCGTCGGACTCGACATCGGCACCTCCAAGGTGGTGGCGATCGTGGGCGAAGCCAACGCCGATGGCAGTCTCAGCATCGTCGGTATCGGTCGTCACCGCTCGCGCGGGCTCAAGAAGGGCACTGTCGTGAACATCGAATCGACGGTCCAGTCCATCCAGCGCGCCATTGAGGAAGCCGAGTTGATGGCGGGCTGTCGCATCCATTCCGTGTATGCGGGTATTGCCGGCAGCCACATTCGCAGCATGAATTCCCACGGGATCGTGGCCATTCGGGATCGCGAGGTCTATGCGGCCGATATCGAGCGCGTCATCGATGCCGCCCAGGCGGTGGCCATTCCCGCCGACCAGAGAATCCTGCACATCCTGCCGCAGGAGTACATCATCGACTCGCAGGAGGGTGTGAAAGAACCCCTCGGCATGTCCGGCGTGCGGCTCGAAGCCAAGGTGCACCTGGTGACCTGTGCCAACAACGCCTACCAGAACGTGGAAAAGTGCATCAAGCGCTGCGGCCTTGAGGTCGATGAAATCATTCTGGAGCAGTTGGCCTCGAGCTATTCAGTGCTGACCGATGACGAGAAGGAGCTGGGTGTCTGTCTGATCGACATCGGCGGTGGTACTACCGACATCGCGGTATTCACCGAGGGCGCGATCCGCCACACGGGCGTCATCCCCATTGCCGGCGATCAGGTCACCAACGACATCGCCATGGCCCTGCGCACGCCCACCGAGTTCGCCGAGGACCTCAAGATCAAATACGCCTGTGCATTGGCCCAACTGGCCAGCCCTGACGAAATGATCAATGTGCCCGGCGTTGGAGAGCGTCCCTCGCGCGAGCTGTCGCGTCAGGCGCTGGCCGATGTGGTCGAACCACGCTACGACGAACTTTTCCACCTCATCCAGGCCGAGATCCGTCACAGCGGCTTCGCCGATGTGCTGGCGGCCGGTCTCGTGTTCACCGGGGGTACCAGCAAGATGGAAGGCGTGGTCGAACTGGCCGAGGAAATCTTCCACCTGCCGGTGCGCATCGGCATGCCCACCGAGGTGCAGGGGCTCACCGATATCGTGCGCAATCCCACCTATTCGACGGCGGTGGGGCTGCTGATGTACGGCATGAAGCATATGCAGCAACAGCAGGGCCGGCAGCCGGAGCGTGAGCCGGTGATCCGTCTGCTGGAGAAGGTAAAGAAGTTCTTCATCCGGGAGGACTGAGTGTTTGGCAGCCTTCAGGACGGGCGGACAGGAAGGGTGGGGCTCTCACGGGCCCCGGAACATCGGCAAACGACGTGCAGTGAATCGACTCAACAACCAGCGGGGGCATGACCATGAGTATCTTTGACATCATCGATGAAGTACCACAGGGCGCAGTGATCAAGGTCATCGGCGTGGGTGGCGGCGGTTGCAACGCCGTCAAACACATGATCGCCAGATCGATCGAGGGCGTGGACTTCATCTGTGCCAACACCGACGCCCAGGCGCTGGACAAGCTGGCCTGCCGGACCGTCCTCAAGCTGGGTCCGCACGTCACGCGGGGTCTTGGCGCCGGCGGTCGGCCGGAGATTGGTCGTCAGGCGGCCATGGAGGACCGCGAGCGCATCCGTGAGGTGATCGACGGAGCCGACATGGTCTTCGTGACGGCGGGCATGGGCGGTGGGACCGGAACCGGTGCAGCCCCGGTATTTGCGGAGATTGCCCGGGAAATGGGCATCCTCTGCGTTGCTGTCGTCACCAAACCCTTCAGTTTCGAGGGCCGCAAGCGTATGGCGCAGGCCGAGCAGGGCATCCGCGAGCTGTCGGAGCATGTCGACTCCCTGATCACGATCCCCAATGAAAAACTGATGGCTGTGCTTGGCAGTGGTTCTTCCTTGCTCGACGCCTTTGCCAAGGCCAATGACGTACTGCTCGGCGCGGTCAAGGGAATCTCCGACCTCATTACCCGGGAAGGTCTCATCAACGTGGACTTCGCCGATGTGCGCACCGTGATGTCGGAAATGGGCATGGCGATGATGGGAACGGGGCGCTCGTCCGGCGAGAACCGCGCACAGGAAGCGGCCGAGGCCGCTATCCGCAGCCCGCTGCTCGAGGATGTCAACCTGCAGGGTGCCCGCGGCATCCTCGTCAACATCACGGCCGACGACAGCCTCACGCTGGGCGAGTATGCCGCGGTCGGCAAGACTATCTCCGAATTCGCGTCGGAGCTGGCCACCGTGATCGTGGGTACCGTCATCGACCCAGGCATGGGTGAAGAACTGTGTGTGACGGTGGTGGCTACCGGGTTGCTTGGCGCCCAGGAACAGGTCCAGCCCGCTCCGACCCGCGTAGTGGTGGACAATCAGCCCCAACCAGCCCCGCGTCGACCCGACTACACGGGGTTGGAACGGCCCACGGCGCTGCGCCGGAAGTCTGCCTTGCGGCCGGAACCTCCGCAGGGGCAGCCGATGTACGCAAGGGCCGTCGGTGCCGAAGCCGAGCTGGACTTTCTCGACATTCCTGCCTTCATCCGCAGGCAGGCCGATTGAGACTGGTAAGGGGGGGAAGCCGCCGCTCCCGGGGCGCCCCCGCATAAAATTGTTGGGTGGCAGTTAAGGCTTTGTTACCATCCGGCGCTTACGCCGAGGCAGACCGCGCATCATGATTCGTCAACGTACGCTCAAAAACAGCATCAGAGCGACCGGCATCGGTCTGCACACCGGTGAGAAGGTGTTCCTGACGCTGCGCCCGGCGCCCGTCGACACAGGCATCGTCTTCAGTCGGGTAGATCTCAATCCAGTCGTGAGCATACCGGCGCTGGCAGAAAACGTCGGCGAAACCACCTTGTCTTCGACTTTGGTGAAAGATGCTGTCCGCATCTCCACTGTGGAACACTTGATGTCGGCCATGTCCGGTCTCGGCATCGACAACTGTTTCGTGGACGTCAGTGCACCCGAAGTGCCCATCATGGATGGCAGTGCTGGCCCCTTCGTTTTCCTGATCCAGTCCGCTGGCATCGAAGAACAGAATGCTCCCAAGAAGTACATCCGAATTACCAAGGAGATTGGGGTAGGTCAGGGTGACAAAGTTGTAAAGCTCAAGCCTTTCAATGGGTTCAAGGTGGCATACACGTTGCTTTACGACCATCCTGTGCACAGAAAGTACACGAAGCATGCCTGTATCGATTTCTCCAGCACCTCGTTCGTCAAAGAAGTCAGCCGCGCCCGGACCTTTGGCTTCATGCATGAGTTCGAGGAACTGCGTAACCGTAACCTCGCGCTCGGTGCCAGCATGGACAACGCCATCGCCATCGGCGACTACCGGGTGCTCAACGAAGATGGCCTCCGCTACGAGGACGAGTTCGTCAAGCACAAGATCCTCGATTCGATCGGTGATCTCTACCTGCTGGGCAAGACCCTCATCGGTGAATTCAGTGGTTACAAATCGGGTCATGCGCTCAATAACCTGTTGTTGCGCAAGCTGATTACCAGCCGGGACTGCTGGGAAATCGTGACTTTCGAAGAAGAGCAGGACGCCCCGATTTCCTATCTGCGGCCAGTCTTTGCAGGCTGACGGAATTCGGCTATCTTCGGTCAAGGTTGGGCGGCCATCGGGCAACAACCGATGGTGCAAAGTCACAGGTAGCCACCCGCAACAATGAAGATAATCATCGTAGATGCCCGTCACGGGGTGTCGAAGACCATTACATTCAAAGGTTGGATGAAGCTCGGTCTGGGCCTCTGCCTGCTCGGCCTGCCCGTGCTGATCGGCTGTGGCGCCTTTATCATGGCCGAAGCGCGCGGTGGCAAGTTGGCCCGGGATGCCGAGGCGGATGCCTGGTCCGAATCGCTGCGCGAGCAGGCTGCTGACCTCGCCAAGGTAAAGCAGGAAACTACCAGTCGCCTCGAAGCCCTCACTATCCGCTTGGCCAATCTGCAGGCGCGCCTGGTCCGCCTCGATGCACTGGGCGAGCGCCTTTCCACGGTAGCGGGGTTGCCCGAGGACGAGTTCAGCTTCGATACCGATCCCTCGGTCGGTGGGCCGGAAATTCTTGCCGAGGCCCCGGGACTGCAGTCCCCGGATCTGTTTTTCGAGGAACTTGATGCGCTCAGCAGGCGCATCAACCAGCGCCAGCACCTGATGGAGTCGCTGAACTCGGTGATGACCGAACGCGAGTCGTTGGCCGAATTCAACGTGTCAGGCTGGCCGGTGGCCAACGGTTACATCAGCTCCGGATTCGGTCGTCGCCGCGATCCCTTTACGGGCCGGCTGGCAGAGCATGAAGGCATCGATTTCAACACCGGCAAGTCCGGTCAGGACGTGTTTGCCGTGGCTGCCGGCGTCGTCAGCTTCGCCGGTTGGAAGCAAGGATATGGTCGGATGGTGCTGATCGACCATGGCAACGGCTACGAGACTCTCTACGCCCATGACCAGAAGTTGCTGGTGAAGGAAGGGGATGTGGTGAAGAAGGGTCAGGTAATCGCGCTCTCCGGTTCCTCCGGGCGCTCGACGGCCCCCCACGTGCATTTCGAAGTCCACAAGAATGGACGCGTGATAGATCCCGCGTCCTACGTGCAAAACACGATCCGCTGAATTCCCTTTCCGCTGGCGGTCCCCCCGAGGGCCCGCTGGCGCGCGCAGCCGGCTCAGGCTGCATCTCGTCCCGGGGCTACCGAGCCCCTCAATTTCCCTTTCGCAGTGCGGTAATCCTCATGTCCATCCTCAAATGGTTGTTTGGCAGCAAGAACGACCGTGAACTGAAAAGAATCGGCAAGGTGGTCGCGCAGGTCGCGGCGTTCGAACCTACTTTGCAAAAACTGTCCGACAGCGAATTGCAGGCTCGCACGCCGTCCTTCAAGGGGCGCCTTGCCAAGGGCGAAACCCTCGACGATCTCTTGCCGGAGGCCTTTGCCGTGGTACGGGAGGCCAGTGTTCGCACCATGCAGATGCGGCACTTCGACGTGCAGATGATCGGTGGCTATGTCCTGCACAGCGGCAAGATCGCCGAGATGCGTACCGGCGAGGGCAAGACACTGGTCGCCACGTTGCCGGCCTATCTCAATGCGCTGAGTGGTTCGGGTGTGCATCTGGTGACCGTCAACGACTATCTGGCAAGGCGAGATGCCAACTGGATGCGTCCGCTCTACGAGTTCCTCGGCATGAGCGTTGGCGTGGTGGTGCCCGGCCAGGATCCCAACGAGAAGCGGGCAGCCTACCTCGCCGACATCACTTACGGGACCAACAACGAATTCGGTTTCGATTACCTGCGCGACAACATGGCGTTCCGACTGCAGGATCGTTTCCAGCGCGGACTCAACTACGCCGTGGTCGATGAGGTGGACTCAATCCTCATCGACGAGGCGCGAACTCCGCTCATCATTTCCGGCGCCGTGCAGAATTCCTCCAAACGCTACCTCGAGATAAACGCGCTGGTTCCCCTGCTCAGGAAAGGCGACAAGAAGCCGGAGAAATCGCTGATCGAGCGGCAGACCGAGGTCTACGAGGCCCCCGACTGCGACTTCTACGTCGATGAAAAACAGCGGCAGGTGGAGTTGACCGATCCCGGTCACGAAAAAGTCGAGCAGTTGATGGCAAGCCGTGGGCTGCTGCGCCCGAACGAGTCGCTGTATGCCGCCACCAACCTGACCCTCTTGCATCAGTTGAGTGGTGCGCTCCGGGCACACTATCTTTTCCACAGGGATGTCGAGTACATCGTGCAGGAAAACCAGATCGTGCTCATCGACGAGCACACGGGCCGCACTATGCCGGGTCGTCGTCTGTCGGAGGGCTTGCATCAGGCCATCGAGGCCAAGGAAGGTGTGCCAATCCAGAACGAAAGCCAGACCCTGGCTTCCACCACCTTCCAGAACTATTTCCGCCTCTACAACAAACTCGCCGGCATGACCGGCACGGCCGATACGGAAGCTTACGAGTTCCATCAGATCTACGGTCTGGATGTCGTGGTCATTCCGACCAACAAGCCCATGGTGCGCATCGACGACAACGATCTCGTGTTTCTCAGTACCGAGGAGAAATTCGAGGCGATCCTGCGCGACATCAAGGCCTTCCGTGACAAGGGTGCTCCTGTGCTCGTCGGCACCGCCAGCATCGAGACCTCCGAACTACTCTCACGCTTCCTCACCAAGGAAAAGATCAAGCACAACGTACTCAACGCCAAGTTCCATGCGCAGGAGGCTGAAATCATTGCCGAGGCCGGCAGACCGGGGGCGGTCACGATCGCTACCAACATGGCGGGTCGCGGTACCGACATCGTGCTCGGGGGGCGCTGGCAGGCTGAGCTGGCGGCGTTGCCCGCAGAGCAGCGCACGGAGAGCCGGATCGCCGAGATCAAGGAGCAGTGGGCGGCGCGACACAAGGAGGTGCTGGCGGCCGGTGGGCTGCATATCGTGGGCACCGAGCGGCATGAAAGTCGTCGCATCGATAATCAGCTGCGTGGCCGCGCAGGGCGGCAGGGCGATCCCGGCTATTCGCGCTTCTACCTCTCGCTTGACGACAACCTCATGCGGCTTTTCGCCTCGGAAAAAGTGGTGGGCATGATGCGCAGTCTGGGGATGGAACGAGGCGAGGCCATCGAGGCCCGTATCGTGACCAACTCTATCGAGAAGGCACAGCGCAAGGTCGAAAACCGCAACTTCGACATTCGCAAGCAGTTGCTCGAATACGATGATGTGGCCAACGAACAACGTAAGATCGTCTACCAGCGCCGCAACGAATTGATGGAGATCGACGACATAGCGCAGGTCATCAAGGACATGCGCGAGACGGTGGTGATCGACTGCGTGGATGCCCACTTACCGCCGGGCAGTCTCGATGACCAGTGGGATGTGCCGGGCCTGGAGATAGCGCTCGCTGCCGATTTCGGCGTGAAACTGCCCGTGCACCAGTGGCTGGCCGAAGACAAGACCCTGTCCGAGGAGGCGATACGCAAGCGCATCGTGGCGGCCGTGGCAGCCGACTACGAGGCGAAGTGTGCCGAGATCGGGCCAAACATGCGGGTCTTCGAAAAGCAGATCACTCTGCAGGTGCTCGACAACTTCTGGAAGGAACATCTGGCGCAGATGGACAGCCTGCGGCAGGGCATTGGCCTGCGAGGTTACGGCGGCAAGAATCCCAAGCAGGAGTACAAACGCGAGGCCTACAACCTCTTCGAGCAGCTGCTGAAGAGCATCCAGACCGAAGTCATCAAGTTCCTCAGTCTGGTACGAATCCGCAAGGAAGAGGAAATCGACGCCATCGAGAAACAGCGCCAGGTGGAGGCGGCCAAACTGGTCAGCAAGCCTGTCCACGAGCAACCGGTGGCCGAGGCCAGCGAACCGGTCGCTGCGGACGCCAAAGCGCCGGTGACCAGAACGGCACCCAAGGTAGGGCGTAACGACCCCTGTCCCTGCGGTTCGGGCCTGAAATACAAGGCCTGCCACGGCAAGCTGGAGGTCTGAACATGGCGGTGGGCAGCGGAGACTGCGGGATTTTGCACCCCGTGGCCGGCGTGCGGATGGCAGCCGTGCCTGCAGGAATCAAGAAGCCGGGCAGACTGGATCTCGTGCTGTTCGAGCTGGCCGAGGGCTCGGTGACAGAGGGTGTCTTCACCACCAATGCCTTCTGTGCTGCCCCTGTCACGCTGTGCCGCCAGCACCTTCGGCAGACTGTGCCCCGCTACCTGCTGATCAATACGGGCAACGCCAACGCCGGCACCGGGGAGCCAGGCCTGCTGGCAGCTCGCCAGTGCTGCGAGGCGCTGGCCCGGCAGGCCGGCACCGCCGCGTCTGAAGTGCTGCCTTTCTCCACCGGTGTCATCGGCGAGCCCCTGCCGGCTCAGAAAATCGTTGCGGCGCTCGGGTCGGCCCTGGCTGCGCTCGATCCCGCAGCCTGGCTCCAGGTGGCCCAGGGCATCATGACCACCGATACCCGGCCAAAGGCCTGCTCCCGGCAACTGCAGTTGCAGGGTCGCACCGTCACCGTCACTGGCATTGCCAAGGGCGCCGGCATGATCAAGCCCAACATGGCGACCATGCTTGGATTCGTCTTTACCGATCTCGGCATGACCCAGGCCGAAGTGGGTCAGCAGGTGCGGCGGGCTGCCGATCGTTCCTTCAACCGCATCAGCATCGATGGTGACACGTCGACCAATGACTGCTGCATGCTGTCGGCAACCGGCCAAAGCGGTGTTCAGCATGCTGCGCTCGAAGAGGCCGAGCGCGCGGCTTTCGCGTCCCTGCTCGACGAGGTGTTCATCGAGCTTGCTACCGCGATCGTGCGTGATGGCGAAGGCGCGACCAAGTTCGTGACGATCCGTGTCGAAACTGCCGCCACCACGGCCGAGTGCCTGCAGGTCGGTTACGCCATCGCCGAGTCTCCTCTCGTGAAGACGGCCTTGTTTGCCTCCGATCCGAACTGGGGGCGTATCCTGGCCGCAGTAGGCCGCGCCGGTCTGGCCAACCTGCAACTGGATCGCGTCGATATCTGGCTGGACAACGTCAACATCGTGCAGGGTGGCGCGCGTGCGAGCAGCTATACGGAGGCGGCGGGTCAGGCGGTGTTTTCGCGCAGCGAGTTCTGCATTCGAGTGCTGCTCGGGCGCGGTGACTGTCGCGAGACCCTGTGGACTTGTGACTTTTCCCACGACTACGTCACCATCAATGCGGAATACCGCACTTGAGCCAACGCCTTCACGTTGCCGCGGGTGTCATCCTCAACGACGAGAAAGCCGTGTTGCTTGCCCTGCGCCCGTTGCACAAGCATCAGGGTGGGCTGTGGGAGTTCCCGGGAGGCAAGGTGGAAGCAGGTGAATCGGCCGAAAAAGCGCTCGCTCGTGAGTTGCTCGAGGAACTCGATCTGAAGGTGCTGCGCGCCGAACCCTGGCTGCTGACGACTCACGATTACGGAGATCGGCAAGTGACGCTGGATGTCTGGCTGGTGCGTGAGTTTGCCGGAATCCCGTCGGGTCGCGAGGGGCAGTCCCTGCGCTGGGTGGCCCCGGCGGACCTGCACACCTACCGCTTCCCTGCCGCCAATCTGCCGATCGTGCAGCGGCTGCAGGCTGGAGACTGGCTGCAGAGCACAGCGCAGGCAGCAGCACAATGATTGCGGACTGGCTCAGTAAGCTGCTGAAAAAATCCTCACGGCGTCGCCCCGATCGCTCGGCTGTGCTGCCCTGGTACTGCAATCTCTGCGGTGCAGCGAATGCCACCGTCCTTGGCGAGATCGAACGCGAGCATGGCGCCTGCAGCACCTGCGGTTCCGTGATGCGCTTCCGCAGTCTCATGCTGGCATTGACCGAGCGCCTGCACGGGAAGTCCACGGCGATGGCTGCACTGCCGCCTGCCAAGCAGATCGTAGGTCTCGGCATGAGTGATTCCCACACCTATGCCGAGCACCTGCAGCGCGTTTACGACTACACCAACACGTACTACCACTGCGAACCCTTGCTCGACATAACCGACCCGGCAGAGCACTGGATTGGTGTGAACGACTTCGTGGTCTCGTCGGATGTCTTCGAGCATGTGCCGCCACCGATCCAGCCAGCTTTCGACCATTTGTTCCGTTTGCTGAAGCCCGGAGGCGTCCTGGTGTTTTCTGTGCCGTATTCCCTCGAGGACACGACCGTGGAGCACTTCCCGGATTTGCACGACTTCCACCTGCGTCAGGACGAGCAGGGGGGCTTCGTGCTGTACAACACCACCCGCGAGGGTCGCCAGCAGGAGTTCACGGACCTGGTTTTCCACGGCGGGCCTGGATCCACGCTCGAACTGCGCCTGTTCTCGCTGGCGGCCCTGCGTCGGCACTTGGCCGACGCAGGATTCGTGGACGTGCGCCTGCATGACCAGCCCAATCATGCCCATGGCATCGACTGGACCCTACCCTGGGGTGTCACGCTCACGGCCCTGCGACCGCGGGCCTAGACCAGCGCAGTCAGGCCCCGGGTCTGGCAGCAGCCCTGGTTCAGCGTGACTGCAGCAAGGCGGCTCGCTGCGACAGGATGAATTGTTTGATCGCCTCGACTTCTGCTTCGCTCAGATACTCGCCGAGTTTCGGCATGCCGAGACCGGCATAGGCTCCGTCCCGCACGATGCTCTGGAAGATGTCGTAAGTGGCTGGTGAGGCGTAGCGCAGATCGGCGAGTGCGCCACCGCTGGCCGCGTTGCGCCCGTGGCACATGGCACAACGTTCCGCGTACAGGTCGCTGCCCTGTTGCAGCAGGGCAGCCTCGTTCTCGAAAGGGACGGCGCTCAGTTCCGGCAGGGGCTGTCCGCGCACCGGGACGATGTTCTGGTCACCGCCGAGCACGAAGGTCCACAGCCGTCCTTCCGGTTTGTATTCGCCCGTCGGGTTCACGCCAAACAAGGCCGTGGCACCGCCCCAGCCAGCCAGCACCGACAGGTACTGACGGCCATCCAAGGCGTAGGTGACCGGTGGTGCCACCACCGCCACGCCCAGATCGACAGACCACAGCAACTCGCCGTCGTCCGCCGCGTAGGCCAGCAGGTGACCGTCCGAGGTGCCCTGAAAGACCAGATTGCCTGCCGTGGCCAGCGTGCCGCCGTTGATGGCATTCGGGTAATCGATCTGCCAACGCGGTTGCATTGCCAGCGGGTCCCAGGCCAGCAGGGCGCCGGGGGTCGGATTCTGCGGACCGGCGCCGGTCGTGTACTCGGAGGCTGGCCGCTGCGGCAGCTCGGTGGAGTTACCGAGCACGATACCGGTGTTCCACTTGCCCGGCTGGTACTGGAAATCAGGCGCCTTGACGTAGTTGAAGCGGCTGCCCTGCTGGGTGGGAAGATAGACCAGACCAGTCAGCGGGCTGTAGGACATCGGATGCCAGTTGTGTGCTCCACCCGGGCCCGGCATGACGGTCGACACGAAATCCTTGTAACGCGCCTGAGGTGTCTCGATCGGACGCCCCGTTTCCTTGCTGATGCCGGTTGCCCAGGTGACGTTGGCATAGGGCTCGGCCTTCAGCAGTTCACCCGTGCTGCGGTCGAGCACGTAGAAGAAGCCGTTCTTCGGTGCCTGCATGATGACCTTGCGTTCCCGTCCGTCGACCACGAGCTCGGCGAGCATCAGTCCCTGCACGGCAGTGAAGTCCCAGTCATCACCGGGCGTGGTCTGGTAGTACCAGGCCACCCGCCCCGTGTCGACATGCAGCGCCACGATCGATGACAGAAACAGATTGTCGCCCTGCCCGGCGCTGCGCAGCTCCCGGCTCCACGGCGAGCCATTGCCGGTCCCCACATAGACGAGCCGCAGCTCCGGATCGTAGATGATCGAATCCCAGGCCGTACCGCCGCCGCCGACCTCCCACCAGGTGCCAAACCAGGTCTTGGCCGCGAATTCCATGTCGGGATTTTCGAAGCCAGCCGACGGGTCGCCCGGCACCACCCAGAAGCGCCAGGCTTCTGCTCCTGTCTGGGCATCGTAGGCAGTCACATAGCCCCGTGCCCCGAGCTCCGAGCCGCCGTTGCCGATCAGCACCTTGCCATCGGCTATCCGCGGTGCCCCGGTGATTGTGTAGGGACGGGAGGGGTCCACCGTGACCACCGACCAGAGCTCCTCGCCGGAGGTGGCATCGAGGGCGATCAGGCGGCCATCGATGGTCCCGACGTAGATCTTGCCGTCATACAAGGCCACCCCGCGGTTGACGACGTCGCAGCAGGCCTTCCAGCCGATGCTCTTGTCGACTTGAGGGTCGTAGTCCCAAAGCACCTTGCCTGTCCTGGCATCGAGGGCAAACACGCTGCTCCAGGGCCGGGTGGCGTACAGGATGCCATCGTGCACCAGCGGCGTGGCTTCCAGGCCACGAAAGGAATCGGTATCGAAACTCCAGGCCAGTCCTAGCTCGCCCACGTTGCCGTCGTTGATCTCGGTGAGGGTGCTGAATCGGGTCTCGGCGTAGTCGTGGCCGTAGGTCAGCCATTCGTTGCTCTGGCTGGCGTTCGCCAGGTCGCTGTCATCCTGAGCGCGGGCGCATAGCGTGCTGAACAGGGTCAGGGCGAGCAGGGTGCGGGAAGCAGTCGTGAACATCCGGAGGCCTCTTTGCAGGGGAGAAACAGGGGCGGGAGCGCCCGGGTGGCGATTCTGCGCGCGCGCGCGGCACGACGCCAATGCTTCCTGTGCAGGACAGCGAACGGTGGCTTGGCTTGGCTTGCGCTTAGGACTTAGTATTGGCCCAAAAACAAAGCCATACAAACTTGAGGGGGTTACATGAAGTCCACGACAAAGTCCAACACAACACGACTGAATTCGGCGTTGCTCGCCGTGATGCTGGCCGCCGCGCCGGCCCTGGGGCAGGAGCCGGCCAAGACCCCGGTTTTCGTCGACCCCGTGCCGCTGATGCAGGAGGGGCGCTTCCAGCCCGGCGTGCGCGTCGAGGGGCTCATCACCGCGCGTTACACGGTCAAGACCGATGGCAGTACCGATGACATCGAGATCCTCGGCGGCTTCACCAATCCCTTCTACGAGAATGCCATCCGCGAGACCGTCAAGAAGTGGACCTTTACACCGGGTTCGGTCGACGGTACGCCGCGTGACTTTCTGAATCAGGAATACACGTTCAAGTTCCGGGTTTCCGATACGCTGGCCATTTCCAAGGAAGTGGACGAGCAACTGCAGGTGATCCGCGAAACCATCGACAAGAAGGAATTTGCCGACGCCGGCAAGCAGATCAACAGCATCCTGCGGCGCGGCGTGCAGAGTGTGCTCGACTACGGTCTCATGAACGAGATGATGGTGCAGGTCAATCTCGGTCTGGAGGACCCTTATGCCGCGCTGGAAGCCAGCCAGCGCGCCACCGCCAGCTCCCCTGGTATCAACGGCGAACCGGAATATCTGCTGACCCCCGGTCTGCTGCAGGGCGCCCTGCGCCAGCAGGTGATGGTAGCCGCCACCATCCGTCAGCAAGGCACGGTGCTGGAGACCTGGAAGAAGCTCGACGCCCTGTTCGACCTGCCGGCCGACGACAGCGTGCACCAGTGGATCAAGGCCGCCGAGGACGCCGTGGCTTCGCCCGATCAACTGGTGTCGCTAGCCAAGATCAACGATGACGGCCATTGGGTGCAGGCACCGCTGCGCCGGATTTTTTCCGTGTCTGACGTGCGTGAAGGCAAGCTCAAGAGGATCGTTGCCCATTGTCAGCGACGCACGCTCGAACTCGAGTTCCAGGAGGGTGTCGACTGGAATCTGCCTGCCAGCCTCGGTCACTGCGAACTGGATTTCCAGGGCGATGAAGGCACGCTGTTTGCCCTCTACGAATTCGCGCAGTAACGCCACCCAAGCCGCCTGTACGCCAGGCAGGAGTCCCGCATGATCCCGACGCTGTTGTACGGCGCGCTGCGCCCGGCCCTGATCTGTGTAGCCCTGCTTGGCAGCGGTTCGCTGCTGGCGCAGTCGCTGCCGGGGGAACGTCCCACCCGCATCGAGGCCCTGCCGGGCATCGTCGCGGAGGGTGCCCACTGGGAGGTGGTCTGGGCAGACTTCGAAACCGCCGATGGCATCGTCGGCACCGCCGATGGCGGCATCCTGTTTGCCCAAGAGCAGACCGACAGCCTCCGCAAGCTCGATGCCAGCGGCAGGGAGTTTTTGCTGGCCGACGATCTGCCTGGTCCGGGGGCCATTTCCGTGGATGCCGAAGGCCGGATGTTTGCCGTACTGCGCACCTGCACGGATCCCGGCAAACCGTTTTTCCAGAGCTGCGCCAAGCTCACGCGAGTGGTTCAGTTGGCTCCTGTCTACCGGGAATTGGCGACGGGTTTCGCCGATGGCAGACCCCTCGGACGCCTCAATGACCTCATTGCTGACGGCAAGGGTGGTGCCTATTTCACCGTGGGTGGCGCCTTCCATGTCAGTGCGGCCGGCAAGGTCAGTGTGGTCGAGGACCAGAACCTGCGCTCGAACGGCATCCTGTTGAGCCGGGACGGGCGCACGCTCTACGTCACCAACGACACGGTAGTACTGGCGTTCGACGTGGCCGAGGATGGCAGTACCAGCAACCGTCGGGATTTCGTGACGCTGGACGGAGACAACGGTGGTGATGGCATGGCCATCGACGCCGAGGGCCGCCTGTTCATCACCGGCAACAAAGGCGTACATGTGGCATCGGCAGCGGGCGACTATCTCGGCCTGATTCCCACCCCGCGTCGCCCGATTACCCTGGCTTTCGCCGGTCCGGAGGGCAATCTGCTGTACGCTCCCTCGATGGGCGCCGTCGGTCCCGACGGCAAGGCCTGGGTCACGCCGGAAGGCGTGCGCAATACCGCCATGACCATCTATAGGCTGACGACGGCGACCAAGCGCTTCGCAGGCCGACCGAAATAGCCCGCCTCCTCTGCCGCCCTACGCTTCAGGGTCCTCGCTGTCCGGCCGCTGGCGTTGCGCGGCCAGGCGCTGGTAGCGCTGGAACAGGGCGTCTACCTGACGTCGCAGCGACTCGCGGTCACCGTCGTTGCTGATCACATCGTCGGCCTGCTGCAGGCGCTGCTGGCGCCCCAGCTGTCGTTCGATGATCAGCGCGATGTCTGACTGCGCGACGCCATCGCGCGCGGCGGCACGGGCCAGCTGCAGCTGTTCCGGCAGGTCAACCACCAGTACGCGGTCGACGAAACCATAGGCCTTGCTCTCCAGCAACAGGGGTGCCACCAGCAGTACCCAGGCAGCGCGCGATTGCTGCAAGCGCTCGACGATGGCCGCCCGGATGGCTGGATGCAGCAGCGCCTCAACCTGCAGACGCGTCGGTTCGTTGGAGAACAGGCGTTGGCGCAGCCCGGGTCGATCCAGTTCGCCGTTGGGCAGCAGGAGCTGGGGTCCGAGGACGGCCACCAGTTGCTGCAGCAGTGGCTGGCCTCGCGCCACCAGCGCGCGGCTGATCAGGTCTGCATCGACAACCTCCACGCCCTTGGCGGCAAACAGGTCGCTGACCGTGGTCTTGCCGCTGCCGATACCGCCGGTCAGACCGATGACAAGGGGGAAGCTGTGGCTCATGTCACTGTAGGAATCTGAAGAGGGCCAGCTGCAGTTGCTCTCCGCCCAACAGCGCCGCGCAGCCGGCGACGGCGAGAAAGGGCCCGAAGGGGATGGCCGCATGACGATCCCGCTGGTGGAAGAAGATGAGAACGAGGCCGGTGAGCGAGCCCAGCAGTGAAGCAAGTACGATGATGAGCGGCAGTGCCTGCCAGCCCAGCCACGCCCCGAGCGCGGCCAGCAGCTTCAGGTCACCTTCGCCGATGCCGTCCTTGCCGGTCAGTCGCCGGAATACGCGGGACACCACCCACAGCAGCAGATACCCGGCCACTGCACCATACAGCGCCGCGTGCAGGGGGACGAGCCATGCCAGCGAGTTTGCCAGCAGCCCCAGCCAGAGCAGCGGCAGTGTGAGATCGTCGGGCAGCAGCAGGTGCTCGGCATCGATCAGAGCCAGTGCCATCAGGAACCAGACGAAAACCAGCAGTGCCAGACTCGGTAGCGTGGCTCCATATGCGGCAACCACCACGACGGATAGCAGCGCAGTACCGGCTTCGACCAGCGGGTAGCGCCAGGAAATCGCCGCGCCACAGTGCCGGCACCTGCCGCGTCGCCGCAGGAAACCCAGCAAGGGAATGAGGTCTGCCACACCAAGTGTCTGCCGGCAGACCGGACAGTGCGAGCGAGGTTGAGCGAGGTTGAGGGCAGGCATGGCCTCCTCGATGTCCTCGGCTGCCGGGGGCACGGCCAGCACCTGGCGGCACTGCGCGCGCCATTGCTGCTGCAGCATGAGCGGCAGACGGTGGATCACCACGTTCAGGAAACTGCCGATGCACAAGCCCAGCAGCGCAGTGGCTGGCAGCAACCAGGATTCGTCGGTGAAGGCTTCGATCGACATCATGCTGGCCTGTTCAGAGCACCGCACCTATCCGGAAAATGGGCATGTACATCGCAATCATCAGGCCACCGACCAAGGCACCAAGCACCGTCATCAGCAGCGGCTCGAGCAGTGCTGCCAGGCTGTCCACGGACCGGTCGACGGCCGCTTCGTAGAATGTGGCACAACGCTCGAGCATGCTGTCCAGTGTGCCGGATTGTTCACCGACCAGCACCAGTTGCAGGACCAGAGGGGGAAACACCCGTGCAGCACCCAGTGCGTCCGTCAAAGACTGTCCCTGCAAGAGGGCCGCACGAACCTGCAGCACCGCTCGCCGATACACACCGTTGCCCGTCACGCCGGCGCAGGTCGCCAGTGCGTCCACCAAAGGCAGCCCGGCACCGAAGGTGGTTGCCAGGGTGCGCGTGAAGCGCGCCAGCGCCGCTGCCGCCAGGATGCCACCCAACACCGGCAGCTTCAGCAGCAGACGATCGCAGCAGTCGGCAAACCACGGCGACTCGGCCAGCGCGTGCCGCCCGGCCAGCCCGGTCACCGCTGCGATAAGCAGTAGATGGTACCACCATGCAGCGGCCAGGTCGGACAGGGACAGGACTGCCCTGGTGGCCAGCGGCAATTCGGCCCCGAAGCTGGCAAAGGTGGCGGCAAACTGTGGGACCACCTTCACCAGCAGCAGTCCACTCACCAGCACGGCGACCACCAGCACGGTCAGCGGGTACTGCAGGGCCCGGCGCACCCGGGCTCGCAGCGCCTCCGACTTTTCTCCCAGCGTCGCCAGTCGATCGAGCATGATCTCGAGCGTGCCCGACTGCTCGCCGGCCTCGACCAGATTGCAGTGCAAGGCGTCGAATTGCCGTGGAAAGCGCCGCAGCGACTCGCTGAGTGTCATGCCGTTGGCGACGGCGGTGCCGAGTACGGCCACCACGTGACGGAGACTGCGGGATTCCAGCCCTTCACCGACGATCCGGAATGCCTGGACCAGGGGCAGCCCTGCTTTCAGCAGGGTGGCCAGTTGCCGCGTGAAGAGCACCGTATCGGCCATACGGATCCGGTGCGTGCTGCCGCCTGCCGGCTCGGCGCCGGGAGTCAGGCGGTCGATGCGAATGCCTTTTCCACGCAGAAGGCGTCGTGCTGCCTGCCGTGAGGCAGCGTTGAGCTTGCCTTCACAGCGCATACCGCGCGCATCCCTGCCGCGCCAAACAAACAAAGTCATGGCTGTTGTTGCACCTCCTGCTAGCCGCCGCCAGTAACGCGCTGCACCTCCGCGAGACTGGTCAGACCGCGTGCCGCCTTGTGGAGTGCGGCGCGGTGCAGTCCGGCGTGCCCCTCGCGAACGGCGAGATCCGCCAGCTGCACTGCGCTGACCCCTTCCACGATGGCGCGGGCCAGACGCTCGCCGATCGGGACGACCTCGTGGATGCCGAGGCGCCCTCGGTAGCCCGCATGGCAGGCCGTGCAGCCAGCGGCTTCGAAGAGCTGCAGGTCCTGCAGCTCTGCCTCCGCATATCCTTGCTGCAGCATTTGCTGCTCCGTCATCGTCACTGGACGCTTGCAGTCACTGCAGAGCCTGCGCAACAGACGCTGGGCACTGATGAGTGTCACCGACGTGGCCAGCAGGAAGGCAGGGATGCCAAGGCTGGCGAGTCGCGTGAGGGCAGCCGTGGCGCAGTTGGTGTGCAGGGTCGACAGTACCAAGTGGCCCGTATGGGCTGCCTTTATGGCAATCTCCGCCGTTTCCGGATCGCGGATTTCGCCGACCATGATCACGTCCGGATCCTGGCGCAGAAAGGCACGCAGGGCTGTAGCAAAGTCGAGCCCGACCTTCGGATTCACCGCCACCTGGTTGATGCCGCCCAGCGTGATTTCCACCGGATCTTCCACCGTGGCGATGTTGCGCTCCGTAGTATTGAGCAGGTTGAGGCAGGCATACAGCGAAACGGTCTTGCCGCTGCCGGTCGGCCCGGTCACTAGGATCAGACCCTGGGGTTGGGCGAGTGCCGCCAGCAGGTGCCTGAGTTGCTCCGGCTCGTAACCCAGCGTATCGATGCCGAGCTGGGCGTTGCTGCCGTCGAGCAGGCGCAGCACCAGTTTTTCTCCCCACAGGGTCGGCAGGGTGCTCACCCGGAAGTCCACGCAGGCAAGACCCGGTTGCCGGACGCTGAGGCGCCCGTCCTGCGGAAGCCGTCGCTCGGCGATGTCGAGTTGGCTCATGATTTTCAGTCGCGCACAGATCCGGCTCGCGCTCGCCAACGGGGGCTGCAGCACCTCTCGCAGCAGTCCGTCCAGACGGAAGCGAATGCGGTAGCAGGCTTCGTAGGGCTCCAGATGGAGGTCCGAGGCGCGCAGACGGATAGCGGCTGCCAGCAGGGCATCGACGAAGCGCACCACCGGCGCTTCTTCGGGGCTGCTGGTGCTGTCCATCGCAGCGAGATCCGCGGTTGGCAGCTGCAGGCGGCAATCCAGTTCGCTGAAGTCCGCGTCATCCCGGGTACCATGCGGTATGGCCAGGGCTCGCCGCTGCTGCTGCAGAGTTGTCAGCAGCACATCCAGCTTGTCGTCCTCCACAACCACCAGATCGATCGGGCAACCGGCGGCTTGCCGGACGGCATCGATGCCCTTCTCATGGGAGGGATCCACGACGCCGAGCAGCAGTTTGCGGCCACGTTGCCGAAGGGGCAGTACGCGATGCCGGCGTAGCAGCGCAGCGTCGACGAGCTGGCCTGGTAGTTGCCCGGGATCGATCGACGACAAGTCAAACAACGGCAGTCCGAAGTGCTGGCTGGCGGCTCGGGCAACGACGCCAGCGTTGACCTGCTGCTGATGCACCAGGGCATGGACGAGGAGGCCTCCTTCGGCGCCGAGGCTAGCCGTGGTTCGCTGCAGGCTCTCGCTGTCGAGCACAGCGAGTGCGACCAGCAAGCGCACGAGCGCCGTCGTGTGGGAGGGAGCTGCCTCGGTCGGCAGCGGCATGGGCAAGGCGAGCGGGTCGGTCATGGCGGAGCGTACAGGGCAGGGGGTTGACTGCAGTCTAGTAGGGCCTTGCTGGCTCGCCAGCAAATCTCAGGGGTGGCGCAGATTGCAGCCACTCCGTCGACGGCGCCCGCATGCCGCAGGCGCTCGCTTGACTTGGTGCGTCTGCACGGGCAAAAAGAGGGCCCCTTGGCCGGAGAGCTCCCCATGACCCTCACCCGCAGTCTCAAAACGCTGTTGGTCACCACTTTGTTGGTGCCAACCCTCCACGGTTTCGCAGCCGAGGAGAACTGGATCAACCTCTCGGGCAGCTTCGATGGCTGGCGGCAGATCGGCGATGCCAATTGGCGCATCGAAAACGGCGAATTCGTGGCAGATAAGGGCAATGGTCACCTCGTCACCCAGGAATCATTGACGGACTTCCGGCTCAAGCTCGAGTTTTTTGCGAGTGATGGCAAGGCCAACAGCGGCATCTTCTTCCGGGCGTCCGACCCGAACCGCATCGTCGACACCAGCGCCTACGAGGCCAACATCTACGACGAGCGCCCGGATCAGAGCGGCCGTACCGGCGGCATCGTGCACTTTGCTGCCCCGAGCGAGGCCATCAATGCCGGGGGTAAATGGAATACCTACGACATTACGGTGCAGGGCGACCACATCGTGGTCATACTGAATGGCACCAAGACGGTCGATACGCATGACGGTACCTACAAGAGCGGTCCGCTGTCGCTGCAGTACGGGGCAGGCGTAATCAAGTTCCGCAACGTGCAGTTGCAGAAACTCTGAAGCGGTCGGGCCGGCTGCGTGTGGTGGCCGGCTCTTTCAATCCAGTCGCAGGGAAAAATCGATGGCATGCACGTGCTTGGTCAGCGCGCCTATCGACACGTAGTCCACTCCGGTCTCGGCCACCGCCAGCAGCAGCGACTCGTCGAAGCCGCCGGAGGCCTCCAGTTTGGCCCGCCCGGCGGTGAGCGCCACCGCTTCGCGGATCTGCGGCAGCGCAAAGTTGTCGAGCATGACGATGTCTGCACCGGCATCCAGCGCTTCCTGCAGTTCTTCCAAGGATTCAACTTCGATTTCCACCCGGCGATCGGTGTGCAGGGAGCGTGCGCGCTCTATGGCCAAGCCGATGCCACCACAGGCAGCGATGTGGTTCTCCTTGATGAGAAAGGCATCGTAGAGGCCGATGCGATGATTGTGGCAGCCGCCGCAGCGCACGGCGTATTTCTGCGCGAGACGCAAGCCTGGCAGGGTCTTGCGCGTGTCGAGGATGCGCAGTCGGCTGTGCTGAACAAGGCGCGCATAGCGCTCAGCGGTGGTGGCGACCCCGGACAGCGTCTGCAGGAAATTGAGCGCGCAGCGCTCGGCAGTGAGCAGTGAGCGGGCCCGTCCGCTGACACGAAACACTTCGCTGCCGGCAGCGCCCGTTTCACCTTCGCCGATCCGCCAGAGGGGGCGGCAGTCCGGATCGACCTGCCGGAATACCTCATCCACCCACGGTCTGCCGCAGATGACCGCTGTCTCCCGCGTGATCACGGTGGCTGTGGCGGTCTGGTCGCGGGCGATGAGTTCGGCCGTGATGTCTCCGCTGCCAATATCCTCGGCCAGCGCGGCGGCGACCGTGCGACTAAGGTCTTGCAGGAAGTCTGGTAGGAGCATGGCAGGTCGCCTGAAGTGAAGCCGGCGCATTGTAAGGGGTTTTTGCGCATGGTCGGAGCGGGCCTGGCGGCGCTGTTATCATGCAAGCCGAAGTGCCAGTTGCCTTCAGGTCCTGCCGTAGCGGCCTGTCCGAGCACAGCCTGTCCCGGAGGATAGCCCCAACATGCCCGCCTATCGCATCGTCGACCACTGGTTGCAGGGAGCCCAACGTCAACTCTCCCCTAATCAGAGTGCGCGGCCGGAGGGCGCCGACATCAGTTTGCTGGTGATCCACAACATAAGTCTGCCACCGGGTCAGTTTGGTGGGCCCTGGATCAGCGACCTCTTCTGCAACCAGCTCAGCGCCGACTACCACCCGTACTTTGCCAGCATCTGCGATCTCAGGGTGTCCGCGCATCTGCTCATTCGCCGTGACGGTGAAGTACTGCAATTCGTGCCGTTCGACAGGAAAGCCTGGCATGCCGGCCGCTCGGTGTTCGAGGGCCGCACAGACTGTAACGAGTTCTCCATCGGTATCGAGCTGGAGGGTACCGACGAGCTGCCTTTCACCGATTTCCAGTACGAGCGTCTGACCGTGCTGGTACGCCTGTTGATGGCGACCTACCCACTCATTACCCCTGCCCGCATCACCGGGCACGCCGACATTGCTCCTGATCGCAAGACCGACCCCGGACCGTGTTTCGATTGGACGCGTTTGCGCGCTGCGTTGCTCGCCGGGTGACGGTGGGCAGTCGGGCACTCAGGGCGGTCCGCAATGTCACTACAAACCCGAGACGCCCAAATGCCTACGCGTTTCCGTTGCTTGGTCGTCTGCTGGTGGGACATTTTGTAGTTCAGCTACATATGGCCGCTCCATGTTTGAAGAATTCGGCTTCTCGCGAGTAGAATCCGGCCGCACTGTAATTTCACTACAGCATCAAAAATCCTTGTAGAGCATACAGATATGGCCACAAACCAACGCGACGTTGACCCGCATGAAACCCAGGAATGGCTCGACTCCATCTCGTCGGTCATCCGCCGGCAAGGCATGGACCGCGCGCAGTTCCTGCTGAAGAGCCTGATCTCCAAAGCCACAGAGTCCGGCCAGCAGCTACCGGTCGATTCGCTCACGACGCCCTACCGCAACACCATCCCGTTGGCCGAAGAGCCCAAGATGCCGGGCGATCTGTACATCGAGCGGGCGGTGCGCGGTGTGGTGCGCTGGAACGCGCTGGCGATGGTGATGCGGGCCAACAAGCTCGGTTACGACCTCGGTGGCCACATCTCCACCTTCGCTTCCTCGGCCACGCTCTACGACGTGGGATTCAATCACTTCTTCCGGGGCGCCCACGGCGACTTCCTCGGCGATCTGGTGTTCTTCCAGGGGCACGCCTCGCCGGGCATCTATTCCCGCTCCTTCGTGGAGGGTCGACTCACCGAGCAGCAACTGGAAAACTTCCGTCAGGAAGTGGATGGCAACGGGCTCTCATCCTATCCCCACCCGCGGCTGATGCCCGATTTCTGGCAATTTCCGACCGTTTCCATGGGTCTCGGACCATTGCAGGCCATCTACACCGCACACGTACTGAAGTATCTGGAAAACCGTGGTCTGGTGAAGCAGGGGGATCGCCAGATCTGGGCCTTCCTGGGTGACGGGGAGTGTGACGAACCCGAGAGCCTCGGTGCCATCAGCCTCGCGGCCCGCGAGCATCTCGGCAATCTTAACTTCGTGATCAACTGCAACCTGCAGCGTCTCGACGGGCCGGTGCGCGGGAACGGCAAAATCATCCAGGAACTGGAGGGCATCTTCCGGGGTGCTGGCTGGAACGTCATCAAGGTCGTCTGGGGCCGTGCCTGGGACGGGCTGCTGGCCAAGGACAAGGACGGTCTGCTGCAGGCCCGCATGGACGAGGTGGTGGATGGTGAATTCCAGACCCTGACCAGCCGTGGCGGAGCCTACATGCGCGAGCACTTCTTCAACACGCCGGAACTGCGCAAACTGGTCGAGCACCTGAGCGACGACGATATCGCCAACCTCAATCGCGGTGGTCACGATCCCTACAAGGTTTATGCGGCCTACAAGAACGCCGTTGACTGTACTGATCGCCCCACGGTGATCCTCGCCAAGACCATCAAGGGGTATGCGCTGGCCTCGGTCGAGGGTGCCAATACCACCCACTCCGCCAAGAAGCTCGCCCTCGACGAACTGCGGGAGTTCCGCGATCGTTTCGGCATTCCCATTCCCGACGACAAGCTCGAGGAAGTCCCGTATTACCGCCCGGCAGAAGACAGTCCGATCATGGCCTACATGCGCAAGCAGCGCGAAAAGCTCGGTGGCGTCTTGCCCGCTCGCCGCATCCACGCCGAGAAGCTCACGGTGCCGACGCTCGAAGCCTTCTCTGCACAGACCAAGGGCACCGGTGAGCGTGAAATCTCCACCACCATGGCTTTCGTGCGCTTGCTGTCCAATCTGGTCAAGGACAAAGAAATCGGCCAACGTGTCGTCCCCATCGTGCCGGACGAGGCCCGCACCTTCGGCATGGAGGGTATGTTCCGGCAAGTGGGCATCTATGCTGCCAATGGCCAGCTCTACGATCCCAACGACTCCGGGCAGGTGATGTACTACCGCGAGGACAAGCAGGGCCAGCTGCTCGAGGAAGGCATCAACGAGGCTGGTGCCATGAGCTCCTGGCTGGCGGCGGCGACGTCGTACAGCGTCAACAACTACCCGCTGATCCCGTTTTACATCTACTACTCGATGTTCGGGTTCCAGCGCGTGGGCGACCTCTGCTGGGCCGCCGGTGACCTGCAGGCCCGGGGTTTCCTGATCGGTGCGACTGCAGGTCGTACCACGCTCAATGGCGAGGGCCTGCAGCATGAAGACGGGCACAGCCACCTGATGGCCGCCACCATTCCCAATTGCGTGAGCTACGATCCCACCTACTCCTACGAGCTTGCCGTCATCATCCAGGATGGTATCCGTCGCATGTACCAGGAGGACGAGAATGTCTGGTTCTACATCACGGCGATGAACGAAAACTACACGCATCCCGATATGCCGGAGGGCGTACAGGAAGGCATCCTCAAGGGCATGTACCTCTTGGAGGACGGCAGCAGCAAGGAATACCACATTGCCAAGAGCGAGTTGTCCGTGCGGCTGCTTGGCAGCGGCACCATCCTGCGCGAAGTGCGTGAGGCGGCTGCGCTGTTGCGGGCCGACTACAAGATCAATGTCGACGTCTACAGCGCGACCAGCCTGAACGAGTTGGCACGCGACGGGCTGGCCTGCGACCGTTGGAACATGCTGCACCCCGGCGCCAAACAGCCGCAGGTACCTTATGTGACCCGCTTGCTCGGCAGCAGCAACGCGCCGGTCATTGCTGCCACCGACTACATGAAGCTCTACGCCGACCAGATACGCGCCTTCGTGCCGGCTCCGTACAAGGTGCTCGGTACTGATGGTTTCGGCCGTAGCGACAGCCGGCAGAAGCTGCGCCACTTTTTCGAGGTGAACCGCAAATTCATCGTGGTGGCTGCGTTGAGCGAGTTGGCCAAGGCGGGCGCCATCAAGCCGGCGGTGGTCAGCGAGGCAATCGTCAAGCTTGGCATCGATCCCGAAAAAACCAATCCGCTGTTCGCCTGAGGGCGAGCAGGGGTAGTCCGCAAGCGCACATGCAGTAATCAACGAAAGCGATCAAGGCAGGAGAAGGCCAGTGGCTGCAGAAAAACTCAATGTCCCCGACCTCGGTACCGACGACAGCGTCGAAGTGATCGAGGTGCTGGTAAAGCCAGGTGACACCCTGAAACTGAACGACTCCGTGGTCGTGCTGGAAAGCGACAAGGCCGCCATGGAGATTCCAGCCACCCTGGCCGGTGTGGTGACCGAGGTGTTGGTGAAGGTCGGTGCCCAGGTGAAGACGGGCTCGGCCCTGGTTGTGGTCGAGACAGCTGCCGCGGCGCCGGCCAAGGCCGCCGCTGCACCCGCTGCCGCTGCGCCGGCTGCCAAGGTCGAACCTGCCCCGGCCGTCGCCGCGTCCAAGGCAGCCGAACCTGCTGCCGCGCCAGCAGCACCGGCAGGGATCGAAGCCATCGCCATTCCCGACCTCGGCGGCGCTACCGATGTTGAGGTGATCGACATTCTGGTGAAGGTGGGTGACAGCATCAGTAAGGAACAGGGCTTGATCACGCTCGAGACCGACAAGGCGGCCATGGAAGTGCCGTCGCCCAAGGCCGGCAAGGTGACCGCCATCCGGGTCAAGCTCGGCGACAAGGTGGCACAGGGTAGTGTGATACTCGATCTCGAAATCGCCGGTGCGCCCGCGGCAGCGGCGCCCGTCAAGCCTGCTGCCCCCGCGGTGCAGTCGACGCCGGCGACACCCTCGGCACCCCCAGTGCAGCCCGTTACCGCAGCGCCTGCGCCGGCAGCGGGGGTTCCTGCGCCGGATGCCGCGAAGCCCGTGTCAGCCAGTGACGTGTATGCCGGCCCGGCAGTGCGCCAGCTCGCGCGCCAGCTGGGTGTCGATCTCGCCCAGGTCAGCGGTAGTGGGGCCAAGGGGCGCATCGTCAAGGAAGATGTCGAAGCCTGGGTCAAGCAGCGACTCAGTCAGCCTGCTGTGGCAGCGGCCGTTGTGCCCCTCCAGGGCAGCGGCATCCCTGCCGTGGAAGACATCGACTTCACGCGCTTTGGCCCCATCGAAGAAGTGGACATGAGCAAGCTGCACCGTGTCACGGCCCTGAACATGACCAAGTGCTGGCTCAACGTGCCCCACGTCACCCAGTTCGACGAGGCCGACATCACCGATCTGGAAACCTTCCGCGCCGAGCAGAAGGCGCTGGCGGAGAAAAAGGGCGTCAAGCTGACACCCTTGCCCTTCATCATCAAAGCCTGCGCCAAGGCCCTGCAGGAACATCCACAGTTCAACGTTGCGCTGCATTCGTCAGGCACCAAGCTGATTCGCAAGCACTACATCAACATCGGTGTCGCCGTGGCAACGCCCGCCGGCCTCATGGTGCCGGTCATCCGCCAGGCCGACCAGAAATCGATCTGGCAGATTGCCAAGGAGATCGCCGAGCTCAGCACCAAGGCCAAGGAGCGCAAGCTGTCCCGCGAAGACATGGAGGGCGCCTGCTTTACCGTCACCAGTCTGGGCAATCTTGGCGGTACGGGCTTCACGCCGATCGTCAATGCGCCCGAGGTCGCCATCCTTGGTGTGTCGAGAGCGTCCATCAAGCCGGTCTGGAAGAACTCCGCGTTCGTGCCGCGCACGCTGCTGCCGTTCTCCCTGTCCTACGACCACAGGGCCGTCAACGGCATCGACGGTGGCAATTTCTGCACCTACCTCGGCAGCCTGCTCAGCGACATCCGTCTGATGATGCTCTGATGCCGACATGACGGAACGCGGCGCCCCGACCAACCCTGCAGGAGCCTGGGCCCGCTGGCTGCGCGAACCGCGCGGCCTGGCGTTCCGCAAGTGGCTGTTCCAGATTCACCTGTGGAGTGGGCTTGTGCTTGGCCTCTACGTGTTTTTCATCAGCGTCACCGGCAGCATCCTCGTCTACCGCAACGAACTGCAGCAGGCTGCGCAATCGCAATCCGCCATGCGTGCCGTCACCTGGCTGATGGAAGTCCACGAGGACTTTCTGCTCGGTCGCCCGGGCGAGATCATCAACGGCAGCGCGGCGGCTGCGCTGTTGCTCATCATCGCCAGTGGGTTGGTGCTGTGGTGGCCGGGCGTCAGTCGCTGGCAGCGTGCACTGCTCATCAGGACCCACGTGGGATGGCGACGGCTGGTGTGGGACTTGCACGGCATGCTCGGGGTATGGACCTTCGCCGCCAGCTTCATTTTTGCCTTGAGCGGCATATACCTGTGTTTTCCCGAGTCATTCCATGCCTTTGCCGACTGGCTGCAGCCCGGCAACGCCAGCAACGCCGGTGAGCGTCTGGTGGATTGGTTGCTGTACTGGCTGGCGTTTCTGCACTTCGGTCGCATCAACGGCATCGGTATCTTCTGTGACGGTGCCGGTCTTTGCGATCAGGCTGTCAAGGCGACCTGGGCGCTGTTCGGTCTGGCGCCGGCGGCCATGTTCGTTACCGGAGCCGTCATGTGGTGGAATCGCGTGCTGAGGCGCAGTCTCGCGCGGTTGCGGGCGTCCTGAGCCGGCTTGCCAAACCCGCCCTGCCTCTGCTTCCATGCCGGCTGCTTGCCCAGTCGAGGATAACCGCCATGCCATCATTCGACGTCGTCTCCGAAGTCGACCTCCACGAACTCACCAATGCCGTCGACCAGGCCGCTCGGGAACTGGCAAACCGCTTTGACTTCAAGGGAGTAGAAGCGCGCATCGAGCTCAAAGACAACGTCATCACCCTGTCGGCGCCCAGCGATTTCCAGATCGAGCAGATGCTGGAACTGCTGCGCAACAAGCTGGTGAAGCGCAGCATCGACATCTCCGCCCTCAAACGGGGCGACATCGAGCGACTCGGCATGAAGGTGACCCTGAAGTGCGATGTGCAGCAGGGGGTGGCTACAGACATCGCCAAGAAGATCGTCAAGCACATCAAGGAGCTTGGCCTCAAGGTGCAGGCCTCCATTCAGGGAGACAAGCTGCGAGTCACGGGTGCCAAGCGCGACGATCTGCAGAAGGTCATTGCCAACCTGCGCCAGCAGGATTTTGAACTGCCCCTGCAGTTCGACAATTTTCGGGATTAGGGTCCATGGGGGTCGGTGTGTTCACCTTGACTCGACGTACGCTGGGCACCTGGCTCGGCACGCTGCTATTGCTTCTTCCTGCGCTGTGCGGCGCGGCCGAGCCACAGGCGCCTGCCTGGGCCTATCCAGTGAATCCGCCCGGCTTCACGCCGCGTGCCGAGACCGGCATTCCGCAGCAGGTGCCCGGCAGTTCTGCCAGCTACACCATCACCCAGTTGCGTGATCGGTTCATCGCGCCGGTCTGGCACCCCGATGAGCATCCGCCACTGCCGCCGATCGTTGCCGAGGGCCGCAAACCCAACGTGTATGCCTGTGGTTTCTGCCACCGGGCCGACGGCCCGGGCGGACCCGAGAACTCCAGTCTGGCGGGACTTCCGGCTGCCTACATCGTCCAGCAGGTCGCCGAGTTCAAGAGCGGTGCCCGCAAGACATCGGTGCCGGGTCGCAATGTCGACCTCATGATCGGCCTCGTGCAAGACATGACCGATGCCGAAGTACAGGCCGCTGCCGACTACTTTGCGGCCCTCAAGCCGCGCAGGAACCTCGAGGTGCGCGAAACCACTACCGTCCCCGTCACCCAGGTGGCGGGCTGGTTCCTGGCAGCGCGGGAGGAGGGCGGCACAGAGCCGCTTGGCCAGCGCATCATCGAAGTGCCCAAGGATCTCGAGCAGTTCGAAAACCGTGACACCCATGCAGCGTTCATCGCTTGGGTGCCAGTGGGCAGCTTGGCACGCGGTTCGGCACTGGCGCAAAGTGGCGGGGGCGGCAAGACACTGCCCTGTGCCACCTGCCATGGAACGGATCTGCGCGGTCTCAATGGCACGCCATCGATCGCCGGCCGCTCACCCAGCTACCTGATGCGCCAGCTGTGGGACATCAAGCACGGTGCCCGTGCCGGCACCAATACCGTGCTGATGCAGCCGGTGGTAGCCAACCTCGCCGAGTCCGACATGATCGACCTCGTGGCCTACCTGGCCACGCTCGACCCCTGACGCCGCGCTCCCGCGCGCGATCAAAGCACCAGCTGCGACTTCTGCCGCAACAGCGACAGAAAGTCGCCGTGCAGCATGCAGGCTCGCGCCAGGTGTTGGTGTTTTTTGGTGAGGAATGCAGCTTGCTGGTCGAGCTGGTTGCGATCCCATGCCGAGGCCAGTCGCGCAAATGCCGGGCGCTCGAAGAAGTGCACGCCATCGCCCACCGACAGCCAACTGGGTGCGGTGAACATCTGCAGCGGCAGCATGTCGGCGTCGAACAGAGGAATCTCCTTCCACAGGCGCTGCTTTTCCCTCAGTGAATCCATCATCACCGTCTTCTTGCGGAAATCCTGCCAAAAGGGCGAATCACTGCGGCGGGTCAGGTAATGCAGGTAGAGGAATTCCGGTACCGGCTCGATGACGAGGCGGGCGCGCTGATTGAAGTAGTCGGCGAGTTCTGGAGTGAGGTGGGTGATGGCACCTGACTTGAGGAAGTTGATCAGATTCTTGCTGAAGGTCCAGATGGACGTGGCCTCCAGCGGCTCGACGAAGTGCTGGGAAAGCCCGACCCCATAGCAATTCTTCACCACGGTGTTCTCGAATGTACCGGCGCTGAACTTGAAGACCTTGGGTGGATCGATCGGGTGCCCCAGCAGGGTTTCGACTTCCTGCCTGGCTTGCTCCTCGTTGATGTAGGACGAATCGAACACATAGCCACAGCCATAGCGGTTCTGCACGGGAATACGCCACATCCAGCCATACTTCATGGCCGTGGCCTCCGTGTACGGCGGGAAATTGCGGCCGTCATGCGGAACGAAGAAAGGCAGTGCCGTGTCGAGCGGCAGGTGCTGTTTGTAATCGATCCATTTCTGACCGAAGTGCTTGCCGAGCAGCAGTCTCGCAAAGCCGGAGCAGTCAAACACAAAGTCACAAGGAACCACGCCGCCACCTTGCAGATGAATGCCCGTGATGTTGCCACCGTCGTCCGTGCTGACGTGGGAAAACCGACCCTCCACACGACTGATGCGCCGCTGCTGTCTTGACAGCCGTCCCAAAAACGCAGCCAGCAGACGTGCATCGAAATGCAGTGCAAAGTTGCCGAGGTGCTGGACGGCTGCAATGGGGTCGCGGTAGTCGTTCAGCAGCACGTCGTTGAGATCATTGAGAACGAAGGGCACCTTCCACTCGTCGGCCAGACGTGCATAGAAGTTGACGGTATCGAGATGCACCCCCTTGCCGACGAGATGGGTCACCAGTTTGTTGTAGCGGAAATTGTCGTCAAAGGCCCACTCCTCCAACTCGGTCTTGGCGGCGAAGTCGTGGAAGTACGAGGTGCCGTCACCGTTCCAGTTGGTGAAACGGATACCGATCTTGAGGGTGGCGCTGCACTCCCGCACGAGGGCCGAAACCGGAATTCGCAGGAAATCGATGAGCTCCACAAAGTGCGGCACCGTTCCCTCACCCGCGCCGAGGATGCCTATCTCTTCGCTCTCCACCAGGGTGATATCGAGCTCCGGATGGAATTCGCGAGTCAGCAGCGCGGTGAGCCAGCCAGCGGTTCCCCCTCCCAGAACAACGATCTTCTTCATGAATTGCCCGCTCCTTGCGTGCAGTGCTCAGGTCGGAGCGGGCTTGCCGCTACGCAGCTGCCGCTCCTTGTACTCGGCCAGGGTGTAAGTACTGAACCAGCCGGTGATGATGTACTTCTCTTCGGTCGCCGACACCTCACCTCGGTGGGTATGGGTCCATTCCGCCGGCCAGACCAATGTGAGGCCTTTTTCGGCCTTGATTCGCAGATTCTGATGCAGGAACAGCGTGCCACCACCTTCTTCCACCGTATTGAGATAGGTCATGAAGGCGAGATGCCGGCGAGCAATGAGTTCACTGCGGTTGTCGCGCTCGAAGTGCCAGACCTTGTAGCCACCCCCGGGCCGGTAATGCTGGATGGCCATGGGTTCGATGACGCCCCACGGGACGAGCTTGTTGCTGAACGGGTAGCGGGCAATGTACTCACGCGTGACTGCCGCGAGTTTGCGCAGGTAGCGCCCCGCCAGCTCGCAGGCAGGCAGGGTGACGTCGGTACTGTCCTTGGCGCTCTTGTCGACCCTGCCACCGCCATCAGACCCCGACATGAGTCCATCATGCTTGTCGTCGGAGCTGCGATGGTAGTCGATGAGCGCTTCGCACAACGCGTCGTCGTCGAGGTACCAGCCTGCTATGAAGGGATCGGGTGAGCTCAGGTTCAGCGGGCGAAACGACATGGGGTGTTCAGTGGTGGGCGAGTTGATCGGCAGTATGGTGGTACTTGCAACCTGCAAATTGCCAGTCCAACGGCATGCCAGAAAAATACATGTTTGTGCCGGAAAATGCTATTCACGTTCTTTTTTGCTCGGCCCACACTACAAAGCAAAACAAGCCCGAGCCAGTTCGCTGGATGTCTGGAATCGCAGACAAAAAATACTCGGAAATCTTATCGCAGTTGGGGAAATTCTTACCGGAATCCGGTGTTCTCTGTCCACGCCAAGGGGTGTGCTGTTGCCAAGCTTTTTTAGGCTGCGACAGCAGAAGGGCTCTCTTTTGCCTGTTTTGCAGGACCCGGCGTCAATTGGATGTCGAGCGTGTCATGGCGCGGTTCGGGACGACCGATAGAGTCGTTAGATGGATCCCGCCAAATCGGAAAAAAGAATTGGCAACACTGTCAGTCAACTCGCGGTGAGATGCAATAAACATGAGGTTCAAACGGCTCGATCTCAATTTGTTGGTGGTACTTGATGCTTTGCTGCGCGAGCACAGCGTGTCTCGTGCGGCAGAGCAGCTGAACCTGAGCCAGCCCGCGGTCAGTTCGGCGCTCAGTCGCCTGCGTGAGTACTTCAACGACGACATCCTCGTCATGCATGGCAAGAAGATGCTGCCGACGGCGCATGCACTCAGCATATCGCCCCTCGTGCAGCGGACTCTCGCCGACATCAACGACCTGATAGCAGCGTCGACGATCTTCGAGCCAGCGACGTCGCAACGTGTTTTTCGTCTGGCTGCGCCTGACCATCTCCTGCTTACATTCCTTCTGCCCTTGGTGGCGGAGCTGGAGCGCAGTGCTCCCGGGCTCCGATTCGATGTTCGCCACCTCACCCCGGATTCCGCACGGGCGCTCGACAGTGGTGAATTGGATGTTTTACTGGTTCAGCAGGCGCGCGCGCGACCTGATCATCCGCAGCGGTTGGTGTTCGAGCACGGCTACGTATGCCTCGGCTGCGCGCGTAATCCCCTGTTCTCTACGGCCCTGTCAGAGGCTGGTCTTCCCGCACAGTCGGCGCTGGTTGCAGCGGCGGAGCAGGCGTCCTCGCTGGGGGATGGAGTTTGGCAGGAAATCAATCGATGCTGGAAAGTCGATCTGCTGCCGTACTCCCTCCTGGAGGTGCTATGGATGTTGCCGGGTTCGCAGCGCATCGCGGTGACCACCGAGCAGGTGGCGAGTGCAATGACCTCGCGTCTGCCGCTGGCTACGCTGCCTCTGCCGCTGGCGGTGCCACCGCTGCGCGAAGTGCTTCAGTACCACAGTGCCCGTCACAGTGATGGTGGGGTCCAGTGGCTGGTGGCGCAGCTACTGCGCCACGCTGCGGCTGGAAGCACAGCTGCGGCTGCCTAATTGCCCTGGCCAAAGCTGCCGAACGGATCAGCGCCGCCGTCGCCCTTGGGGGCGGGGGCTTCCGTATTCTTCACTTCCAACCCGGAAAAATTGGCCACATCATCGACCTGATGTCCGGTCTGGCGGGCACGCGCTTCGACGATGGTGATCGGCAGGGCAGCACGCGGGTCCATGTCGGTCGCAGCGCAGGTGAAGCCTCGCAAGGTGCACTCCGAGGTGGTGTGCGCAATGCCGCGCTCCTTCATGATGCCCAGCATCAGGTTGTAGGCGTCTTCGTTGAATACGATGGCATTGTTTGGTCGGAAGGTGCCGACGCCGATTGCATAGTCGATCGGCATCAAGGGTTCAATGCTCGCGCCGAAGGCGCCGTCGTTTTTCTTGCCTAGATCGTAGGCACCGAGGTCTGCGCCTTGGTCGATGAGGTACTGGATGATCGGTACTTCACCCAGATTGCCAGCCACCATGAGCGGGGAGATGCCATAGTTGTCCTGCCAGTTCACGTCGCTGCCCATGTCCACCAGGATCTTGACGATTTCAAGACGCTCTTCTCGGGTACGCTCTTTGTGGAACCCGTGTACCCAGCCCAAGCCGGCGGCGGCGGCAAGCGTGGTTTCGTTGTCGCTCGACTTGATATGAGGATCGGCGCCGTAATCAAGCAACAAGCGTACAAGTTCGAGATCGCCCGAGAATGCGGCGCGCATGATGGCGGTCGCAAAAACGATGCGCGGTGAGCCGCCTCGCATGCGGGCCATCGGGGTGTTGTTGACCACCCAGTTCGGGTTCGCACCACGATCGAGTAGTTTCTTGATAAGTGGCAGGGGATCTTCGGTGATCACCCAGGGAAAGTTGGGGGCGGTTTCCATGTTGCGGCGGTCGACTGCCCAGAAGAGCGGGGTGAAGCGCTGGGCATCAGCCTGGTTGATGTCGATGCCGGCCTCGATCAGGTAGTCGGCTATGGCGTAGCCGCCATTGAAGAGCGCAAGCCCGAGCGCATTCTTGCCGTCGGCAGCCAAGGCGTTGATATCAGCGCCGGCCTCCACCAGCAATTTCACACTCTCGAGGTGGCCATCGCGCGCGGCGATGAGCAGCGGAGTCAATTCGCCACTGGCATACACCACAGCGCCGACCTCCTCCGGTCTGCGTTCCCGTGGCAGCGCGCCTGCAAAGCCGCGACCCGTGTCCGGTGGCACATAGACGGAGCGAGCTTCCACATTGGCGCCAGCGGCGATGAGCAGGTGCGCAACGTCCACCTGGTTCTGGGCCACGGCCCACATGAGTGGTGTCGTCTTGCCCCAACCTTCGGCGGCGTTTACGTCTGCCCCGGCGTCCATGAGTGTCTTTACGGCGGCAGCGACGCCGGTACGCGCAGCGAGCATCAGAGGCGTGTCGCCCGTGGCGCTCACCGTCTGGTTGGGATCAGCGCCCGCCTTAAGCAGCAGGTTCAGCATCTGCTCACTGCCGTTGATGGCAGCGGACAGGATGGGGGGCGCGCCGACCCGGTTGCGTGCCGAGGCATCAGCACCGGCGTCGATGAGCAGCTTGGCCATCTCGAGGTCGTCGGCCTGGGAGGCAAAGTGCAGCGCGGTCGTGCCGTCGACCTGCGGCTCATTCACATCGAGCTTTTCAAGCAGTAAACCCCGCACGGTCTCGAGATCATTTTTTTGTGCGGCATCGGCGATGGGCCCTGCGTAGGCCGCAGAAAAACCCGCGCAAACGAATAACTGCGTCACCATGGTAGTGATCAGTGATTTGCGAAATTGCATGGAACAGCTCCTGTTTTGGAAAGCGTAAATGGGATGTTCATCGTCGCGCGCGAGCGCTCGGCTTTGGTGCCGTACTGTGCCGGAATCGTACCTCAAGACACAAGGCGCTCGTTTATTCGCGTTTTGTCGGGTGCCCCGTCGACTTCCATAAACACAAAAGAATTGACTCATTTGGACCGTGCCACCTAGGATCACGCCGCACTCGGTAATTAGCAGGTTCTTCGTACCAGTCGGTTCGGCAAGCCACCTGCGCGAAGCGGATCGAGTCGCTGCGAATCGCACTCGCAGAAAATCATCAAAACCGAACGGTTCGGGCTCAGCGCTCAAGCGTCCCGAAGCGTCGGTCACAAGCGGCAGGCAGTCAGGCAAGAGGGGGTTCGAATGAAGGTGCAGTCCAGAGCGGCGCGCGGTTTGCTGGTAGCAGTGACGGTGGGTGCGAGTTTCGTTGCCCAAGCCCAGTCAGGCTCTGAAGCCGCCCAGAAGCAGGCGCTGAAACAGTACTGCGGCGAGTGCCACAACCCCGATGACTACGCCGGTGGTCTGGATATCGAGAGCATTCTCGATGCGCCCGTCCACGAGCATGCTGCCGAGTGGGAGCGAGCCATCCGTCGTCTGCGTGCTGGCGTCATGCCGCCCCCGGGCAAGGAGCGGCCACCGCGCAGTGACTACATGGCTATGACTGAATGGCTGGAAACCTCCATCGATCAGACCGCTCCGGTCAACCCGGGTTCCGTGGTCCTGCACCGTTTGAATCGCACCGAATATGCCAATGCCGTCCGTGATCTGCTCGGGCTCGACATTGACGTGTCCTCCTTGCTGCCAGCCGATACCTCAGCGCGTGGTTTTGACAATATCGCCGGGTCCCTCACCCTGTCGCCAACCCTTCTGGAAGCCTATGCCACCGCAGCCGCGCGCGTATCGAAAATGGCGGTCGGATTCTGGAACACGCCAACCGAAGCCACCTACATCGAGCACGGCGACGCTTCGCAGAACTACCAGCTGGAAGGTATGCCGATCGGCACGCGCGGTGGCATGGCCGTTCGCCACAACTTTCTCGCCGACGGCAACTACACGTTCCACATCCAGAACTTCGGCGTGGGGGCGTTCATTCCTGGTGAGGAGTTGGAGCTCAGCATCGATGGCGAAAGGGTGCAGCTCTTCAAGTACGAGAACATGGGCCTCAACGTCGGCATGGGGGGCGATCGTGATGGTTCGCTGGATGTGACGCTGCCGGTCAAGGCCGGTACCCGGCTGGTCGGCGCCACCTTCATCGAAACCGATTACCGTCCCCCACTGGATCTGGTGCGCCAGTACGACCGCAAGTCCATCGAGAACGAGAAGATGCCGCAGGTGCAGTACCCACCCGTGATTGGTCTGCTGAAGATTTCCGGTCCCTTCGATGCAACTCGCCCCGAAGATTCTCCGAGCGTCCAGAAAGTCATGACCTGCCGTCCCGCCAGCACCGACGAATTCGATCGCTGCGCGCGCCAGATTCTGTCGCCGCTGGTAACCAAGGCTTACCGGCGGCCCATGAAGGCCGATGACCTCGACGTACTCATGGATTTCTTCCATACCGGCGTGCAGAAGGGTGGCTTCGCAGAGGGCATCGAGCTGGCACTTCGCCGCCTGCTGGCCGACCCGGAGTTTCTCGTGCGCCTGGAAGTAGAGCCCGAGGACGTCAAGCCCGGTGAGTCCTACCGCATCGCCGATCTGGAGCTCGCCTCGCGCCTGTCGTTTTTCCTGTGGAGCAGCATACCCGACGAAGAGCTGCTGCAGCTGGCCAGCGAAAACAAGTTGAGTGATCCACAGGTACTGGAACAGCAGGTCAAGCGCATGCTGGCGGATCCGCGCTCACAGGCACTCGTCACCAATTTCGGTCAGCAGTACCTGTACCTGCGCAATTTGCCGACCACCGCTCCGGACGGTATCTTCTACCCCAACTGGGACAACGAACTGCGCGTCAGCTTCCAGCGAGAGTCGGAGTTGTTCTGGGAGAGCATCATTCGCGAGGATCGCAGCCTGCTGGATCTCATTGACGGCAACTACACCTTCCTGAACGAGCGGCTGGCCAAGCACTACGACATTCCGAATGTCTTTGGCTCGCACTACCGTCGCGTCGAACTGGCCCCGGAGTTCGACCATCGTCGCGGCATTCTCGGCAAGGGCAGCTTCCTGGCCATGACCTTCACCCAGAATTTCCGCACGTCGCCGGTCAAGCGTGGCGTGTGGGTGCTGGAAAACATTCTTGGTACCGTGCCTCCGGAGCCGCCGCCGAATGTGCCGGCACTGGAAGATACTACCGGTGGCGAGCTGGTGATCAAAACCCTGCGTGACCAGATGACCCTGCATCGTGCCGATCCGACCTGTGCTTCTTGCCACCGCATGATGGACCCCATCGGCTTCGTGCTGGAAAACTTCGACGCCGACGGTAGCTGGCGAGTCGCCGAAGGCCATCCCCGTAAAGGCGATGGGCTAGCCGTACCGCTCGACACCAAGGTGGAACTGTGGGATGGCACTGAGGCCAACAGCGTGGCCGACCTGCGCAACACACTCAAGTCATATGCCCCGCAGTTCTCCCGCTTCATGACAGAGAAACTGCTCAGCTATGCGATGGGACGCGGCACGGAGTACTACGACATGCCGGTCGTGCGGCGCATCGTCAAGGATTCTGAAGCATCGCAGTACCGCTTCTCCGACGTGCTGCTGAACATCGTGCTGAGCGAGCCGTTCCAGATGCGCGTCAAGGAAGTACCGGACGCCGCGCAAACCACAGCGTCCCTCGAATGAAATACTCAGTCCGATATTCCAGTGGTTCCACGTTTTCAATGCACCATATGCTGCCGTTCAACCTGGGGGGGAAGCAGTCATGAATTTCATCAGCAAGAAGAGTCTCGATCGTAGGGCGTTGCTACGCGCCGCCGGTGCCGCAATCGCGTTGCCGATGCTCGACGCGATGATCCCCGCCATGGTGCCCATGGCCAAGGCGGCCGAGCAGCTGCGTCCCAAGCGCTTCGTGGGGATCTGGCATCCGCACGGGGCAGCGCCCGGTTACTGGTCACCGCTGCAGACCGGCTCGGACTTCGAGTTCTCCTACATCACCAAACCTTTGGAACCCTTCCGCAAGCACATCGTGCTGATCAGCGGTCTCGATGTACCTGAAGCGTTTTCCACCGAGGAAGAGCCCGGCGGCAACCACGCCCGGGGTGCCGTGTTTCTCTCCGGCGCGCGTCCGCGTCGCAACGCCGTCAGCCCCTTCCTGGGCGAAACGATAGACCAGGTCATCGCCAAGCGCTTCGGCAGCGATACCATCCTTGGCTCCATCCAGCTGGGTGTTGAAGATGCAGGCAACTACGGTAACTGCAACTGGGGCTTCAGCTGCGCCTACACCAACTCCATGTCCTGGGTTTCACCGACCCAGCCACTGCCGACTGAAATCAATCCGCGCGTGGCGTTCGAGCGGCTGTTCGGTGACGGGGCGAGCGCCGAAGAGCGGCAGCGCGGTCGCGAATACAACGCCAGCGTGCTCGACTCGGTGGCCGAAAAGATTCCGGGCCTCAAGCGTCAGCTGGCGTCCGGTGATCAGCTCAAGCTCGACACCTACCTGGAAAACATCCGTGAACTGGAGCGTCGCATCCACATCGCCATGAACAACTCCGTGGCCGAGCCGACCGAGGAAGTGCCGTTCGGGCTGCCACAGAGCAAGGACGTCCATTTCAAATTGATGTACGACCTCATGGCACTGGCTTTCGAAGGGGACATCACCCGTTCAGCGACCTTCATGCTGGGTCGGGACCTGTCGTCGATCACGCACCCGGAGTCGGGTTTCACTGGTGGCTGGCACGGCACTTCGCATCACGGCGATGTTCCGGCCAACATTGCGAACTATGCCAAGGTGAACCGTTATCACGTCGCCAACCTGGCCTATTTCCTCGACAAGCTGAGCAAGATCCAGGACATCGAAGGGACGGCTCTCGACAACGTGCTGATCTACAAGGGCAGCAACATGGGCAACTCGCACCGCCACGCGCACGAGAAAGTTCCGGTCATTCTGGCGGGCGGCATCGATGGCACCTTCAAGGGCAATCGGCACATTTCCTACCCGGACAACGTCGAGCGCACATCCAACATGCTGCTGTCCCTGCTGCATCTGTACGGTATCGACGTGCCCACCTTCAACGGCGGTACCAAGCCGCTCGAAATCGCATAATTCGTGGGCCGCTACGAGCGGCCCCAGCCTTCCGGAGAGAGGACAGTAGATGAGGGGATTGTTGGTGAAGTCTGCGGTTGCCACGGCATTGCTGCTGGCATCCGCGTTGGCGCTGTCGCAGGCGAGGGTGACGCGGCCGCAGGTGCCGCTGCCCGAGGGGCCGCTGCGCAATGTGATCCTGAAAAACTGCGTGTCATGTCACGGTATAGATGACTATGCCTTCCATGCTCTCAGTCGCGAGCGCTGGCAGGATCTGCTGCGGGATCGGCACGTGAACCATCCGGTCAAGGCGATGTCGGCCACGGACGAAGCGCTGTTGCTCGACTATCTGGCCAAGGATTTTGGTCCGGAAGGGACGCCGTTCCCTCGCAAGTACATCCCGCCCGAGCTCGACAGCTTTTACGACGACGAGCAGGGCCGCCAGCAGCTGGATGGCGTGTGCACCGAATGCCATGAGCTCGATCGTGTCTACGAAACCCGTGGCTCGCTCGACCGCTGGCGCGTGCTGCTGCTGGAAATGCGCGCCCGCGGCGCCCACCTGCCGAACGATCCGGACATGGAGCGGTTGGCCGAGTGGCTGAGTCGGGTGCAGAAAGCGAACTTGTTCGAGTAACAGCGCAGTCCAAATCCGTACGTTGACATGGCTGGAAGCAATTCCGGCGCACGGAGGGTCGTGCCTGAGTTAAAGCTGGACCACAGCGTTCAGCCGCGAGGGGTCGAAGGCCCGGCCACCGAGACGGCATGCCGTGGCGAGCAAGATCAAGAATCATCAAGTCATGTAATGCCTGACAACCTAGAGACCTGAAGAGGGGGACCCATGAACCACAACAAAAAGCCACCCAGTGGCAGCAGTCACAGACGCAAGATACTGGCCACTTCGATTGCAGCGACCTTGCTCGGCATGCCGTTGGCGCAGGCCCAGCAGGCTGGGGTGGAGGAGATCAGCGTCACCGGCTCACGCGTGCGCATGACCAGCGGTATGGCGACACCGGTGCCGGTCACCGTCGTGACCATCTCGGAGTTGAACTCCTTCAACCCCGGCGCCAGCACGGTGGAGCAAATGTCGCAGCTGCCGCAGTTCTTCAACACGCTGAGCTCTCAGCGTGGTAGCGGCACGCTGTTCGCCCAAGCGGGTGGCAGTTACCTCAACATGCGTAACCTCGGTACCAACCGCACGCTGATCCTGCTGGACGGTTCCCGGTTGCCGCCGGCCGACAAGCGTGGTTCGGTCAACGTCGACATGATGCCGACCGCGCTGATGCGTTCGGTCGATACGGTCACTGGCGGAGCCTCAGCCGCCTACGGAGCCGACGCGCTCGGCGGTGTCGTGAACTTCATCCTCGACCGCGAATTCCAGGGCTTCAAATTCAATGTGGGTGCCGGACGCACGGCCTGGGGGGATGGCAATCGCTATTCGGTGGAAGTGGCTGGCGGTACCAACATCGGCGACCGCTTCAACATCATCGGATCCTTCAACTCCAACGAAGTGTCGCAGATCAATCGCATCGCGGCGGATGTGCAGGCGGGCACGGACTGGTACAGAAACATCGGTCACGTGACCAACCCGGCCTGGACGCCAAGCTCCAAAGTACCACAGCGCCTGACCGTGGAGTGCGTATCGCCAACCGATCGTGCGCCGGGTGGCATGCTCTGGTCGCGCGTTAACAACAGCACCTCGGTCACGACGGCACTCACCAGTTTTGCTCTCAATGGCATGGTCATGACGGACGATGGCAAGGGCGTGCGCAACTTCATTCGGTCGCCGATCTATGCCCGTCCGGGTGCGCCAGGTTCCACCGCCACCATGGGTGGCGACTGCGAAAACCCCGAGTACAAGGAGTACATGCGGGCGCGTAACGGCATCAGTGGCAACGAAGTGGTCAACCGTTCCGGCTTCGTGGGCGCCAAATACGACTTCACCGACAATCTGGAAGGTTTCGTGCAGGCCATGGCGGGACGCTCGGAATCCCGCACCACGTCAAACCTCGGGGGTGTCACGTTCACCGGCAACTGGACCGGCACGCTGTTCCGCGAAAATGCCTTCATGCCGCCTGTCGTGGCCGAGGCTATGGACCGTGCCAACGTCAATGTGCTGCAGATCTGGAAGCAGGAGGCGCCGCTTACGCCCAACAATCTCGAGGGCGGCAACGAAGAATCGGGTGTTTTCGGCACTTGGGCCTGGTCGACCGGTTTCAACTACACGCTGCCCAACGACTGGAGGCTGCGTGCGTCCTGGCAGTCCGGCGAGTCGCACCGTCGCACTGGCATCTTCAATGAGCAGCGCGTTGACCGTACCTATCTGGCGCTCGATGCCGTCCGCAAACCAGGTACCGGTGAAATCGTCTGCAACGTACAACTCTTCAACCCGACGCGTGAGCAGCTAAAGGCGTCGGTCGCGGGCCGTCTGGCCTCCCCGGGCGGTGTGCCCGGCGGGACGGCCGGTCGAATCACCACGGCCCCGCTCGAATCTCCCATCGGTCTCGATCGCACGATCGAGGACTGTGTGCCGCTCAATATCATGGGCGTGGGAACGAATACCCAAGCCGCCAAGAACTACATGAACACGCCGAAGATGGGCCAGGGCATCGTCGCCCAGGATTTCGGTGAGATTCTGTTGCAGGGCGATGCCTACGAGGGCTGGGGTTACGGTGCGATCAACTTTGCCGCCGGTCTCACCTGGCGTGAGCAGGATTTCTACGAGTATGCGCTGCCGCGTGACATCGACCAGCTAGGCCCACCGCTCAATGCGCCCGCCCTTGGTATTCGCGGTATTCCCGGGGGCTACACGGCGGGCAGCGCCAACCTGCACGCCCGCTCGACGGTACCGGATGTCTCGGGCCTCTATGACGTCTGGGAGTGGTTCGGCGAGGTCAACATTCCAATCTGGGAGTCCGAGTCTGGTCAGCAGGTGGTGGGCGGCAGCGTGGCGGTGCGGCAGAGCAACTATTCGAACCTCGATGACTCACTGGATTCCTGGAAGTTGGGTCTGGACGTGCAGGTTTTCGAGGATCTGCGGCTGCGCTTCACCAAGTCGCGCGACATCCGCGAGGCGACTTTCTCCGAGCGCTTCGATACCCAGAGCACCGGTACCAACATCATCGACCCGTTCCAGAACAACTCGACCTACCAGACCACCATCACCTCGGGCGGCAATGAGGCGCTTTCGCCCGAAAATGCCGACACACTGGTGGCCGGATTCGTGTACCAGCCGAGCTGGCTGCAGGGTGCCAGCCTGTCGGCCGACTGGTACGACGTGAAGGTCAGTGATTCGATCGCCCAGCTCGGGGCCCAACGCATCGTCAATGAGTGCTTTGCCGGCAATCAGTCCCTGTGCGGTCAGATCCGCAAGGATCAGGGCAACATCGGCAGGATCTTCGATGTGTTCCTCAACGTAGCGCAGGCGCGAGTACGCGGTATCGACTACGAGTTCGCTTATCGGATCGAACCGGATTTCTTCGCCTCTGAGCAGGAAACGCTGTCGTTCCGTACCCTGGCTGGCTACGTGGCAGAGCGCTCGGACACCCCGTTTGGCATTCCGAAGTTCGACATCAGTGGCTGGCTGGGCAATCCGGAGCTCAACGGGATCGCCACGCTAAACTACGGTGTGGGTCCCTACTCCGTGCAGTTGCAGCAGCGCTACATCGGTGACGTCGGACTGAACCGGCTGTGGGTGCAGGGTGTGGATGTCGACGACAACACGGTGGCCTCCGGCAACTTCACCAACATGCAGCTCGGCTATTCGGGAGAGCTGGACAGCGGTGCGTCGTGGACGGTGTCGCTGGACATCACCAACCTGTTCGACCGAGGGCCACCGACCGTGGCAGGTGCCAACCAGGTCACACCGCAGGACTACGACATCTTCGGACGTCGCTACTTCGTGACGCTGCGAGCAAACTTCTAGCAGCGCACGGTTCCCAAAGTGCCTGCCGGCGCCACGAGCGCCGGCAGGCGTTGCCACCGCAGAGCCGTCGCCACAGTGCTGTGGCGCCACGCCGCGGCTTCGCTAACAGCGCTAGTCAGTTTCCAGCGCAAACACCCAGACCACCCCACCCTGTGGCACGACCGTACTGCGTCCCTGCAGGGCGTCGATGCGGGCCTGCATGCGCATGGCGTCGACACCCCAACCGGACTGGATGGCCACGTACTGCACGCCGTCGACTTCATAGGTGGTCGGTACGCCCGTGATGCCGGAATTGAGCCGCTGTTGCCAGAGCACCTCTCCGGTACGCGCATCGAAGGCGCGGAAGAAACGGTCAGCCGTGCCACCGCTGAATACCAGGCCGCCGCCCGTGGCCAGCACGGGGCCCCAGTTGGCCATGTCGAAGTCATGGGTCCAGACTTTTTCGCCGGTGTTGACGTTCCACGCCTGCAATTCGCCGACATGGTCGGCGCCTTCCCGCAGGTTGGCACTGCTGGCCGTGGTACCGGTGTAGTTCTGCCCCGGACGGTACTCCACGGGCGTGCCGGCGAAGGTCGAGCAGTAGTTTTCGTTGGCAGGAATGTAGAGCAGCCCGGTCTGCGGGCTGTAGGCGGCCGGCGTCCAGTTCTTGCCTCCGGAAAGCGACGGACAGAAGGTGCCGGGCTTGCCGAGAGCCGGTTTGGCGTCTTCGTTGTAGGTCGGGCGCCCGCTCTGCGGATCCAGCGACGCGAATACGTTCTGGTATACGAAGGGCTTGGCATCCACGTAGCGGATACCGTCGGCGGCACGCTCCAGTACCCACAGGTAGCCGTTGCGCCCGGCGTGCACCAGTCCCGGGAAGGTACGCCCGTTGCGGGTGACATCCATCAGGATGGGCGGCGAGACCTCGTCCCAGTCCCACGAATCATTCCAGTGGTATTGGTGGTAGCCCTTGAGGGCGCCAGTATCCACGTCGAGCGCGAGCACGGAGTTGGCATAGAGGTTGTCGCCGGGACGCGCGTCACCGACCCAGGGGCCGGCATTACCGGTACCCCAGTAGCTGAGGTTGAGCTCCGGATCGTAGTTGCCGGTGACCCACACGGGAGCCCCGCCGGTCTTCCAGGTCTCGCCGGGCCAGGACTCGCTGTTGGGTTCGCCCGGCGCCGGTATGGTGTGCGTTCTCCAGACTTCCTCGCCGCTGTTGGCGTCGAGCGCGGCCACGAAACCGCGGATACCCCGCTCCCCGCCCGACACACCCACCATGATCTTGCCGTTGGCCGCCAGGGGCGCCATGGTCATGTAGTAGCCGGTCTTGTAGTCGGCCACGGGTTTCTCCCAGACCACCTCGCCAGTCCGGGCGTTAA
>CANGUU010000005.1 GCA_947457195.1 Gammaproteobacteria bacterium
GACAGCAGGGGCATGCAGACCTCAGCGGGTGATGTGGTAGATCGCGTTGATACCGAACAGGTTCGGCCACAGTCGCATGGGCCAGGTGGAGCGGTGATCATCGTCGACCACGGTGCGCTGCACTAGCCGGATACGGCGGCTGCGGCACAGCTGGTCGAAATCGCTGATCGTGCAGTGGTGCAGGTTGGGCGTGTCGTACCACTCGTGCGGCAGCTGCGGGGACTTCGGCATGCGACCGTTGGTGACCAGCGACAGGCGGTGCCGCCAGTAAGCGAAGTTGGGGAAGGTGAGGATGCAGTTGCGCCCCACGCGCAGCATCTCCTCGACGATCTCGTCGGGGCGGTGCAGCGCCTGCAGCGTGTGGGCCAGCACGACGGTGTCGAAGCTGCCGCTCTCGAAATTGCGCAGGCCCTTGTCCATGTCCTGCTCGATGACGTTCACGCCGGCCTGCAGGCACTTGAGGATGTTGCCAGCGTCGATTTCGAGGCCACAGTCGCGCACACCCTTGGTGGCCTTGAGGTGGGCGAGGAAGGTGCCGTCGCCGCAGCCGAGGTCCAGTACGCGGCTGCCCGGCGCTATCCAGTCCTGGATCAGCAGCAGGTCTGCACGCAGCATCATGGCGTGCCTCCGGCACACTCGGCGGCCACGCGGCCGAGGTAGGCGTGCAGGGTCTGCATGTAGCGGGGGATGGGCAGCAGGAACGAATCGTGCCCCTCGGCGGCTTCGATCTCCAGGTAGCTGACTTCCTTGCGCGCCTTCAACAGGGCGTCGACGATCTCGCGCGAGCGCTCCGGTGCAAACCGCCAGTCGCTGGTAAAGGAGATGACGAGGAACTTGCAGGTGCTGGAGGTAAAGGCGCGGCTGAGATCGCCGTCGTAGTCAACGGTGGGGTCGAAGTAGTCGAGCGCCTTGGTCATCAGCAGGTAGCTGTTGGCATCGAAGCGGCTGGAGAAGGTTTCGCCCTTATACTGCAGGTAGCTCTGCACCTGGAAATCCACGTCGAACCCGAAGCTCAGGCGTCCGTCGCGCAGGTCGCGGCCGAAGTTGCTGTCGCGGCCGGCCTTGCCGAATTTCTCGCGCAGCGAGGTGTCCGACAGGTAGGTGATGTGGCCCACCATGCGCGCCAGCGTCACACCGCGCTTGGGGTAGGTGCCGAAGTCGTAGTAGCGGCCCTGGTGGAAGTCCGGGTCGCTCATGATGGACTGCCGTGCCACCTCGTTGAAGGCGATGTTCTGCGCCGATAGCTTGGGAGCGGCAGCGATGATGAGGGCATGCCGCAGTCGCTGGGGGTGGGAAATCGCCCAGCGCATGACCTGCATGCCGCCAAGACTGCCCCCGATCACCGCCGCCCAGCAGTCGATGCCGAGCCGGTCGGCCAGCCGCGCCTGCGCAGCGACCCAGTCACGTACGGTGACGATCGGGAAGTCGGGACCGAAGGGCTTGCCGGTATCGGGGTTGAGCGAGCTCGGTCCGGTACTACCGGCGCAGCCGCCGAGGTTGTTCAGGCACACCACGAAGAATCGATCGGTGTCGAAGGGTTTCCCCGGTCCGATACAGCAGTCCCACCAACCAGGCTTTTCCTTGGGGTTGGACGGATCGTGATAGCCGGCAGCATGATGGTCGCCGCTCAGCGCGTGGCAGATCAGCAGGGCATTGCTGCGGTCCGCGTTGAGTGTGCCGTAGGTCTCCACCATCAAGTCGTAGTGCTCGAGCGTGCGGCCACTGCGCAGTGGCAGCGGCTCGTCGAAGTGGAACTTCTGGGGCACCACGTATCCGACCGAATCGGCGGGCAGGGCCCTCGTGGCGGCAGCCGTGCTCATAGCCCGATCACGACTGCCGGAAACACGTTCAGCCCGTTGGCCAGCGGCGTGACCACCAGGATTTCCACAACCTTGATCACCAGCATGAGCAGCAGCGGCGACAGGTCCAGCCCGCCCATCGGCGGCAGGATGCGATGGGCGATCTTGTAGAAGGGCTGCAGCAGCTGGTAAGTGAGCAGCAGGACCGGGTGACCACTGAACGGCGAGAAAAAGCTGGCGATGATCACCACCAGCATGGCGTAGAAGTAGATGTCGAGAGTGAGCGACAGCAGTCCGACCAGCCCCCAGCTCACTAGCTGGCCGAAGGACAGGGCATTGCCCGTGCCGTAGACCATGACAGCAGTGAAGGCGGCATTGAGCAGCAGCGCCAAGACCAGCGACGCCAGATCCAGCCGCTTCCAGCTGGGGATGACCCTATGCAGCGGGTTCCGCAGTGGCGCCGTCACCTTCACGATCGTCTGGCAGAGGGGGTTGTAGAAGTCTGCGCGGGCCGCCTGCAGCAGAAAACGCAGCATGACGGCGATCAGGTAGAGCCCCCCGAGATTGCTGACGATGAAGATCAATGCTTCGGCGAAGGCGGAGCCCATGGCGTCATATCCGGTGTTCAGGCGTTGGCGAGTTCGGCCGAGCGGGCGGCCGCCTTGGCGACGGCCCGCGCGACGATGTGGCGGAAGTGATCGGCGTCGAATTGCTTGAGGGCGGCTTCCGTGGTGCCCCCAGGGGAGGTGACCCGGCGTCGCAGCTCGGCCGCGTCGACATCGCTGCCGAGGGCCAGTTTGGCCGCCCCGAAGGCAGTCTGCGTGGCGAGCTGGCGCGCGAGCGGGGCCGGCAGCCCGAGCTGCACGGCGGCGGCCTCCAGCGCCTCCAGCATGAGGAAGAAATACGCTGGCCCGGAACCGGAAAGCGCCGTCACGGCATCCATCTGCGCTTCGTCCTCCAGCCAGCAGGTCAGACCCACGGCCTGCAGGATCGCCGTGGCGATCCCGCGCTGCGCCGCGCTGGTGCTGGCGTTGGCGTACAGGGCCGTGGCACCGGCCTGCACCAGGGCCGGTGTGTTCGGCATGCAGCGCACGATGGCCTGCCCAGGAGGCGTCCAGTCGGCGAGCCGCTGCGTGGTGACCCCCGCCGCCACCGAGATCAGCAGCACTGGCTTGCTGGCGAGGACTGGATGCAGGGCGCCGACCACACCGGCCAGCACCTGCGGCTTCACGGCAAGGATCAGCACGTCCGAGGCGCGCAGCACGGCGTCGTTGTCGGCAGACACCCGCAGGCCTCGGGCCTGCAGAGCGGCGCGTTTGTCCGGGCTGGGGTCGGAGGCGAACAGACGGTCGGCGCCGAGCCCCGTGGCGAGCAGGCCCTCGATGAGGGCGCTGGCCATGTTGCCGGCACCGATGAAGCCAATGGTGAGAGAAGAAGCGAGCATCGCCCGATTGTACCCTACGACTTTGGCCGGACGCGTGCGCCGAAAATGTCGGTACCGATGCGCACCATCGTTGCTCCCTCGGCGATGGCGGCCTCCATGTCGGCACTCATGCCCATGGAAAGCTCGAGGCACCCGGCATGGCCGGCGGTGCGCAGGCGCGCGGCCGCTGCCGCCAGCGCCCGAAAGCACTGCCGTTGCCGCGCCACATCGGGGGTGGGAGCCGGAATCGCCATCAGCCCGCGGAGTTCGAGGCGGTCACAGTGCTCCACCACCGCGGCCAGCGCCTCCAGCTCGGCGGGCGCCACACCGGACTTGCCAGGCTCGGCCTCGAGGTTCACCTGCAAGAGCACGCGCAGCCGGGGCAGCCCGGCGGGCCGCTGCTGCTGGAGACGCTCGGCCACCTTGGCCCGATCCACGCTGTGTACCCAGTCGAACTGCGCCGCGATATCACGCGTCTTGTTGGACTGGATGGGCCCGATGAAGTGCCATTCGATCTCACAGTCCTGCAGCGCCGCCTGCTTTTGCAGGGCCTCCTGCAGGTAGTTTTCGCCGAAGTGGCGCTGTCCGTTGGCATGGGCACTGCGCACGGCAGCGGCATCCTGCGTCTTGCTCACGGCGATCAATTGCACGCTGGCCGGGTCTCGACCACACTGCAGGCAGGCTTCCACGATGCGCGCCCGCACCCGGGCGAGATTGGCTTGCAGCATTGCGTGCGAGTCCGTCATGGGCAGTCGAGGGGGCGGGTGGGTGCCAGCACACAGGCCAGGAAGGCCGCGAATTATAGGAGCAGGGAGCAGCCATGAACATCCGCGAACTCCTGCAGGTCGCTATACAGCGCGGGGCTTCGGACCTGCATTTGTCGGCCGGGCAACCCCCGTGGCTGCGGGTGGACGGCGATCTGTGCCGGCTGGCACTGCCGCCGCTCGACGAGGCGTGTGTCCTGCAAGGGCTCGCCGACGTCATGAGCGAGGCACAGCAGCAGCGCCAGCGGCGCGACCTCGACGCCGACTTCTCGCTCGCCCTGCGGGGACTCGGGCGCTTTCGCGTGGCGACCTTCCTGCAGGACCGGGGTGCCGCAGCGGTGTTTCGACTCATCCCCGACGCCGTGCCGACGCTGGCGCAACTCGGCCTCGGCCCGGTATTTCAGCAGCTTGCGGACCTGCCGCGAGGCCTTGTCTGCGTCACCGGGCCGACCGGTTCCGGCAAGAGCACCACGCTGGCCGCCCTGATCGACCACATCAATACCCATCGGCAGCGCCACATCCTGACCATTGAAGACCCCATCGAATTCGTCCACAGCAGCCAGCGCAGCCTGGTTTCGCAGCGTGAAGTGGAGCGGCACGCCCGCAGCTTTGCCGCAGCACTGCGGGCCGCGCTGCGCGAGGATCCGGATGTGATTCTCATCGGCGAACTGCGCGATCTGGAGACGGTGCGGCTCGCACTCACGGCGGCGGAGACCGGCCATCTGGTACTGACCACCCTGCATACCGCGTCTGCCGCCAAGACCATCGACCGCATCATCGACGTGTTTCCGGCCGAAGAAAAAGCGGTCGTGCGCAGCATGCTGGCAGAGTCGCTGCAGGCCGTCGTGGCGCAGACGCTGCTGAAGCGGGTCGGTGGCGGGCGGGTGGCCGCCCACGAATTGATGCTGGCCACGCCGGCCATCCGCAATCTCGTGCGCGAGGCGCGGGTGGCTCAGCTCTACTCGGCCATCCAGACCGGCGCTCAATACGGCATGCAGACCCTCGACCAGGCCCTGAAGGACCTGGTGGCGAAAGGTCTGGTGGAGCGGCAGGCGGCGCGGTGGCTGGCGCGGGACGCCGACGCGCTGTGAGTGCGGGTGTCAGCGCCGTGTGCCGGCCCCGCTCAGAGGCCGCCGAGCGACTGCTGCCAGCCTGGCAGGTCGCTGGCATCGGTCCAGTTGCCGTGCAGACCCTGCCGCAAGCGGAAGGGCAGTTTGGCGCGACCGATGGGACCGTTTTCGATCGCCTGCGCGTCGAACACGCCAAGCTCGGAATAGTTGAGCACGACGTTGTCGATCAGCGCCACCACATAGCCGGCGCCTTCCGGCGCCTGCTTCGACCGCGGCACGAAACAGGGTTCCTGGATCAGGCAATCCGGCCCGCAGAACCACGTGCTCTGTCGGCCGGTATGCAGGTCCATGAAACCGAGATGATTCATGCGCAGGCCCGAGGCGCGGGCGCCGGGCCCGTTGAAGGGTAGCGTGGGGTCCATCACCAGCAGCCAGCCGTAGCGGTGGTTGCGGGTGGCGTAGCGATCGTCGATGCGCGGGAACTCGCCCATCAGACTGGTGAGCTTTTCCACCTTCTCGAAGTCCTCGCCACGACTGTTGTAGTCGACCGTCCAGCGCGTCATGTAGCTCTTCGCTTCCTCCGGCTTGTAGGGTGCACCGTCGATGTCGGGGAAGAACGGGAACATGTTGTTGCGTGCAACCGGTGTGTCGAAGTACACCTTGCTGCCGTCATTGAAGGCGTTCATCACGTGCGAGCAGAACAGATTCGGGTGCTTGAACCACTTCATGTCCTTCGCATCGCCCTGCCGCGGCAGCAGGCCGAGATAGACCGGCAGCTTGGTATCGAAACCAAAGTGCGGCAGACCGGCGCGCAGCCGGTCCCAGGTGGAGGTGCTCGGCACGATGTGGAACACCGCGTAGTCTTCGGTCACGCCGAAGTCGTGCATCATGCAGTAGTAGGGCGCCTCGAACCACACTTCGCGCACCAGCTTGCCGGCCGGCGAGATCTCCATGTAGGTGCAGTCCCGCGTCAGCAGGCCCTTCGACGCATAACTGAAAGCGACCAGGTTGCCAGTGACGGGATCGGTCTTGGGGTGGGCGGTGAAGGTCTGGCTGTGGCAGGTGCCGCCCCAGTCCGTGTAGCCGTGGGTGGCCAGCGTCAGCGGGTCCATCACCAGCGCCGGGCTGTCTTCCTTCAGCGCCAGCAGCTTGCCGCCGTGGACGTAGGCGTTGGTGTTGGCCGTGCCACGGATGCGGCCCTGCACCGACGGATCATCGGTGGCGGGGTTGCGGTAGGCACCGAACAGGGCCCTGCCAGCCGCCCGCTCCAGTTTGAACTTGTCGGTCTGCGCATAGCGCTGCTTGAAATCCACCTTGCCACCGCGGAAACGGAACTGGGCGATCAGCCCGTCGCCGTTGAAGAACTGGTCGTTGTCGAATTTCGGTGCGAACTGCTGGTCCGGGTGCACGCGGTGAAAGGTGCCATTCAGTTCCGGGGGAATCACTCCCTCCAGTTCCATGTCGAGGATGTCGCCCTCGAAGCGCAGGGGCTTGAGGATGCCGGAAAAGGCCAGGGTGTTGGGAAAGTGGGCCATGGAACTGTCTCCGCGGGATCGCGGCGGATTAAACAGAACTCCCTTCGGTAGCACAATCGGCGGCATTCGCGCCGGAACAAACGCCGGTGCCGGCAAGCAGGCTACTGCCCCGCCAGCGCCGCCAGAATGGCGCTGCAGACATCATCCTGATTGAGCGCGTCTGCCTTGATGGTGATGTCGGCATAGCGGCGATACAGCCGCGTACGTTCCTCGAACAGGTCGACGAAGCTCTGGCCGGGCCGCTTGGCAATGCCGCGCGAGTCGTAGTCGGTGATGCGGGCGCGCAGCGTTTCCACGCTGACGTCGAGGTAGATGCAGATACCCTTGCGCTTGAGGTGCTGCATGGCGGCGTCGCTGTAGACGGCGCTGCCGCCGGTGGAAATCACATGGTTGTCGAGGTCGAGACTCTGCAGCACACGAGCCTCGGTTTCGCGCAGCGCGAGGTAGCCATCTTTGTCGAGAATGTCCTGCAGCGAGCGCTGTTCCATCTGCTGGATCACCAGATCGGTGTCGACGAAGTCGTGGGACGTCCGCTTGGCCAGGATCACGCCGATCGTGCTCTTGCCCGAGCCGGGCATGCCGATCAGTACGAGATTGGATTTCCTGCTCATTGCGCTGCCAGCACCTTTTGCACCGTGGCATCGGCGAGCAGGCGGCGCTGCAGGTCGGCCACCTTGGGGAACCAGTTCACGTCCACGTCATCGCCGGGCAGCCAGCGGCTGATGGTGAACAGGTACATGTCGCAAATGCTGAATTGCTCACCGAGCACGTAGGGCCCGCGGAAAAAGTCGTTTTCGATCTGGTCGAAGCAGGCCTTCATGGTCTGCGGCACTTTGATGCGCATGGCCTCGATGGCCGCGGGATCGTCTGCCCAGCGATGGCCGCGGTAGCGGTGCGCGTGCGCCACGTGCACGGTGGAGCAGAGGTAGCTGTTGAACGACTGGGCTTCGGCGAACAGGAAAGGGTCGTCGAGCGGCGCCAGCCGCGCGCGCGGGAAGCGCTGGGCGATGTAGGCGAGGATTGCCGGGGTTTCGGTCAGCACGCCTTGCTCGGCGATCAGGGCCGGCACGCGACCCTTGGGGTTCACGCGCAGGTAGGCCGGCGAGCGCTGCTCGCCATTGGCGAGATCGACACGGCGCGCCTCGTAGACGGCACCGCTGTGTTCGAGTGCGAGGTGGGAGGCAAGGGCACAGGAGTGGGGCGCGTAATAGAGCGTCAGCATCGAAGAATCACCGGTTGGAACTGCAGAGGCGCGGCGAAATTACCACACATGCTCGCGGCCGTCCCACGTCCAGAAGCGGCCGGACTGTTCCAGCGTCAGGCCATCGATGAGTCGGTGCAAACCGGCAGCGCTCTCCTCGGCAGAGATCTCCGCAGACGCCCCGCCCATGTCGGTTTTCACCCAGCCCGGGTGGACGGGGCAGACGATCACGCCGCGCGGACGCAGTTCGTTGGCCAGCACCTGCATGACCTTGCTGACGGCTGTCTTGGAGCTGCGATAGGCGTAGCGGCCACTGCCCAACTCGCGACCGAAGGCCCCCATCTGGCTGGACAGCGTGACGATGCGTGGGCGTGGCGCACGCTCCAGACTGTCGAGCAAGCGCACGCTGAGGTGGAACGGCGCCAGCGTGTTGATCTCGAACGTCTGCAACCAGGCGGCATAGTCCATGTCTCGCAACTCCTGGTGAGGACCGCCCATCACGCCGGCATTGTTGACGAGTACGTCGAGACGACGTCCGCGCAGTTCGGCGGCGAAGCGACTGATGCTGCTTGCGTCGGTCACTTCCAGCGGCAGGATTTCCAGACCCTGTCCCGCTTTGCGGAGGGCAGCGAGTGCCGCGGCCTCGTCGGGTGCACGGCAGGCGGCGATCACGTGATCACCGGCCCGCAGGAAGGCCTGGGCAAGGGCGAGACCGATGCCACGATTGGCCCCGGTGATAACGATGGTTTGCATGCAGCGACTCCTGGCTGGATGGTGGCTGCGCACTATCGAACGAAGCACGCTCGGCGATCAAGCGCCGCCGGCGCGGTACAGTTACTGCAGCTTGAGCAGCGGCGCCCGCAGTACGCAGAAGTCCACGGCGAACAACGCCGCTACCGTCGAGCCCACGAGGTAGATGGCGTTGGCGGTGAAGAGCGCCGCCATGATCAGCCCCCAGGTGCTGCCGACCCAGATGAAGAGCGCCGCGACGGCATGGCGCAGCGGTAGGTAGGAATGCCGTCCGCAGCGCTCGCAGGTAGCCGGCCGCAACCACAGGGAGGCTAGCTTCTGGGCGGTGCTGATCTCGTCGTGCAAGCAATGCGGGCAGCGGTGACTCACGCGGGCGGCCGACTCAGTCGACCAGCTTGATCCACTCGCCGGGCTTGGGTTCACCGGTCGGGTAGTCCCCGTTCATGAGCCGCAGCATGTCTTCCGGAGACTCCGGCAGGCGGCTGTTGCGGGCCAGATCCGCCCAGCGGCGACCGTCGGCCTGCACCCAGGTGATCTTCAGCGGGTCGGCAAACACTCCCTCGTTGCGGGCGATGGGGCGGAAGCTCTTGATGCTATCGAGCAGCGCCTTTTGTGACGCTTCGTCGGCTGCAGCGCTGGTCATGATGAAGGCGCGGCCGTTGAAGTACACCACGGCGATGCGTTCCTGCGTTTCGGGACGCAGACCGGTGTAGCCCAGCAGTCCGAACTGCCGCAATTCCTCGGCCTGTTGCACGTTGGCAATGCCGAGGTTGTCGCGGATGAACAGGCGCGGCTCGAGGTTTTGCTGCAGGCGCTGGGTTTCTACTTTGAACGTTCCTGTGCTGCCGGCGGGAGCGCTGGCCGTCATGGTGGTAGTCGTTTCTTCGATGGTCCACGCTGGCGGAAGCACGACCGTGTAGCCCAGCAGCTTCTGGTAGTAGCGGTTGCGACTTTCGGCGCCAGTCATGTTCTGCAGCGAAGGACCCACCAGCAGATCCGTGGTGGCCTCCCGAAACGCGGCATTGTCGAGTTCAGGCACCGTGCCGCCCTGCATGGTGGCGCTCTGGGCCACAGCCTGCTGCAGACGCGTGTCGTTGCGGGGGTGCGTGGCGAACAGGCCATGGTAGGCAGGCCCCTTGTTGGAGTTCTTCTTCATGAAGTCCTCCTGGTTCTTCAGCACGCCGATGACTTCCACCATGGCATTGGGGTCATAGCCCGCCTTGAGCAGGTACTCGGCGCCTAGGGCATCCGCCTCCAGCTCCATGTCACGACCGTAGCCGCTGATGAGCGCGCCACCGAACAGGCTGGCGGTTTCACCGAGCACGGAGGTGCCGGTGGTCACCACGGAAGCGACCGCTACCGCGGTCGACAGCACGTTGGAGGTGCGCGCCGCCGTCTGCTGCCGCACGGCATGCCGCGCCGTGATGTGGCCGATCTCGTGGCCGAGCACGGCCGCCAGTTGCGCCTCGCTGGTGAGGTAGTCGAGCAAGCCGCGGTTGACGTACACGTAGCCACCGGGCAGCGCGAAGGCGTTGATGTCGGGGCTGTCGATGATGGTGAAGTGGAAAGTCAGGTCCGGGCGATGCGAGATGGCCGCCAGTTTCTGCCCGATCTTTTCCACGTACGCCTGCAGCTTGGCATCCTGATAGAGGGGGGAGTCCTTGACGAGTTTCTCATGCTCTTCCTTGCCGACCTCCAGTTCGCGCTTCTCCGACATCAGCACGAAGTTGGACCCGCCGGTGGGGTTGGAGGCACAACCGGCAAGGGCGACGACCCCGCCCAGCAGCAGCGCGCCGAGGGCCTGGGAACATGCATGCAGGGGCAGTGAAATTCTCATGGTTCTACTGTACGAAGCGAAAGCTGAACATGGCCTGACTCTGCGGGGGCCGGCTTCAGGTACCGCTTTCCGGGTTGCCGCCGATAAATTGCTTCAACTGGTTGCCAAGGCCGCTGCAGGCGTTGGCCTCCACGCGGGCGATGAGCGGAATGGGCACCACGACGGCGGGCATGTAGGACTGGCCGGTGGCGTCGGTGCTGATCGAGCCGACCGACTCCAGTGTGTCGAGGTCCCACACCTCGGCCTCGAAATTGGAATCGTCCGTCCAGGTGCCGAAGCCGAAGCAGCCGCCGCCCCCCGGACCAATGGTGCAGGACATGGTGCCGGAACTCTCCGAGCGACGGGTTAGCCCGTCCAGCCACACGATGTATTCGATGCCGTACTCGGCCAGACGCTGCTTGGCTTGGTCGACTTCCATCAGCTGCTTGAGGTGGCTGGTGCGCATCGGCGCCGTTCGCGGCTCGAAGAAGGGAAACATGGCATCGAGGAATTCGCGCTCCGGCACCACGCGAATGCCGTTCTCACCGTTCTGCACGACGTTGGCCACGCACTCGACGAAGTTGCCCTCGGTCTCGTAGTTGTTGTTCTGGCGTCGCCCCAGGATGACGATGGACTCGCCATCGCTGATGCTGGTGGTTGCCTGACGGAATTCGTCGATCTCCGTCGTGGTACACGCGGTCAGCAGCAGCAGGCAGAGCACGGGCAACAGACGATGCATGGGACACCTCACTCCAAAGCGACGTTGTTGGCTTTCAACCATTCGTTGACTTCCGGCACGTCCTTGAAGCCGAGAGTGAAGCTGGCGGCGAGGTCGCGCATGGCGACGACGGCAGCGCCCTGCACGCCGGCATCCACGGTCTGCAGGTTTTCCTGCGGTGCCTTGCCGTAGGCGGTCATCACCCAGTCGGCGATGTACTCCCCATTCGGATTCGACAGCTTCATGTTGTACTTCATCCAGATCTCGTAAACCTTCAGCTTGGTCTTCTGCGGCAGGCCCAGCTGGAATTCGGCGATGGACGGTACGAAGACGGCATCCACCCCGGCGTCGGCCGCCTCAGGCGACGGCAGTTCGACCACCTTGGCGAACAGCGCCGGCAACAGCGTGTTGAACAGCTCCAGCTGCGACGCACCGCCCTGCACGATGTACTCGTCGTCGCCGGTATTGTCGTTGATTTCGGTGTACGAGAAGTTGCGCAGTTCGTCGCTGTAGTAGACCCCAACGGTGAGGGGAAGCTTGCCGACCAGTGGCGACGGGTAGTCACCGTCGATGACGATGGTGCTCGCCGCACAGCCGGCGAGCAGGCTGGTCAGCAGCAAAGGCAGGAGTGGGGGCAGGCGACCGCGCAGGTTCAACCCGCTGGCAAGGCCGCCGCCAGCCGGGGCAGGAGCCGGGTGAACGGCGCGAAGCGCTCCAAGGAAATCCACAACAGTCGACGCAACGGACCTGATCATCAGTGCCAACCCAGCCTTGTTTGTACCGGTCGCGCGTACGGCCGGCCAATCAATGGTACTCCGCTCACGACGACTGCCAACCTGCTTTCAGTAAAAATCATTGAGCCCCACGAATGTGCCACCGTTCTTGCGGGCCAACTCGCGCATCAGCGCAGCAAAGCGCCGACCCGTTTCCTGGTAGCGCGGCGGCTGCGCAAACTGTACGGGAAAGCCTATCGCGTGGATGCGTACCAGGCGCTCGCCGGTCGCGGTGGCGGTATTGATGCGGTCCACCGTGTTGACGACGTCGCGGATGGAGTTGCCGGTGAAATCGTCGCCCAGCACGTAAATACTGATCTTCTTGCCCGGATCGTAGAACTCGCGGATGGCGGCAATGATGCCTTCCACCGGACTGCTGTCGCTGAAGGGATTCCAGGTGCGCAGCCGCTGCAAGATGGCCTGGCGCCGCGCCGGCGTGTCCTCGATCCACTGACCGCGGAAGGAGCTGAACATGTAGTCGCCTTCGTCGTTCATGACCTGAATGCCCTTGAGCTGCGGGTACACTTCCAGGGTTTCCGTGACCACCTGCAGCAAGCGGTTCCAGCTGTAGTTGAACATGGAGCCGGAAGTGTCGATCACGAACACCACGTATTCACTGTCGACCGGGACGCCACCCACCGAGTCCGACTGCACCGAACGCTGCTGGCTCTCCTGCAGGCGTCGCATTTCGTCGGTGAGTGACTGACGGGCCAGCGCCAGCTGGCCGGCTTCCGTGTCGATATCCATGGCCTGGTCGCTACGTGCTTCCAGCCGCTTCTGTACCTCGGCCAGTTCCGTCTCGAGGCGGGCGATACGCTGCGTGTACTGCGACAGCTGCTCCTGCTTGGCATTCAGGTCGCGGTTGAAGATGTTGGTTTCCCCGCGGATTTCGAACAGCTGCTTTTGCAGGTCGAGAATGCTGCCGCCGCGTGGGTCCTCCGCTACTTCGATGGCGCCTTCCGGCTGGTTCCGTACCAGCATGAACAGCAGGATCATGGCCCCGAAGCCGCAGCACATCACGTCCAGGTAAGACATGCTGAAAGTGGTGATTTCGCGGCGTGCCATGGCAGCTCCCTAGGGCCAGTCCGACGACGGTGTGAGGAAGGAGCCACCAGTGTTCACCGACAGCTGCCAGTACAGCGAGGCGGCCATGGGATCGCCCTCGAGTGGCTCGAGGATGACGTTGATCGGTACGCCCTCCGGCAATTCCTGCAGCGCCCGCTCGAAGATGCGTTCGCGATCCCGTCCAGTCACCAGACCCTTGGCGGCTCCACGGTTTTCCAGCGTCGGCAAGCCGTCGGTGATCAGGAAGATGTTGTCCGGCTTCGGGTCCAGCTGCTTGATGGCTACGAAGAGGTTTTCGAGATTGGTACCCTCGATCGGTATGGTGCTCTCGAGGTTGCTGATGGCCTGATTCAGCTGCTCTTCGTCGGCCACTTCCAGCCAGCTGCCTTCGGTGCCGGGGATCAGCGACTGCACCTCGTTGCTGAACGTGTAGATCTGGTACTGGCTCGGCGGGGGCAGCCGTGCTGTCAGCCAGTCGACGGTCTTGCGGGCCTGTTCCCACTTGGGGGCCTTCAGCTTGTCGCTGTCGCTCATGTTGCGGCGGCGGATGATGTTGACGATGGTGTTGTCGAGCATCGAGGCCGACTTGTCGAGCAGGATGAGGATGCGATTGCCGCCGAGAATCAATCCGGTCAGGTACTGGCGGTTGCCCTCACCGATAAAGGCGCGGATGTTGTTGCCGGACTGCAGCTCCTCCTCGGCCCGCAGCTTGGCGAGCTCGGCTTCCAGCGTGGCGATCTCCGTTTTCAGCTTGGCGATGGTTTCCGCCTCCGTGTCGCTTTCTGATTCCAGCAGCACGAGTTCGGCACGCAGCGGGTCGAGCTGCTGCTGGATGCGGCTGGCCAGCCCCTGAGCAACGGCCAGCCGGTCGTCGACATCCGACAGCGTGTTGCGCAGCCGCACCAGGCCTTGCTGTCCCTCGAGGATTTCCTCTTCCAGCAGCTCCACCTCGGCGGCTGCCGGCGCGTTCTGCACGGCCTGCAGCGCGCTGCTGTGGTCGGTGATGAGAAACAGCAGCACCACCGCGCCGAAGCCGCAGGAAATCACGTCGAGGAAGGACAGACTGACCGGGTCGAAGTTGCGTGAACTTTTCTTGCCCTTGCTGCCGCCTGCCATGGGCTACTCCACGCTGATCAGCAGCAGCTGGTGAGTGCCGGCCTGCAGGCAGTCACCGGGTTTCAGCCAGCAGCCTGCCGTGGCCGGGTCGTCGTTGCAGGTGAGGTCGCCGGCGATCTGCTCGAGCAGTACGCCGCGCGGTCCGCGCTGCAGCACCAGGCTGCCGCGCCAGCCCGGCAGACCCAGCACGCGGGCCAGATCGCTCTGGCCGGCGGGCTCGCCGGCCAGCGTGCGCCCGAGAGGCAGTGCATAGGCCTGATGGTCCAGAAGTAAATGCGTCGGCTGCCGCGCGGGGGCGGCACCTGCCGCGGCGGCCGGCTGCGTTGCCAGCGGCAGGCGACTGACGAAGCCCGGGCTGTCCCCCGGCTTCAACAGCAGCTCCCGGTAGCGCTCCGCCGCCAGAAGGCCGGCATGCTCGTCGAGGCCCTGAATGCCGGGGAAGGCGGCGGTCAATCCCGGCAGCGCCAGGTGCCCGGCCTGCGTAAACAGTCCGGAGTCGGCCGTGCGCAGCGCGGCCAGCTCGCGCGCGATGCGCGCATACAGCGTCTTGCTGCGTTCACAGAACATGTCGTACGTCACGCGCGCCTGGAAGCTGCTGCCCTTGTGGTTGATTTCGAGCTGCAGTTCGCCGCTGCGCGCGCTGGCAGCCAGCCAGACGGGCAGCTGGTTGGCGATGTACTGCTCGGTTTCTGCACTGTGCGTGGGGTCGAAGCGGCTTTGCTGCAGGAAGGCATCCGCCACTACGCTGCTCCAGGCGTCGTGCAAAGCCAGCGATCCGGCCGCCGGTATCTGGCTCAGCTTTTCGCGCTGCAGGCTGCCGTCCACTTCCCGGTAGCAGGACAGCACAGCCTGGTGCAGTTGCAGGTCCAGCACGATGCAGTCCGGTGCTTCGCTGGCCGCGGCCAGCAACAGACCGTGATCGATCAGGGCCAGGGTGCGGAAGGGGCAGGGTTTGAGAATACCAAGCAGCACCGACAGCTGCGCGCGCGTATAGGACGCCGGCGTCGCCACGAGAACACCGGCCCCGAGCTCCTGTTCCTGCGTCAACAGCTGCAGGTGGCGGTAGGCAAGGTCGGCATGGTGCCGGAAGGTCTTGGTCTTGATGGCCAGCGGATCCAGACTGAGCTGCTGCCAGAACTGGTGGAAGTTCTGTCGCGGATGCAGGCGCGCCACCTGTCGGGCGGCCTCGCCGAACAGCGGCTCGGCGCCCGCCACGTTGGCAAAGCCCGGGCTGGACGCCAGCACCCGCTGTGCGGATCGGAGAGTGACGCGCGAATCGTGCAACTCAAGCAGGTTCACGGCTCATTCCGCTCCGGCACCTGCAGGTGGCGGATCAGGTGGTTGTCACAGTAGTTCTTGGTGTTGAGCACCAGGCGATCCTGCATCAGCTGCAGTTGGTACAGCAGGAACATGATGAAAATGCTCACCACCAGCGCGATCAGCGTGGAGTTGAAGGCCACGCCCAGGCTCGTGGTCACGCCCATCACGTCGCCCTGCACGGCCTGCTGCGCCTGCGAAAGCGCCTGGCCGATACCGCGTACCGTGCCGATGAATCCGATGGACGGAATCGCCCAGGCGATGTAGCGCACGATGGTGAGCTCGTTGTCGAGCCGATTGGCTTCGTTGTCGCAGACATCACCGATCACGCTGGAGACGTCGGCAATGTTGCGGGTCGCGCTGAAGCGCTGCAGACCGGCCAGCAGTGCGCGCGGCAGCAGGAATTCACGCTCGCCGAGCGGCAGTGCCTGCAAGGGCCGGGAGAAGTCCCGCGCGTCCTGCGGCAGGATGCTCATGCCCTCGGCGGAGTTGAGCAGCGAGCGATCGAGCAGCTTGCTCTCGTTCATGTTGCGGCGGATCTTGTGGCCGAGGATGGCGAAGGCCCACAGCGTGAGGATCACGCAGGATTCCTGCTCGTAGTCCTTGAGGATGACGTAGAAGGACTGCGGCGGGACGTAATTCGGGTCCTGCTCGTACATGGCGGCCTGCTGCGCCAGGATGGCATCGGAGTTGGGACGGATCACCGCCACGTACAGCGCATGCACCACGATGAGCGCGATGAACAGCGAGAAAACCTGGTAGATGAAGTCCGAGATCAATCCTTGTTGTTTCATGCAGCGGCCTGAAGGTCAGATGTCAGCGGGAAAGGATACCGAGAGGTCTTCGGAGATCTCGACGGTGGGAACGAAGGTGTCGTTGGCGGTCATGGTACCCGGCGTCTGATCTTCTTCGCCGTCAAGAGCGGGGCCGACCGCCGCCGCGCCCTCGGCAGCCGGGTTGGCCGCGGAGGCGGGGCCCGCCCCGGCGGCTGCGGCGACCTCTGGGGTGGTGGCAGGGCCCGGGGAGCCTGCCCCGGTGCCGCTCGGGCCAGGGGCAGAGGGCAGTTCGGCGGCCCACAGCGCCACCGGCAGAATAACGGCCAGCAACAGCGGGAACCGGCGTGGGGTTCGCATGTCAGTCTCCGAGATAGCGAGCCACGCGGAAGCCGACATCGTCCCGGCTATCGTTGTGGTAGTCGCGGTAGGAGAGCCGCAGTTCGGTCACCGTGCCATGCGCCCACGACGACCCCTTGATCACGTGGTAGGTCCCGGTGGCGGGGCCCAGCGGGTTTTCCTGGACCTCGTTGCCCACGGTTCCGGATGTGCCATACCAGTCGTGTACCCACTCGGCGACGTTGCCGCCAATGTCGAAAAAGCCGTTGGCGTTGGCGGCAAAACTCGCCACTGGCGCACTACCCATGTAGCCGTCGTCGTAGTCGAGCAGGATGCGGGCGAGCATGTTGCCGGCTGAAATGTCGGCGTAGTTGCCGTGGTTGGCTGGCGGCGGCAGTTCGGCGCCCCAGGGGAAGCGTAGCAGGGAAGCCGGGTCGCCGTTGACCCGCGCCGCCCAGTCCCATTCGGCTTCGGTCGGCAGCCGGTAACCGGTGCTTTCTGCGTTGACGCCCGTGACCTTGTCGCCTTCCACCACGTAGAACGCCGGCAAGCCTTCCTGCACGCTGAGCCAGTTGCAGAAGCGGGCAGCCGCGTCCCAGGTCACACGCACCACCGGCTGGCTGGGGTTGGCCAGCGTGCGCCCCTCCAGTACGCCGGAACTGTGTTCGGCGTCGAAGCGCGCAAACTGCTCGTTGGTGACTTCGGTCAGCGACAGATAGAAGGGCTTGGTGAGACTGACGTTGCGCAGCACTTCGTTGGCCTGGCGCCCCGCCTCTCGGCGCGAGGCGCCCAGCGTGAATGAGCCCGGGTAGATCAGCTTGAGCTTTTGACCCGCCGCCGAAACGATCTCCGGCTTGATGTTCTCGATGCGCTGTTGCTCCAGGGTCTTCAGGCTGACATCGAGCCGCTGCTCGAGGCCCGGACGCGAGATGAACGTGGTGGAGAACGACACGTGGCCCTCGGCACGGATTTCAATGGTCTGGCTGGCCGCCAGCAGTTCCAGGCGTTGGTTGGCCTTGCCCTTTAGCTCCCCGTTCACAAAGACGTCGGCGTCGGCCGGCGTGGCGGAGATCTGCACCGCGCTGGTGATCGGGTCCAGCGCCACGGTGACGGCGCTTTCGTCTGCCGCTGTGGTGCGTACCTGGCGCCGTGCTTCCCGGTAGCCGTTCAGGAAGAACACCACCTCATGGGCGCGGCCCGGCCGCAGACTCAGTTCGAGCGGCGTCCGCCCGCGGAAACTGCCGTCCACCGTGATGTTGGCGCCGCTTGGCGTGGAGCGCAGCGTCACCAGTCCATCCGCTGGTTCGAGCGCGATCATCGGCACGCTGAGCGGCTGTCTGGCTACCACGGCGAGCGTACTGGTCCAGGCCTTGTGTGCGGCCAGTTTGACGATCACCTCGTGCTCGCCGGCCAGCACCTCGGTGCGCAGCGGTGTCTTGCCGATTTCCATGTCATCGATGGTGACAGTGGCGCCGGCCGGTGTGCTGGTCATTTCGACCTCGGCCCAGGCCGGCAGCAGCGCCACGTCGAGACTCACTGGCTGGCGGCGGCCTTCGATGCTGAGTGGCGCGGAGTAGTCTTCATAACGATCGAGACGCACATCCAGCACGTGCTCGCCGGCAGCCACCTCGGCGTTGCTGAGCGGTGTCTTGCCGATCACGGCCCCGTCGATGCTGACTTCGGCCCCTTCGAGGGCGCCAGTGCTGAGCGAAAGCAGGCCCGGCAGCGGTGTCATGGCGATGGCATAGGTCTGCGCCTGCTGCTCGCCGATGCGTAGGGCTTGCCGGTAGTCGTAGTAGCCTTCGGCGGTGACGATCACGTCTATATCGCCTTCGCGGATGAGATAGCGTGGACCGATGCGCACCGCCAGACCGCCGTCGATGGCGATGGCGCTGTCGAGGGGTCGCACGTCGAAGAACACCGACCGCGCGGTCAGCACATACCAGCCGGTCGCCATGAACAGGGCGAAGGCAGCACCAAGAGCCAGCCTCACCGGGTTCAGTTGCAGGCGGCGCTGCTGCCGAACCTGCTCGAGGGGGACGAAGTCGACTGCTTCCAGCGGGGCGTCGTCCTGCGCTGCATCACTCGGTCGGTTCAGGTCTGCCATGCTGCTGCCTTAGATGCTTTCGGTGCAGGCCACCGTCAGCTGTACCGGTTGGCCGTCGAGCCCGACGGTGAATTCCTGCCGTACGTCACGGAAGCCCTGCCGCACGCCGATCGCCACGTAGGTGCCGGGCAGTAGGTCGAGGCTGTGCGCGCTGATCAGACCCAGCGCCCCCACCCCCTGCAAGGTCACCTGGGTTTGCCCGTCGGATAGCAGGGTAACGCGTATGGGTACCTGGGCGCGCGTCAGCAAATTGTCCACTTGTTCGAGTTGCTGCTGCAGGCGGGGGCCGGGGACGAGCAGGTTGCGGGCATCCTGCACCACCTGCACGGTCTGGGCATGCACAGCCGGGTCACCGAGGCGCAGAGGGTTGGCCAGGGTAGCCACGAGGAAGTCGTCGAGATTGTTGCGGCTCTGCGCTCGGCGCTCACCCTCCTGGGCACTGACGAGGTTGGGATCGATCACCAGCGCTGCCTTCCACTCGGCCAGCGCCGCCGCCCAGCTTTCTGCGGCCTCGGCCGCCGCCGCCGCCGCGAGGTGTACCGTGATGGCGCTGAGGGTCTTCTGATCCTTGGCCTGTTGCAGCGCCGCGCTGACCTCGGCCGACCCGGGTCGCAGCGCCGCCGCTTGTTCGAAGGCCTGGCTGGCGCCGTCGGGATCACCGGCCTGCAAAGCGGTAAAACCACGCGACATGACGGCAGCGAAATTGGCATTGGCACGGGCCGTGGCGATACGGGCAAGTGCCTGCGCTGCCACGGCGTTGCCCCCATCGAGACGCTGCGCTTCCTCGAATTTGCTGCGCGCCTCCTCCAGCGAACCGGCCTCCTCGAGCTGTTGGCCGGCGCTCAGCAGGGCCAGCACCTGGTCCAACACGCGGGACTTGCCCAGCCCGTCCATGGCCTCGCCATTGCCCGGATCCAGCAGCAGCGCGATCTCGAAGGCGGCGGTGGCCGTGGTGGAGTCGCCGGCAGCCAGCGCGGCCTGGCCGGCGGCAAGTTTTTCGGCCAGCACGGTTCCGCTCTGCCCGGCGATGACCTGCAGGGCCTGCAGTCCTTGCTGATAGGCGGCCAGCGCCTGCTCGTAGCGCTGGGCACCGTAGGCTTCGTCACCTTGCTTGGCTGTTGCCAGTGCGGCAGCAAAGGCGTCGGCCGCCCAGGCCTGCACCTGCTGTTTTTCGAGCTGGCCCTGCAGGTCCAGCAGAGGATCGAGCACTTCCTGTGCCTGCTGGCGGATACGTAGCCGCTGGGCCGCCTCGAAGGGTGCCGGCTCGGCCGCCGCCGTGGCCTCCGTGGGCGCAAGCACGACCGGCACCGGGGGTGCCACCGGCTGCACCAGCGACGGCAGCAGGAAAACGACGCCGAGGGTGAGGACCAGCAAGAGCCCGAAAATGCCCCACAGCACCTTGTTGTTCTTCTGCTCGACCTGCTGCAACTCCTGCTGGTCGCCGAAGCCGAGAGGGGGCGACTCGAAACGCGGCCGCTCGGGTGGCGCGCTGGGTAGTGCGGGATCGGTCATGCGACGTTACTGTCCGGCAGAAGTCGGTGGAGGGGCGCTGGCAGGCTGGGCTGCTGCCGGCGTGCCCTCCATTTCGGCCGCGTAGATCTCGGCCAGGATTTCACGCCACTGGGCGTACTGCTCCTGCACGCTGCCCGTGAGGGTCACCACGCGCTCATCCAGCTCGATGGTGTGCGGCGCAATCTCGCTTTCGAGGGAATCGCCCAATTCCGCAAGCGCTTCCAGCTGCATCTGGGCTTCGTCGCGCTTGGCGAAAGCATCCTTGATGAGGAAGCCCCCGCCGAACAGCCCGCCGTAAGCGGAAAACTGCACGGCATTGTTGCTGCTCTGTGACGCTGCCAGACCACCGACGATAGCCGCCACGCCCAGCACCATGTTGCGGCGCGCCTTGGCCTGCAGTTTGTCGAACTTCATGACTTCTTCGTAGCTCTCGCGGCGGAACTCCATGTAGGGCCCCTGCATCTGGCGCACAAAGTTGTCGTAGTAGTCCTGCAGAGCATCCACGTACTGGTAATCGCGATCGCGGATACCGTCGATGCGCTGCAGCATGGGGTCCTCCTCGGCCGGTAGACGGGCCAGTACGAGTCCACCCTGCCGGTCCGTGGTGACGTACTGATCGAAGGCCTGGGGCGCAAAACGCCGTGCAAACTGGATGCGGGACAGCGTTCGGATGGTCAGCAATTGCTGGCGATCCAGATTCTGCTTGCGGTAATCGAGGATGTCATTGGCGATGCGGTTGTAGAGCCCTTGGAAGGGATCGTCGGCACGCTTGAGGCGGGGGTCGTAGCTGAACTTGCTGACCACTTCCTCGTACTCTTTTTCGATCCACACTTTGCCGGTCACGTCCCGCACGGTCACCTTCACCACCATGGTCTCACCGTCACTTTGCAGGATGGTGCCGCCAACGCTGACGTCGATGCCGCTGTGCTCATTGGGATTGACGCGCACCACGCCCCACGCCCCGCTGCTCTGCATGGTCTGGGCCAGGTGATAGGCCGCGAACTGCGTTTCCGCCATGCGCACGTCGGCAAAGGTCAGCTCTTCGCGATTGTTCGGTACTTCGTCGAGCCCGGGCTGGAAGATGCCGATCGCCACGTCGAGCAATTCCTCTTCGGGAATGCTCACCGACTCGGCGACCAGTGGCGCTACCGTGGTGGTCTTGACGGTCTGCGTGCTGCAGCCGCTCAGCACGGCCAGCAGGACCAGGGTTACGGCCGGCAGCACCCGCTGCCAGGGCCGGACGGATCGAGACTGCGCGTTTTTCATGCTCATGGTCGTATCCAACCTCGATTGACTCAACGTTGTGGACTACTTGGTCAGACCTGTGTACTTGCGGTATTCATCCCAGAGTTTTTCGCGCAGCGCGGGATCCGGCTCGCGCATGGCCGCTTCGCGCAGCTGGCGCGCCACCACGTCATCGTCGTCACCGCTCGGGATGTCGGCCGGTGGGGCGAAGGTAGGCTGATTCTGGTTGGAGTAGTCGCCCTGACGTGCTGCCGCACCACCGGGCATGGTGCCATTGCCGCCGGCACCGCTGGTGGAGGCCGAGGCCACAGCGATGGTGCCCTCGCCGAAACTGCCGTCGGCGCCTTCCTGGCCTGCTTCGCCGCCGGCACCACCGGCACCGCCGGTCCCCATCACCTGGCTACCGGCTTCGTTGGCATCTTTTTCGGCCTTCTGCCGTTCGGCGATGATCATGCCGTCGAAGGTGCCGTAGCTCTCTTCGAGCTTGGCATCGAGCACGGCCCGCCGCTCGGCGGCGGTCAGTACGCCCCCGTTGCGGCCCAGACCACCGAACGGGTCATTGCCGCTGAAGGTACCGCTGCCCGCGCCACCGGCTGCGCCGGGGGTTCCGCGTTGGCCTGCGGCGCCCACGGTCTGGGTACCGGGCGCCCCGCTGCTGCCCGGCAGACCACTGGTGCCCCGCTGCCCTGCCGAAGCGCCGGGCAGGCTGCCGCCACTCTGGGCTCCGGGGCTGCCAGGGGTTCCGGCTGGCCCGGGATTGCCGCCGGCGGCGCCCGGCAACTGGCCGGCTGTTGGCAGCGGTACTCCGTTCACCGCAACGTTGACGTCGACTCCACGCTGACCCTGTGGCCCCTGCGAGCCCGGCGCCGAAGCGGAGCCGGCGCTGCCGGGCTGACCCGGGCTACCACTGCTGGACGCCGTGCTGCCTGGCATACCCGGAGTGCCACTGCTGGACGCTGTGCTGCCTGGCATACCTGGACTGCCGGGCATGCCCTGTTGGCCAGACGACGGCGAGCCGCCTGAGGCACCGCCCTGCGAAGCACTGCTCTGGGACGAGCCCGAGCGGGAAGACGAGGAAGGTGACGAAGATGAGGAAGGTGAAGAAGATGAGGCGGTCGAGGAAGAACTGCTGCTGGAGGAACTGCTGGAACTGGACGAACTGCTGGAACTGGACGAACTACTGGAACTGGACGAACTACTGGAACTGGAAGAGCTGCTCGAACTACTCGAACTGGAGCTCGAGGAGGACGATGCGGTGGAGCTCTGCGTGGAGCGCGAGCTGGGTGAACTGCTGCTCTGCGACGGCGACGAAGGCGAGCTCGGTGAGCTGGGGGAGGACGAGGCGCTCGGCATGGACGGCGAAGAGCTACTGCTCGAGCTGCTTTGCTGCTGCTCGAGACAGCCACCGAGCAACAACCCTGTGCTGATGGCCAGCGCCAAGGCGGTGCGCGACAGGATCGACGACTGCACCGACCACACCGGCTTGGCTGCCGCAGTCGCCCTTGCGCTGCGGTGGGCGGGCTTGCTGCTGACGTGGTTGCGTTCGCTCATCACCTTGCCTCATTGGGGGGCCAGACTCCGCACCTGCCGAAAGGAGTACGGATGCGTGTAAAGTCCGGATTCACTGCACGCTTATCGAGCCGCTATGCTCTGATTTCAGAGATATGAGGTCAAGGTAGGCGGCAGGCCCTTAACCCCGACTGAACTCACGTTGACCGCCGTGCCAAGCAGGGAGACCTGATGCCTGAATTACCCGAGGTCGAAACCACTCGACGTGGCATCAAGCCTTTCTTGCTGAACCGCAAGATCCTCAAGGTGGTGGTGCGCGAGCCGCGGTTGCGCTGGCCGGTGCCGGACGCGCTTGCCGAGGAACTCAGGGGCCAGCTGGTCACGGCCATCGACCGCCGCGGCAAGTACCTGTTGCTGCGCACGCGCAAGGGCACAGTCCTCATCCATCTCGGCATGTCGGGGAGTCTGCGGTTGGCCGTGGTGGGGGAAGCGCTGAAAAAGCACGACCACGTCGACTTCATCCTGGCCAGCGGGCGCTGTCTGCGCTACCACGATCCGCGCCGCTTCGGCAGCATTCTCTGGGTGACGGGAGATCCCAATCTGCATCCCTTGCTCGCCGAACTCGGTCCTGAGCCGCTCGGTGTGGAGTTTTCGCCGGACTACCTGCTGGCGCGCTGCCGCGGTCGCAGTGTACCGATCAAGAGTCTGATCATGGACAGCCATGTCGTGGTGGGGGTGGGCAACATTTACGCCAACGAAGCGCTGTTTGCGGCCGGGATTCATCCGGAGCGAGTGGCAGACAGACTGACGGCCGAGCACTGCGAAGCGCTGGTGCGCGAGATCAAACAGGTACTCGATCGTGCCCTCACGGTCGGTGGCACCACGCTCAGGGATTTCGTGCACGGGGACGGCAAGCCCGGCTACTTCGCGCAGTCGCTGAAGGTATATGGTCGGGGCGGCCAGCCCTGTCTGCAGTGCATGACGCCGCTCAGGGAAACGAGGCTGGGACAGCGCAGCACGGTGTTCTGCCCGCGTTGCCAGACCTGAGCCGGCGCTGGCGCCCCACGCCCATCTTGGCTACCTTGCCGCCGTGATTGTCAGGAGGTCACCTACCATGCGCCTTGTCCTTCCCAACCCCCGTTCCTGCCGGCTCATGGCTGCCCTGCTGCTGGCGCCCTTGGTACCCGATGTCATGGCGCACCATTCCTTCGCCGTGCACTTCGTCGACGACCGCGTGATCGACGTCAGCGGCGCGGTCACGGCGTTTCGCTTCGCCAACCCCCACGGCATGCTGGCCTTCGACGTACGCAAGGAAGACGGCAGCGTCGAACACTGGCGGGCCGAAACCAATTCGCCCAATGTGCTGCGCCGGCGCGGCTGGAGTAAGGATTCCCTGAAGGCTGGTGACAGCATTACCGTGACCGGTTTTCCATCGCGTGACGGCACCCCCTACCTGCGCATCAGCCGTGTGAAGTTTGCCGACGGCCACGAGCTGGTCGGTCAGGGCCTGGCCGCACCGGCCGACGACAAGGAGTGAAGCCCATGAAACTGCTGGCACTCGCCACGCTGCTACCCCCGTTGCTGCTGACGCCGCTTGCCGATGCCGCCGATGCTGCTCCCCGGCTCGAAGGGTTCTGGACCCAGTCCTTTGCCCCGGGTCCCGAGGTCGAGCAACTGCGCGCCAAGCTGCCCGCCGGTACGCTGGTGATCAACGACGCCGGCGGCTTGGAGCTGCGCGAGGGAGACTACGGCGGTCTGGTGCTGAGCGAGGCGGCCAAGGCAGAGATCCGCAACTACGACTTCAAGAACGAGCTCAGCCGTGAATTCGCCTGTACCGTACCCTCGGTGGTGATGAACATGCAGGCCCCGTTCCCGCTCGAAATCCTGCAGGATCAGAAGCTGATCGTGATGCGCCTCGAATACTTCGACATGGTGCGGATCATTCACCTGGACGGCCGTGGCCACCCGCCCGCAGACGCCCCGCACTCGAAAGCCGGCCACTCCATCGGCCATTGGGAAGGCGACGAACTGGTGGTCGACACCACGCACTTGCTGGCGGGCTCCTTCCTGAACAACGGCTTCTCGCACAGCGAAGACCTGCACTTCGTCGAGCGCTTCCGACTCGGTGCCGACGGCCGTACCCTCCATGCCTCGCAGCTTTCGGAGGACCCGGCCGTGTTCGAAGGCATGGCGGCCCGCCTCGTCAGCTGGCGCAGGGGCGATGACTACATCTACCCCTACGAGTGCGATCCTTCGTTTGCCGAGGTGGGTGAGCCACTCGAATAGGCCGTCGGCGGGCGCGCCGCGCGGCGGCTACCGTGTCCGGCTTCAGTCCGCCTGCGTGGCTGCGGTCAGCGCCTGGTACTTGGCCAGCAATTCGGACTCGCTTTCCACGTGCGCCGGATCCTTCGGGATGCAGGCCACGGGGCAGACCGTCACGCATTGGGCCTCCTCGAAGTGGCCGACGCACTCGGTGCAGCGCTGCGGGTCGATCTGGTAGATCGACGGTCCCATCGAGATCGCCTGATTGGGACACACCGGTTCGCAGACGTCGCAATTGATGCAGTCGCTGGTGATCAGGAGGGCCATGGCGACGCTGCCTCAGCTCCCGGCAAATTCTGCCCGCATTGCCGCGGCCACTGGCGGTGCCACGAATTTCGAGATATCGCCGCCGTAGGCCGCAATCTCGCGCACCAGGGTCGACGAGATGTAGGCGAGGTTCTCCGCAGGTGCCAGAAACACCGTCTCCATCTCCGGGGCCAGCACGCGGTTCATGCCCACCAGCTGGAACTCGTACTCGAAATCCGCCACGGTGCGCAGCCCGCGCAGGATGAGGCTGGCCGACCGCGAACGCACGAAGTCGGTCAGCAGACTGGTGAAGCCGCACACCTCGACGTTGGGCAAGTGGGCGAGCACTGTGCGGCAGAGCGCAACCCGCTGGTCCAGCGACATGCGGCTGGCTTTCTGGGTGCTGGTGCCGACGGCAACGATCACGTGATCGAAGATGCGGGCCGCCCGCTCGACCAGATCCGTATGTCCATTGGTGATCGGATTGAAGGTGCCGGGGTAGACGACGGTGCGCATGCGGAAGCTCGGCTGTGGCGGGGTCGCGATTATAGCCGATGCCCCTCCCGCCAAGGCCCGCCGGTAGCCTCGCTACCTTTTTGGCCAGTGATTGGAAATAATGCCGGCGTTTCCCGCCTCCGGCTGCTGTCGTGACTCCGATTCCGCCCTATCCCCGCCGCGTGCTGCTGGTCAATCCCACCCGCTATCTTGGCAACCTGCTGCTCGCCGGTGGTCTCATGCAGGACTACGTTGCCCTGTGCCGGGCCCGAGGCACGCAGGTGCGCATCCTGCTCGACGAGAGCTTTCGCGCCTTGTTGCAGGGTGCACTTCCGGATGAGGTGCTGATGTTCTACCCCCGGCGCGCCATCGCCAACGCAGCGCTGCCCGGCAAGCTCGTCCGTTACCTCGCCTGCCTGCGCACGCTGCGCGCCTTCGACGCCGATCTGGCGTTCAACATCGAGGAAGACCCGGTTTCGCATCGCCTCACGCTGTGGTCAGGCGCTCGCTTCCGCTTGGGCTGCAGCAAGGCGCGGCATGGGCGTGGCTACCACCATGTCGTGCCCATCGATTTTTCGCAGCGACCGCCGGAGCGCCGGCATCGCTGGTACAGTTTTGCCGAGGTGTTCGCCGCGTTGGGTCTGCCGGAGGGCAGTCCGCGCTATCTGCGGTTTCCCACCCTGCCCGTACCTGTCGGCCTGCTGGAGCGGATGCAGGCGCACGGCCTCATGCCCGGCCGCTTCGTTGCACTGCACGCCGGCGCTACCAAGCAATACAAGCAGTGGCCGCTCTCGCAATTTGTGGCACTGGCGCGCGCGCTGGTCGTGCAGGGCTGGCAGGTGGCCTTCATCGGAGCAGGCGCCGATGCGGTCAACACGGCTGCCATCCTTGCGCAGTTGCCGAGGGAAGCGGCGGCCGGACACGTGGTCGATTGCTGTGGCGACTTCAGTCTGGGAGAACTACCGCACCTGCTGAAACAGGCCGGCTTCATGGTTGGTAACGACAGCGGACCCTTCCACCTGGCCGCGGCGCTCGGCGTACCGGGGACCGTGATCTTCGGGCCTACCGACGTCGATCTGTGGCGACCCCTGTCGGCCGGGTCGGTGGTCATGAAGGGCACTGAGCCCTGCAGCCCGGACTGCACTCGCCGACACTGCCTACACGCCCACCGCTGCCTGCGGTCGATCAGCCCGGCGAGTATTCTGGCGACTCTGCCACCGATTGGACTTGCCGCTGCTGCAACTCCCGAAGCTTTGCGTATTTCATGAACTGGTAGTAGGCAACGTGCATGCTGGTGACGATGCCATCCACACCATCCAGCAGGCAGCGTTTACCGAAATAGCACTGCAGAAAAGCCACCGGGAAGACCAGCAACAGGTGCAGGACATGGCAGCGTTGGCCCCGCGAAAACTTGTCTTCGGCTTTCAGCTGACTGTACTGGTTGGATTTCTGGACCCGTTGTGAAAAGCCCAGATTTTCATGATGCAACAGGGCCGCTTTGACGTTCCTCACCCGCCCCGCCACCAGAAGGCGCTCGTGTACCTTCGCCTTGGAGTAAACACCGTGTCCCCGGCGAAAAAACCGGACTAGCTGTTCAGGGCGTACGCTGCGAGGCCTTCTGCCCCATCGCAACAGGATGCGCTGACAGGCCAGTGCATCGAAGTCACCCCGGTCGACCGCCGCCTCCAGTTCCTGCAGGAATTCCGGCGTCATTTCCTCGTCGGCATCCAGATTGAGCAGCCATGGTTGCTGACACAGGGAAAGAGCGAATTGCTTCTGTTCGCCAAAACCATTCCAGGCCCGTCGTTGGAAGCGGACATTGGCAAAACAGCGCGCAACTTCTTCGGTACCGTCACTGCTGCCGCTGTCGACGATAACCACCTCGTTGAACCTTTGCAGTTGCGGCAGCAGACGGCGCAGGTGGGTCTGTTCATTGAGGGTGATGATGAAAACGCTGACCGGAAGCTGCGTCATGTGTCCTGAACCGGCAATGGCGGGACTGGCAGCCTAGCAAGGCCATGAAAAGGCTACGCAAAGACTCGCCTCGCGCGAGCCGAGTCCGGCATTTGAAACGGATAAAGCCCCCCGGGCACAATGCCGCCTTCTTCCAGCCAAGCCGAAAGCCTCCCATGCGTGCAGCCCTCAATTCCAAGCAGCTCCCCCGGCCAGCCTTCCGCTACAGCCAGCTGGTCAAAGTCGGACCTCACTATTACTTCAGTGGTTTGCTCGGGCAGGACCGCCAAAGCGGGGCGCTGGTGAGTGACGGTGTCGGCCCCCAGGCGGTACAGATCCTCGCCAATCTTCAGGTGCTCATGCAGGAGTTTGGTCTCGGCTTCGAACATCTGGCCATGGTGCGCCTCTTTACCACCGACATGAGCCGCTTCGGCGAGATCAATGCGGCATGGGAGCAGGTCTTTGATGCAACTCCCCATGCTCCACCGGCACGCACGTCGGTCGGAGTCGCGGCCCTGCCGCTGCAGTCAAAGGTGGAAATGGAATTTACCTTCTACAAGGAATGAGCCTGGACCAGGGCGTAGTGCACTTCTCCTGCCTGCTTGGCCCTCAACCACTCCCAGTGGGCCGGGAGCGGTAGTGTGCCGAGGCTCTGTCCGGCTTCGAGGTAGAGCAGGGCGTTCGGCCGCAACCAGCCGTGCAAGGCCAGCAGCTGGCAGGCGCTTTCCAGCAGGTTCGACGCGAACGGCGGATCGAGAAACACGATGTCGAAGCGCTGGGTGGCCGGCCTGGCCAGCCACTGCAGGGCGTCCACCGGGAACAGTGCGAAATGCTGCGCTTCCAGCCGGGTCGCGTTGTCGCGCAGGGCTGTGAGGGCAGCGCGATCGGTTTCGAGCGCAACCACCGACTCGGCGCCGCGCGAAAGCGCCTCGAGGCCGAGCGCGCCACTGCCGGCAAAGGCATCGAGGCAGCTGGCACCAACCAATGACGGTTGCAGCCAGTTGAACAGCGTTTCCCGAACGCGATCTGGCGTGGGTCTCAGGCCCGCCGCCGGGGGAAAGGTCAGCAGCCGAGAACGCCACTTACCACCGATGAGGCGTACCCGGTTGCGATTGGCATGGTGGCTTGGCATCAGGCTTCCGACTTGGCACGAGCAACGAGCCAGGCACTCTAGCGCAACGGCGCAGCGCCCACTACCGAGCGCGGGGCAGCGGCATGGTGCGAGCAGGACGCACGCGGCCGGCAGCAGCGGCGCAGCAGGCTGACACTGCCCCGTCATCCGGTTAGCATTGCCCGGTCGTTCTTCGGCAGTCCCCGTCATGTTTGGTTTTGGCAAGCGTCCAGAAAACGAGTCGGCAGAAAGTCGTGTCAACGAAGCCGCCGTGGACGCTGCTCCTCAGGGTCTTTTCGGTCGGCTCAAGGCCGGCCTCAGCCGCACACGCGAGTCCCTCGCCCGAGGCCTCGGTAATCTGCTCCTCGGCAAGAAGGCCATCGACCAGACCTTGCTCGATGCCCTCGAGACCCAGTTGCTGTCGGCCGATGTGGGCGTACGGGCCACGACCAGCATCCTTGCCGACCTGGTCGAGCGCACCAAGCGCCGCGAGCTAGGGGACTCCGACGCCCTCTACGCGGCGCTCAAGCAGCAGCTGCGCAGTCTGCTCGAGCCCTGCGAACTTCCGCTGCAGATACCCGCCAATCCCGGCAAACCCTTCGTCATTCTGATGGTGGGTGTGAACGGCGTCGGCAAGACCACTACCATCGGCAAGCTCGCACGGCGGTTTCAGCAGGAAGGCCGCAGCGTCATGCTGGCAGCCGGCGATACCTTTCGCGCAGCGGCCGTGGAGCAGCTGCAGGTCTGGGGCGAGCGCAATCAGGTACCCGTGGTGGCCCAGCATACCGGGGCCGACAGCGCCTCGGTGATCTTCGATGCCTACCAGAGTGCGGTGGCCCGCAGGGTCGACGTCCTTATCGCCGACACGGCCGGCCGCCTGCACAACAAGGGCCACCTCATGCAGGAGCTCGAAAAAGTGGTGAGGGTGTTGAAGAAACTCGATCCGGAGGTTCCGCAGGAAATCCTGCTCGTGCTCGATGCCACCAATGGCCAGAATGCGCTGGTGCAGGCACGCAGTTTCACCGAGGCCGTCAAGGTGAGCGGCGTCGTCCTCAGCAAGCTGGACGGCACGGCACGCGGCGGCATGGTTTTCGCGATTGCCAAGGAACTGGGTCTGCCACTGCGCTTCATCGGTGTGGGGGAAAAAATGGACGACCTGCGACCTTTCGAGGCGGATGCCTTCGTCGAGGCGCTGTTCGACACCGGTGTGACAGAGGCGTCAGCCCCATGATCAGACGTCACCGCGGTGCGGCCGAGGCCTCTGCGCCATGATCAAGTTCGACAACGTGAGCAAACGCTACCCGTCCGGTCAGGAGGCGCTGAGCCAGGTCAGCTTCGAACTGGACGACGGCGAGCTCGCCTTCCTCACCGGTCACAGCGGGGCCGGCAAGAGCACGCTCCTGAAACTGATTATGCAGATCGAGCTGCCGAGCAGCGGTCAGCTGTTCATCAATGGTCAGAATCTGGTGAAACTGTCGCGACAGCATCTGCCCTACTACCGGCGCAGCATCGGCCTCGTGTTCCAGGACCACCAGTTGCTGTTCGACCGCAGCGTGTACGACAACGTGGCGCTGCCGCTGCAGATCTCCGGCTATGAACCACGCGAGGCTTCCCGTCGTGTGCGGGCCGCGCTCGACAAGGTGGGCCTGCTGCACAAGGAAGCCCAGAACCCGATCACACTGTCCACCGGTGAGCAGCAGCGCGTCGGCATAGCGCGTGCAGTCGTCAACAAGCCGGCCCTGCTGCTGGCTGACGAGCCCACCGGCAACCTCGATCCGGAGCTCGCTGCCGAAGTCATGGGCTTGTTCGAGCAGTTCAGCCAGGTCGGGGTGACCGTGCTGATCGCCAGCCACGACCACAACCTGATCGACAAACTGCACCATCACCGCCGCTTGCGCCTCGAGCAGGGCAAGCTGATCTCCGGCGGCAAGCGGCGCAGCAAGGACCCGCACTGATGGCCGCCTCCCGGGAAAACGCCGCCCGCAAGCCGCGTCAGGAGGCGCGGCCTGCCGCCAGCGCCCCGCATCAAGGCACGTTCTTCGCCTGGCTCGCCCAGCACCAGGTAGTGGCAGTGGACAGCCTGCTACGGCTGGCGGCCGACTGGGTCAGCACCCTGCTGACCTGTGCGGTGATCGGCATCGCGCTGGCATTGCCACTCACGCTGGTGTTGCTGCTGCAGAACGTGCAGCGCTACAGCGGCAGCGTGCAGCACAGCGGTAGCCTTTCTCTCTACATGGACGAGCGCGCGCAACCGGCGCTGCTTTCCCTGGTCAAGCAGCTGCAGAACGATCCTGCGATCGCCAGCGCCACCCTCATTAGTCCGGAGGAAGCGCTGGCCGAATTCGAGCGTGAATCAGGTCTGGCCGAAGCGCTTGGCGGACTCGACGCCAACCCGCTGCCGCCGGTGATCGAAGTGGTTCCTGCCATCGAGGACAAGGCAGCACTGGCCGAGCTGCTCGCGTCCCTCAAGACCCGTCCCGGGGTGGCGGAGGTGGAATTCGACCAGCTGTGGGTCGAGCGCCTCGATGCCGTGCTGCGCTTTGCGGAGCGGCTGGCGCTGTTGCTCACGGTGCTGCTCGGCAGCGGTGTGGTGCTGGTAATCGGCAACACCGTCCGTCTCGCCATCGAAAATCGTCGCGCCGAAATCGTGGTGGTCAAGTTGGTGGGCGGTACGGATGCCTACGTGGCCAGGCCTTTTCTCTATACGGGGCTGTGGTACGGCATCGGTGGTGCTGTCATCGGCTGCGTGCTGTTGCAACTGGGGTTACTGACGCTGGCCGGCCCGCTGGCACAGTTCATTGCCAGTTACGACGGTGACTTCCGTTTCGCCGATCTCGGTTTCGGCGGGGCCTTCCTGGTGGTGGCTGCCGCGGCTGGCCTCGGCTGGCTCGGCGCCTTCGTGTCGGTCGTCCAGCATTTGCGCTCGGTCGAACCGCGCTGACGGCCGCCATACTGCAATCCGTGCATGTGCGCGGCCGTATAAATTCGCCAGACTGCGGTCAACGGGAAAGGGGGCGCCGTGCTATGCTCGCCCGCGGATTTTCCGACCCAACCCCTACGCAATCACCCTTCATAACGAGAGGAACTACCTATGACTCTGGAGTCACTGCTGATGATCTTGGTCCGCTGGGGCCACCTGCTGTTCGGTATCGGCTGGATTGGCATGCTGTACTACTTCAACTTCGTGCAGGGCGGTTATTTCAAGGCGGCCACCCCCGAAGCGCTGAAGGACGCCAAGGCCAAGCTGGCTCCAAGTGCACTGTGGTGGTTCCGCTGGGGTGCCATGTTCACCTTCCTCACGGGTCTCGTGCTGCTGCACTACGTCTACGGCAACGGTCAACTGAATGGCTACATCATCGTCGGCGCCACCTTGGCGACCGTGATGTTCCTCAACGTCTGGCTGGTGATCTGGCCCAATCAGAAGATCGCACTCGGCCTCGTGCAGGGTGGTGACGCCGCTGCGGCAGGCGCCAAGGCAGCGCTGGCTTCGCGGCACAACGTCCTGTTTTCCGGCCCCATGGCTTTCGGCATGCTGGCAGGGCCGCACTTCATCGGTTCCGCCGCTGGCTACGGCCACCCGGCACTCAGTCTCGGGGGTTGGCTGGTGATTGCCTCTGTCGCCTTGCTGGAAGCCAACGCACTGTTCGGCAAACAGGGTGTGCTGACCACGGTGCGTGGTGTCATCACCAGCAGCGTTGTCTATGCGCTGGTCATCATCGGTCTGCTCGAAACCCTCTGATAGCGCCGCCTGCGGCCCCCGGCGGGGCCGCGGGCTTCGCCGCGCTGCCGTCTGTCGACAGACGGCTCAGCAGCAACGGCGCACCCCATCCCACTTCCTTTGCTGTTCCTGCTTGAACCAGGCGGCTCGGTCCAGTGGCAGCTCGCCGCCATGACACGCGGCATGGTGGGCAAGATACCGTTCGTAGGCATCGTCGCCGGTCAGCTCGCGCACCGTGCGCCAGCTGGTTTGCAGCCCGCGTTTCAGCCGCTCGAGCGGCAGGGCGGCTCGCTCAATCCACCAGTTGCGCGCGCTCATAGGGCGTCTCGGTGAAGGTCGGGCAGGAGCGGCCCTGCAGGTAAGCCAGGCAGACTCGTACGGTTTCGATGACGACGATCCACGACACCAGCAGGAAGAATGCCGTCAGCGCAGCATCGAGCTGATCGTTGAAGATGAGACGCTCAGTCTGGGCCACCGCAGCCCCGGCAATGCTGCCGTTCGCGATCTGGGCCGCGAGGTCGTTGGCATGGGCGATGAAGCCCACGCGCAGTTCGGGACTGAACAGTTTTTCCCAGGCCGCGGTTGTCGTGATGATCACCAGCCAGGCCAGCGGAGCGGCCGTCACCCACGCATGGTGGGCGCGCCCGGATTTCACGATGATGGTGGTGGCAACGCACAACGCGATCGCGGCCAGCATCTGGTTGGCAATGCCGAACAAGGGCCACAGACTGTTGATGCCGCCCAGCGGATCGATGGTGCCGTTGTAGAGGAAGTAACCCCAGCCCAGCACCACCAGTGCGCTGCAGAGGATCACGCTCGGATACCAGGAGGTGCGGCCCAGCGCCGGTACCACGTTGCCGAGCAGATCCTGCAGCATGAAGCGGGCAACGCGCGTTCCGGCGTCGACCGTGGTCAGAATGAACAGCGCCTCGAACATGATGGCGAAGTGGTACCAGAGCGCCAGCAGCTGGCCCCCGAAGGCACTGGCGAATATCGATGCCATGCCCACGGCCAGCGACGGCGCGCCGCCCGTACGCGCAAACAACGAGGTCTCTCCCATCTGCCGGGCCAGTTCGGCCATTTGCTCCACGGTGACCGGATAGCCCCAGCTGCTGATGGTGGCGACGGCCTGTGCCGGCTCGGCACCGACCAGGCCCGCCGGGCTGTTGATGGCGAAGTAGAGGCCGGGCTCCAGTACGCAGGCCGCGATCATCGCCATGATGGCCACGAAGCTTTCCATGGCCATCGCCCCGTAGCCGATGAAGCGGCAGTCCTGCTCGTTGGCAAGCAGCTTCGGCGTGGTACCCGAGGCAATGAGTGCATGAAAGCCCGAGATTGCACCGCAGGCTATCGTGATGAAGACGAAGGGGAAGATCTTGCCGCCGAACACCGGGCCGCTGCCATCGATGAACTGGGTGAGGGCCGGCATGCGGATCTCCGGGCGCAGCACGACGATGGCAAGCGCCAGCGCCACGATGGTGCCGATCTTCATGAAGGTTGACAGGTAATCGCGTGGCGCCAGCAGCAGCCAGACCGGCAGCACCGCCGCCACGAAGCCGTAGCCGATCACCAGCAGGGCCAGCGGGGGCCCGTCGTAGTCGAACCAGGTTCGTAGCGCCGCGCTCTCGTCGATCCAGCCCCCACCGACTACCGCCAGTACCAGCAAGGCAAAGCCGAGCAGGGAACCTTCGATCACGCGGCCGGGGCGCAAATTACGCATGTAGAGCCCGATCAGCATGGCAATGGGGATGGTGGCCGCCACCGTCGACGTGGCCCAGGGGCTGTGGCGCATGGCGTTCACCACCACGAGACCGAGCACGGCGATCAGGATGATCATGATGGCCAGCACTCCCATCAGAGCAGCGGCACCGCCGATCATGCCCAGTTCGTCGCGCGCCATCTGACCGAGGGAGCGGCCGTTGCGACGGATGGAGCAGAACAGGATCACGAAGTCCTGCACGCAGCCGCCCAGCACGGCGCCCAGCAGGATCCACAGCGTACCCGGCAGGTAGCCGAACTGGGCCGCCAGCGTGGGGCCCACGAGCGGACCGGGACCGGCGATCGCGGCGAAGTGATGTCCGAACACGATCCAGCGATGCGTCGGGATGAAGTCTCGTCCGTCGGCCAGACGTTCGGCCGGCGTGGCGCGCGTGGCATCCAGCATTAGCACCTTGGCAGCCACGAAGGCGCTGTAGAAACGGTAGCCGAGGGCATAGACACACAGCGCTGCCACAATCAGCCACAGGCTGTTGATGGATTCGCCGCGATTGAGTGCGATGCCGCCCAGCGCCGCTGCGCCGAGCAGGGCCACTGCAGGCCAGAGCAGGAAGCCAAGCAGGCGCATAAAGGAGGCGGAGGGGCTGTTTGTGGCCATAAGCATCGGAAATTCATGGAAAAAGTGCGTCAGACCCTAGCAGGTCGCCTGTGGTGAGGCAACCGGGCACCCGGCTGGCGGACGGGCCGGCGCCGTGGCTTCCGAGCGCCGCCCGCTTGCCTTGCATCAAGCCCGCACCGGATTGGCGACCCGGCACGGCTGCCCGCAGTGGACCGATGCCAGACCCGCATCTACAGTGAAAAGATATTTCGAAAGCATCGAATCAGGAGGGTGGCCATGAGTTCGTACGGCAGCTGGCTCGCTGTCTTGGTCGCGGCCTGGCTCGGCGGCTTGCCCGTGCTGGCCCAGCAGGGATCTGCGGACGTTGCTCAGCCCGACAATTGGGATGCCGAGGTGGCCATACCGCCGGCCCGTGATATCGATCCTGATCCTCGCGTGCTCGAGGTTGATCTGGAGGCCTACGTCAAGCCGATGGAGATCGTGCCAGGCAAGATGACCGCTGTCTGGACCTACAACGGCCAACTTCCCGGACCCTTGTTGAAGCTGAATGCCGGGGATCGTCTCATCGTGCATTTCCGCAATTCGCTGCCAGTGCCGACCAGTATCCACTGGCATGGCCTGAGGATTCCCAATGCCATGGATGGGGTGCCGGGCTTCACGCAAGCGCCCATCGAGCCCGGTGGCGAATTCACCTACGATTTCATCGTGCCCGACGCCGGCACGTTCTGGTACCACCCGCACTACGATTCAGCCGCGCAAGTCGGCTACGGGCTTTACGGTCCTCTCGTGGTCAACGACCCCGGAGAGCCCGCCGCGTTTGGTGATGAACTGGTCCTGCTGCTTTCCGACATGAGTCTGGATGCAGAAGGGCAGCTGCAGGAGCCGAAGTCCGGCGGCCGATTCGGTGACCTGTTCGGCCGGGAGGGTAGCGTACTGCTGGTGAATGGCCAGGTGCTGCCCACCCTGAAGGTCCGTCAGGGCAAGCAACAGCGCTGGCGCGTAATCAATGCCGCGCGTACCCGCTACTACACGCTGCGTTACCGCCGTTCGCCCCTGGTCCTGCTGGGTGGAGACGGTGGACTTGCGGCGGAAAGCCGGACCGTCGACGAGATCAAGATCGTGCCCGGGCAACGGCTCGATTTCGTTTTCACGCCTCCGGATGCGCCCGGCACGGCCGGCAAGCTGCGCTGGTACCCCACTGACCGAGGTTATGGCAGCACCTACAATCGTCTGGCCGAGGACATCATGCACATTGTCACGGTCGACGACCCGGCCGTGGTGCCCGTCACCATCCCCCGACAACTGCGCGACATCGCCCCGCTGGACACCACCGGCGCCCACGAAGAATTGCTGGACCTGACCATTGGCTCCGACGAACATCAGGACGTCAGCATGGGCATCAACGGCGTACACCATAAACGCGCGGTTCCGATCATGGCCAAGGTAGGCGAAACGCAGGTGTGGACCGTTCGCAATGACACGGATTTCTCCCACCCATTCCACCTGCACGGCTTTTTCTTCCAGATACTGAGTCCCGCCGGCGTACCCGAATGGAGGGACACGGTCGATGTACCGCTGCATGCGGAGGTGAAGTTGGCAGTGCGTTTCGACGAGCGCCCGGGCATGTGGATGTACCACTGTCACATCCTCGACCATGCCGAAGTCGGCATGATGGGCCACTTGCACGTGATGCCTGGCGACTGAGCGCGGCGGGGCTACTCGGGGAATTCGTAGGTATTTTCGGGTATCAGGCCGCGAAATCCGCGGTAAAGCCGCTGAATTTCGCGGATCTCCCGGTCGGCATCGCCACGGGGGTGCCAGGTGCCCAGCATACGGATGCAGCGCGCCTCGCCGTCGATCACCGTCATCTGGATCGGTACCCCCGCCGCGGCCGCAATGTAATAGAACCCTGTCCGCCAGCGCTCGACGCGGCGGCGCGTGCCCTCCGGCGGAATGCAGATCACCAGGTCCGGGTGCTGTTGCAGCAAGCGTGCGGTGCTCGCCACCAGATTCTGGGGCTGGCTGCGATCGACCGGGATGCCGCCCAGCCAGCGCATGAAGCCGCCGAATGGCGCCCGGAACAACGTGTCCTTGCCCAGCCAGCGGGCATCCAGTCGCAGGACGAGGATGGCAGCCAGCAGCAGAGGAAAATCCCAGTTGCTGGTATGGGGTGCTCCGATGAAGACGAAGGGCGGCCGCGGCAGGTCCGCCACCAGAATCTTCCAGCCGGTCGCGCGGAGTCCGACCCGGGCCAGACTCCGTAAGATCGGGGCCAGTACGGGGGTGGTGAAAACGCTGCTCATGGGCGGTGTCCGAAGGGCCAGTGGCGAGGGCTGCAAGCGGCAGAGTCGCCCGGCGCCGGCGGGCTGGCGAGCGAGCACTACCACGCGGCCGGCCTTGCTTTACCGCGCGCTGCTGGATTAATTTAGGCCACTTTTGGGCACTTTTTCTACCTCACGGGGGAGTGAGTTGTTATGGCGACTTTACAAATCAATGGTCAGACACTGGACATCGGGACGATAGATCCCTCCACCCCCTTGCTGTGGGTGCTGCGCGATACGCTCGGCCTCGTCGGCACCAAATACGGCTGCGGCATCGCGCAGTGTGGTGCCTGCACCGTACATCTCAACGGCGAGCCCGTGCGTTCCTGCCAGATTCCAGTTGGCAACCTCAGCTCCGAGCAGATCACGACCATCGAAGGCCTCGCGGGGGCGGATGGGACCTTGACCAAGATCCAGCAGGCATGGATCGATGAAGATGTGCCCCAGTGCGGTTATTGCCAGGCTGGCCAGATCATGAGCGCCACCGCTTTGCTGCGTAAGAACCCCAACCCGAGCGATGCCGACATCGACGCCGCCATGTCGGGTAACCTGTGCCGCTGCGCCACCTACACTCGCATCCGTCGCGCCATCAAGGTCGCCGCCGGTCAGCAAACCGCCACCGCCTTCTACGACGCTGCTGCAGCTCAGGGAGAACGCGCATGAACATGAAGACTACCTTACCGCCTGAACTGCCTTCCTTCTTCCACGCCATCGTTGCCGGCGAGTCGGCACCGGTGTCCTCCGACGTCAATCGTCGCAGCTTCCTCAAGCTCACCGGTCTGGTTGGCGGAGGTCTGGTGCTCGGCGGTTTTGGTGCCATGAGTTCCCGCAAGGCCTATGCGCAGCAGGCGGCCGCCGACGTGTCGACGCTCAGCGCCTACGTACAGATCAAGCCGGATGGGCGTATCACCCTGTTCTCGAAGAATCCGGAATGTGGTCAGGGCATCAAGACCGGCCTGCCACTGATCATCGCCGAGGAACTCGATTGTGCCTGGTCCGATGTGGACGTCGTTCAGGCTGACGTGGATGCTGCCAAGTACGGTGCCAACCAGTTCGCCGGTGGCTCGCTCTCCACGCCGATGAACTGGATGGGCATGCGTCAAGCGGGCGCCACGGCGCGCGCCATGATCCTCGCTGCTGCAGCCAAACAGCTCAAATTGCCCCTTGCCGAACTGACCACGGCCGACACCAAAGTCCTGCACGCGGCCTCCAATCGTTCCTGGTCTTACGGGGACTTTGCCGAGCTGGCCGCCACCATGCCGGTGCCCGAAGTGGCCTCGCTGACCCTCAAGGACCCCAGCCAATTCAAGCTGCTTGGCCGCCGCTGGACCGGTGTAGACAACCACGGCATCGTGACCGGCAAGCCGCTGTTCGGCGCCGACTCCCGCATGGACGGCATGCTCTACGCCACCTTCACCAAGAGCCCACAGATTGCCGGCAAAGCCGTGGTCTTCAACGAAGCGCACATCAAGTCGCTGCCCGGTGTGGTCGATGCCTTCATCGTCGAGCCTTTCCTCGATGCACGCTTCTTCAGTGCCAACAGCGGGACCCACTTCGGTGGAGTTGCCATCGTGGCTGAGAACACGTGGGCCGCGATCAAGGCCAAGCGCGAACTGCAGGTCGAGTGGGACACCAGCACGGCGGAGTCCGCTACCTGGGATGATCTGGTCGAACGCGCCAAGGCGCTTGCCGACAAAGACGGTGAACCGCTGATGGTGAACGTCGGTCCTCCCGGCCCGAATGCGCAGCGTGCACCCGCCGCCCGTGGCGATGTCGATGCCGCATTCACCAGCGCCGCCAAAGTCATCTCCGCGTTCTACGAGTACCCCTACGTCTCCCATGCCCAGCTCGAGCCGGAAACCACTACGGCCGTGTTCAAGGACGGCAAGATCGAAATCTGGGCCCCCGCCCAGATTCCGCAGGGTGGTGAAGCCGGTGCGGCAGTGGTAGCTGGCGTCACGCCGGAAAATTCCACCCTGCACATGACGCGCATCGGCGGCGGTTTCGGTCGCAAGCTCGCCAACGACTATGTGTTCGAAGCGGCGGCTATCGCCAAGCGCATGGAAGGTCGTCCGGTGAAGCTGCAGTGGACCCGTGAAGACGACATGATGCACGACTTCTTTCGCCCCGGTGGCTTCCATGCCTACAAGGCTGCGCTGGATGCCGATGGCAAGCTCGTCGCGTTCCAGGATCACTTCATGAGCCATACCGGCAACGGTCAGGGCCCCATGACCAGTGCCGATCTCTCCGCCAACGTGTTCCCGATGGACGTAGTTCCCAATCTCAAGATCACGCAGACGCTCTTCCAGAATGGCATCCCGACCGGACCGATGCGTGCGCCTGGTTCGAACGCACTCGCGTTTTCGTTCCAAAGCTTCATGCACGAGCTGGCCGTGGCCTCCGGCAAGGATCATGTGCAGTTCATGCTGGAAACGCTGGGTGGCGAGGGTCCCGCCGAAAACCCACAGGGCATGCATAAAGGGCGCGCGGCCAACGTGATCCGCGCCGCCGCCGAGATGGCTGGCTGGGGCAAGGAAATGCCCAAGGGCCGCGCACTCGGCCTGTCGTTCTACTTCTGCCACTCCGGCTATGTGGCGCAGGTTGCCGATGTCGAGGTCTTCGCGAACAAGGATGTGAAGGTGCACAAAGTCTATGCGGCCGCCGACTTCGGCTTCATCCACAACCTCAGTGCGGCGGAAAACCAGCTCGAGGGTGGCATCGTCGACGGCTTGAGCCAGCTGTTCAACGCCAAGATCACCTTCAACAACGGGGTCATCCAGCAGCAGAACTTCCACCAGTACCCGCTCCTGCGCATGCCGCAGACGCCGGCACTCGAGACGAAGTTCCTGCAACCGGCGGAGTTCTCGCCGACCGGCGCGGGCGAACCATCGATGCCGCCGCTGCTGGCTGCAGTAGCGAACGCCATCTTCAACGCCACTGGCGAGCGTATCCGCAAGATGCCGCTTTCCGAACTTGGCTATCGCCTCGTGTAAGAGCAGTTCTCAGCAAAAAAAGGCCAGCGATCGCTGGCCTTTTTTTTTGTCCGGCCTCTTCAGGACCTTGCCCCGGTGGTTCTTGAACGCGCCCGCGCCCTGCGTCGGGATCTCGCGCTCAGTGGGCGTAGTAGTAGCGGGCATGGACGTGCTCGGCACCAATGATCTCGCCGTCCTGCAGGCGCGGCCGGTACTGGCCGCGGCGGATGTTGCGCAGCAGGATGTCGACGATCGCCTCCGGGGTGTTTTCACTGCTGTAAAGCAGCTTGGGCGACGAGGTGTCGCCAAAGGCATTCAGCATGAATTCCACATCGATGAAACCCTGATATTCCAGGGCGGCCTCTGCAGGAATGCCCAGTTCGGCGCGCGAGAACGGTTCTGCGAGAAAGCCGGGTAGCGCCACCGGCAAGGGCGGGTTGAACAGCGCAGCCAGTTGCTGTTCCGAGGCGCCAGCCTGCTTCAGATCCTGATAGGCGGTGCGCAGGATCTCGCGTACGTTCGAGCGATTGCGGGTGGCGATCATCCAGTCGACCAGATCCAGTCGTGCCGCGGCGATGGCGACCGGGTCGCTATCGGCCCGCCGCTGCAGGTACTCGATACGGCGCTCCAATGAGCGGCGACCCTCGTTGAAACCCAGTCGCTGCACAGGTTGGTCGAAACCGCTGAGGCTCTGCGATGAAACGCCCTCGACGAGCACTGCCTGCGTCGTGTAGAGATAGTTGGTGATGGCCAACGAGCGCTCGATGTCGGGCAGCCGGGGATCGTCCGGCCCGAAATGCAGTGCCACCAGTTGCAGGGTGTGAAGGTACTGGGCCTGAGCCTGCATGAGGTGGCGCAGACGGAACTCCACCATGTCGGGCGGGGGCTTGGCGACGCCGGTCGTCGAGGGGGCGGGCTCCTCATCCTCCACCAGCGCGTCCGCCGTTGGCGGAGCGGCGGGCGAGATCGGCTCCGAGCGCGAGGCCTGAATGTTCCACGCGGCGTAGTCACCGAGGGCCGGCAGCAGGGACGGGCTGTCGTCCCCGTAGTTGCGCCGCTGCAGATAGAACAGGTATTCCTGCTGCTCATCCGCCGCGACCAGATCGCCCTGCATGTAGTAATTGTTGAACAGTCTGCGAATGATGGGTTCCTGCTCCAGACTGAACAAGCCGGCGTTCACGCGCGTGATGTGGCTGGCCCGGTCGTAGAGCGGGACGGCGGCGGCATAGTTGCCCATCCCCTCGAAGACAGCGGCGAGCCCCAGCAGCGTCTCGGCCAGCGCCGGTGCATAAGAGTCTCCCTTGCGCTCCAACTCCTGCAGTTGCGCCTCGAAGCGCGCCACATCCTCCTCACTGAGGTTTTCACTGATGCCGGCATTGCTGCGGGCCATGCTGACCAGCGTTAGTTCCACTGGCTCGGCGCCCCTACGCGGCAGCGATGCGAGCTCTTCGGTGAGGTAGGGCGGTGCGCCGGGCTGTGGGGGGTCCGTATCAGCACCTCGCTCGACCGGTGGTGACAAGGGAACTGCATCGAAAACCAGAAAGCGCAGATCCGTCTGCGCAGGGGATGCCGGCGACACGACCAGCAATACGGCGCTGGCCAGTGCAGGCAACAGCAGTGCGGGGCGCCGCTCGCCGGCAGCCGGGCGGCTTAGCTTCAGCTCAAACTGCCAGCGCCTTTTCATGCCAGTGCTCCAGCGGGACGATCAGAAGTAGTAATGCACGCGAACACGCAAGGGTACTTCCCGGGCAAGTGTGCCATCGACGAGTTGCGGGCGCATAGCATGGTTCCGTAAATACTCGAGCAGCAGGCGGCGCAGGCGCTGCGGGGCTTCTGGCGCCGCACCTACGATACGTAGGTCCCGTGCGCGGCCGTTTTCCGTGAGCGACAGTTCCACATCGAAGTAACCGGCCGGTGCCTGTGCTTCAGCGCCAGACAGGCCGAGAAAACCGCGTGAGTAGGGATGCAGGGCAAAGCCAGGTACCGGCACCAGTGGGCCCGGGTTGAAGACCATGGCGATAGTCGCCGCGTCCACGTTACCTTTCTGCATCGTGTCGATGGCCTTGCGGTACGCCTCGCGGCCCCGCTCGCCCCGATCATAGGCGAGATGCCAGTCGCCGACATCGATATAGGCCTTGCCGACCGCCACCGGGTCGCTGGACGGGTCCTGCTCCAGCCTTGCTGCGAGCGCTTCGAGGCGTTCGCGATTGCGTGTGTAGCCCTGCGTCACCAGCGAATTGGGCATGCCAGCCGTGCTCATCTGCTGCAGGGACGTGGCACCCGGATCGAGGCGGTTTTCGAGGGCATCGAATTCGCGCTTGGTGGCGAAGGCGATGTTGGCCAGTTTCAACTCCACATCCCGCTCGCGCGTGCGCTGAAAATCCTCGTCGGGATGGTCGATGATTTCCTGGTAGAGATCACGGGCGCGCCGCAGCCGCTCGTCCATCATCATTTCCGGTGGAACGGCGAAGGCGCTGCTGCGCATGTAGAGGTCGTTGATACCCATCGCGCCGGGAAGGCCCGGTGAGTTGAGCACGTTAAGCATCTGGCTGCGCGGTACGTAGAGGTAACTGCCATTGCGGGGGTTTTGCACAGCCACAAACTCCGGTCCGGCCGCAGAGCCCAGCGATGCCGTCCCGGCGGGACCGGCATTGAACGACGTATTGCGGTTGCCCTGCTTGAGGTAGGCCTGCACATTCCAGTCGGCCCAGCGCTCCTTGGCTGCCAGCAGCCTCGGATCATTGTCGGCAAACGATTTCTGGTTGATGTAGTAAAGGTATTCCTCGAAGTTGCTGACCTCGTCGACATTACCACCTGCTTCGTAGCTGGCGATGATGTTCTCGACGAGAGGAATCTGCTGCATGGTGTAGAGGCCGCCATTGACCCGGTCGACGTGCATAGCGCTCTCGAAACTGGCGATGGCTTCCTCGTGCAAGCCTGCCTGCTGCTGCGAAAGACCCAGGGCCTGATAGGTTTCCCGTACGTCTGCCGAGTAGGGGCCCGTGGATTCCAGCGCAGTACCCAGTGCTTCGGAGTAGCGACGGATCCGCGCGTCGAGGTCGCGCTGATCCGAGACAGTTGCTGCAGGCGGAGCCTCGAAGCCGCGCTGGATCGGCCCCGTTGCTGCAAACGGCGACGCGAGCGCGCCCGCGGTCGCATCGGGTGTGTCGCTGGCGCCGGCCGGCAGGGGCTCTCGCCAGCTAAAGTCAAAAATCAGACGGCTGTAGTCGAGTTTCGCTGGCAGTTCGGTGGCCGGCGTTATCGTCTCGTCGCCCTCGGCTGGTCCGGGCTGGTCGGCGGCAAAGCTGAGCGCGGCGCAGAGCACCAGAGAACTGCCGAATGCGGCGGCGTGCCACGACGACATGCTGAGTCTGAACTGGTTGACCGTCACCGGTGATCTCATGGCATGCACCTCTGGACCGGAGGGTGGACAGGCCGAAGCGCCGTGGCAATCCGCAAGACAAATCGGGCGGGATGCGCGCAACCTGCTGCTCTACATACTAGCGCGCAATGCACCCGAGAGAATCCTCAAATTCGCCATGATGACGCACCACTACTGCCGTGCGACGAACTCACTGTCGTTGAACTTGGAGAAAATACGCAGTGCAGCGCGCCGCAGATGAGATCCCTGCGCCGCAGTCACCAGCGGAAACCTGTACGAACAGGTGAGACAGGTCGCGGCGCCGTCGATGGCGGGCAGCCGGTTCCTCACTCAAGACCCAGCGTCGACCGCAGCGTCGGATAGAACTGCACAAAGGTACCGTCGAAGGCGCCCTCCGGTATGTGGCAGGCAACACAGGCGTTGTCGGGTGCCAGGAGTGCAGCGGTCGTACGCTGTTCGCCCTCCCCGCGGTACAAGAAGAAGGCGTGACCGTCAGTTTCCGGAAAGCGCTGCTTATCAATGACGTGGATTTCCTGCTGCAACATCTTGCCCTGCACGAAGCCCTGCAACTGCGGGGAAGTCTTGCGGCGTGGTTCGTAGAAGGTCAGCAGGAACATGGTGCCGTCGGCGTATTGCTGGTTCTGCTGGAAATAGTCGTAGGCCGAGGGCTCCATCTGCACCACGCCGATAGTGCCGGGGTTTTCCACGTCGATCGGCTCTTCGTTGTAGTCGCTGCCCACCGATGCTGCGGTCTGTATCCACGCATGCAGATCGGCAGGGTAGACAAGATTACCGGCAGCATCGTAGCGGGCGACATCCAACGGGTTTTGTCCGAAGGCAGGCAGGGTAGCCAGCAGCGCAAGGCCAAGCAGCATACGCGGCAACATCATGGGATTCTCCAGTGGGTACGAGGTAGGGACCGGGCTTGCCAAAAGGCGCGGCAGCGCCCGGATTATGCTACGGCCGCCGGCAGCGAGCGACTCACCCAAGGCTCGCTTGTCGTTCGGAGGTCGGGACGGCGTTGTGCAGTACCTGACCGACGTCGAAGTAGTGCGGGTGACCGTTCAGCAAGCTGGCGACGCCCATGGCAGGCTTACCTTCGGTCTGTACGTCGAGAACTTCGAGAATACCACCGTCGCCGCAGCAGACCCGCAGCGCCGCGCTGCCCACCTCGAGTAGGGTGCCCGGCGTTGTCATTGTGGTTGCCCTGCCGCTGCCGAGGCGGGTGCGAATCAGACGCAGGCGTCCGCCTGCATGCAGGCACCAGGCTGGCGCCCGCGGGAACAGCGCACGAATCTGGTTGTGGATATCCAGCGCGCTGCGCTGCCAGTCTATTTGGGAGTCCTCCTTGCCGAGCTTGCGCGCATAGGTCACACCGATCGTATCCTGCGCTTCCGCCCGCAGTGCTCCGGTGGGCAGGGCCAGCAGCACTTCCCGCAGCGACGTACAACCAAGGCGCTGCAGACGGGCGGTGAGGGAGGCCGCGTTGTCCTCCAGACTGATCGGAGTGGCCACCCGCTTCAGCACGGGCCCCGTGTCGAGCCCGGCATCCATATGCATGATGCAGGTGCCGCTCTCCCGGTCGCCCGCCAGCAGTGCCCGTTCGATCGGTGCGGCTCCGCGCCAGCGTGGCAGCAGAGAGGCATGCACGTTCAGGCAGCCGTAGCGAGGCAGGGCGAGTACCGAGGGCGGCAGCAACAGCCCATAAGCGACCACCACCATCACGTCGGCGCGGCAGTCGCGCAAACGGCCGAGCTCGACGTCGTCGCCAAGCTGGGTGGGTTGATACACGGGCAGCCCATACCCTGCGGCCACCGCCTTGACCGGCGTGGCCGACAGCTTCTTGCCCCGGCCGCTGGGGCGGTCGGGCTGTGAGTAGACCGCCACCACGTCGAAGCCTGCCTCCAGCAGAGACTGCAGGTGCGCCGCCGAAAAGTCGGAGGTGCCGGCAAAAACGATGCGAAGTGCAGGGACAGACATGGGGTTGACTCGAGATGGCAACCGACCGGTAACCGGCCGGACTCAGAGGGCTTCGTGTTCGTCTTTCGCGGACTTGCCGTCGCCACGCTCGTCCCGCTTGCGGTCCTTTTGCAGCTTGGCCTTGATGCGCTGGCGCTTGAGGATGGACAGATAGTCCACGAACAGCTTGCCATCCAGGTGGTCCACTTCGTGCTGCAGGCAGACGGCGAGCAAGCCCTCCGCTTCCATGTCGAAGGACTGTCCGGCGCGGTTGAGTGCCCTGACGCGGATCTTGCGGGGGCGCGACACGAGGTCGTAGTAACCGGGTACCGACAGGCAGCCCTCCTCGTAGCCGAGGGGTTCGGGATCCAGCACGTCGATTTCCGGATTGATGAACACCAGTGGGGTGTCCTTGTTCTCCGAGACGTCGAGCACCAGCAGGCGCTTGTGGATGTTCACCTGCGTTGCGGCGAGTCCGATGCCAGGCGCGGCGTACATGGTCTCCAACATGTCGTCGATGGTATTGCGCAGCGTATCGGTCACCTCGGTGACCGGGGCTGCACGCTTGCGCAGGCGTAAATCCGGATACTCCAGGATGGTCAGCAGGCTCATGTTTGCGAGGCTATTGGCGACAGAAGAGCCAATGATAAAGCAGGATTTGGGCGCTGGCTCCCCCGCAGCAGCTGCGTGGCGGCAAGCCATGCCTGAACATGACTCTGGCGGTCCAGGCTGCGGGGTTTTCTGGCGCGGGTCCGGCCGGCGTACTACGCTGCTCCGGCAGGCTTTCCCCGCAGCGTTGTGCGGATCCACCCGCCGCCACGGCTGCGCCGTCGCCCCGGCGGAATCGCGGCAACCCTCGTCTCGTTCAAGGAAGAACCGATGACTCCCACCGACCTCGGGCGCTGGCTGCAGCTCACGCTGTCTCCAGGCCAAAACGCCGCCTGTCTGAAGTTGCTATGGCAGGCGGCAGGCTCGCTCGGAGGGCTTGCCGCCTTGCCCTTGGCCGAGACGGGCGGCATCACGCTTTCGCCGGCAGCATTGTCGACGTTTCTCGCGTGGCAGCAGCGCCATAAGGATCCGGTCGTCGACGCGCGCGTGCAGCGGGCACTGCGCTGGGCAGACGAGCCGGGGCACTGTGTACTGGCGTACGGGGATGCCGACTATCCGCCGCTGCTCTACGCCTGCGTCGATCCGCCGCCGCAGCTGTTCATCCTCGGTGATCCGACCCGCCTTTCACTACCGCAGCTCGCTATGGTGGGTTCGCGTCACCCCACCGTCGATGGACGACGCCTCGCCAGACAATTCAGCCGAGAGTTGGCCGAGCGCGGCTGGCAGATCACCAGTGGTCTGGCCCTGGGCATCGATGCCGAAAGCCACGAGGCCGCATTGGCCACGGCAGCAGGAACGGTCGCCGTCCTGGGCAGCGGGATCGACAACGTCCAGCCAGTGTCGAATCGCAGACTGGCTGCTGCAATCGCCGCCAATGGGGCTGTGGTCTCCGAGTTCCCCCCGGGTGCGCCCGCGGAAGCCTGGCATTTTCCCGAGCGAAACCGCCTCATCAGCGGCCTATCACATGGCGTACTGGTGGTGGAGGCCGCCGAGCGCAGCGGGTCGCTGATCACGGCACGACTGGCCGCCGAGCAGGGGCGCGAAGTGTTCGCGATTCCCGGCTCCATCCGCAATCCCCTGACGCGCGGCTGTCATCGCCTGATTCGCCAGGGGGCGAAACTGGTCGAGCGCGTGGAAGACATCGTGGAAGAACTGCCTGCATTGCTGGCCTGGCAGCGCGCGCAGTGTGGCGGGCAGCCACCGGCCGGGGCGCTGTCACCCTCCCGTGAGCTGCCGGCGCCTCAGGCCGCGCTGCTTGCCCAGCTGGGCTTCGACGCGCTGCCGATCGAAGCCCTCTTGCTGCGCACTGCCCACCCGGTGGAGGAGTTGTTGCCGTTGCTGTTGCAGCTCGAGCTGGCAGGTCTGATCGAGGTGCGCGTCGACGGCTATGTTCGCTGCAGCGCTTGATGCGACAATCAGCGTTCGCCGCTCGCCGCTCGTCGACGTTGGCCGATGCAGCGGCGGAATGTCTGATGTCGTTCAAGGAGGGTGGACCGCCGGAGGCGCTACCTTGGCGTCCACCCAGCCGTCCGACCACTGCCCGACAGGAAGCTACAGCCGTGAATCAAGCATGCAACCAGCAGACCCTCATCGACCGGACAGCGGTCCGCGACTACCTGCTCGGGTTGCAGGATGCCATCTGCGCTGGACTCGAGCAGGCTGACGGGCTCGCGACCTTTCGCACCGATGCCTGGGACCGTGACGATGGAGGCCGCGGCATCAGCCGCGTCTTGGCGGAAGGGGCCGTCATCGAAAAGGGCGGCGTGAACTTTTCCCACGTGTTCGGCAAGGCGCTGCCACCGGCAGCGACAGCCAAACGTCCGGAACTGGCCGGCGGCGCCTTCGAGGCCATGGGGGTTTCGCTGGTCATACACCCCCGCAATCCCTTCGCCCCGACTTCGCATGCCAACGTGCGGTTCTTCATTGCCAGCAAGCCCGGCGTGGAGCCGGTGTGGTGGTTCGGTGGTGGTTGGGATCTCACCCCGTATTACGGCTTCGAGCAAGACTGCCGACACTGGCACAACGTCGCCAAGGCGGCCTGTGCTCCCTTTGGTAGTGATGTCTATGCGACCCACAAGCAGTGGTGCGACGACTATTTCTTTCTCAAGCACCGCAATGAACCTCGCGGAATCGGTGGTCTGTTTTTCGACGATCTCAACGACTGGGGTTTCGAAAAGTGCTTTGCCTACCAGCGCGCTGTCGGCGACAGCTATCTGCAGGCCTACCTGCCCATACTGGCCCGGCGCAAAGACACGCCGTACACCGAGGCCAACAAGCGCTTCCAGCGCTACCGCCGGGGCCGCTATGTCGAATTCAATCTGGTGATCGACCGTGGCACCATTTTCGGCCTGCAGTCCGGTGTGGGCCGCATCGAGTCCATCCTGATGTCGCTCCCGCCGGAAGTGCGCTGGGACTACGACTGGCACCCAGCCCCCGGTACGGAGGAGGCGCGGCTCTACAGCGATTTCCTGCGCCCACGCGACTGGGCGGATTGACGCAAAAGCAGCGATTCTCCGCGAGGGCGCCATGACCGATCGTTACGCCGTGATGGGCAATCCCGTACTACACAGCAAGTCGCCGCGCATCCACAGCCGGTTCGCTGCCCAGACCCATCAGGATCTCCGGTACGACGCCATTCTGGTCGAGCCTGGCCATTTCGCCGAGGCGGTCACGGATTTTTTTGCCAGCGGTGGGCGGGGGCTCAACATCACGGTGCCATTCAAGCAGGAAGCATTTGCCTTGGTAGACGACCTGTCACCGCAGGCTGCCCTCGCCGGCGCGGTGAATACGCTGTTCCAGCGCGATGGACGCCTGCAGGGGCACAACACCGACGGTGTCGGGCTGGTAAGGGATATCCGTGATAATCACGCGGGAGTGCTAAAGGGCAAACGCCTGCTGGTGCTGGGCGCCGGCGGCGCCACGCGCGGCATCTTGCAGCCCCTGCAGCAGCAGGGGCCGCTTTCGATCTGTATCGCCAACCGCACCGTAGCGCGAGCCGAAGAGCTGGCGCGCATTTTCGCTGTTCACGGGGTGGTCACGGCTTGTGGTTTCGCCGATCTCGCCGGTCAACGCTTCGACTGGGTACTGAACGCATCGTCCGCCAGCCTGCACGGCGACCTGCCCCCGCTGCCACAGAACTTACTGGCGGAGGGCGCATGGTGTTACGACCTGATGTATGGCAAGGAACCCACCGTGTTTTGCCGCTGGGCCTCCCAACAGGGTGCGGTACGGACCCTGGATGGCCTCGGCATGCTGGTCGAACAGGCGGCCGAGTCCTTTGCACTGTGGCGGGGGCTGCGCCCCGCCACGGCCGAAGTATTGGCCGAGCTTCGCGCCAGCTAGCGGCAGTCCGGGCCTCGGCGTCTCAAACCAGCGTTTCAGACTCGCCAACGTGGCGGTTTTTCAGTTTCACGTAGTGGCCGGCGCTGTAGCGGAGAAATTCCAGCTCCTGCGGCTTGAGATCCCGTATGCGTTTGGCGGGAGCGCCCACGTAGAGGCCGCCACTCTCGAGCACCTTGCCCGGTGCAACGATGCTGCCGCCGCCGATGATCACGTCGTCCTGCACCACCGCACCGTCCATGACGATGGCTCCCATGCCGACCAACACCCGGTTGCCGATCGTACAGCCATGCAGAATGGCCTTGTGGCCAACCGTGACGTCGTCGCCGACCACGAGCGGAAAGCCATGGGGTGGCGAGGAGTCGGGCGAGGTGTTGTGCAACACGGAGCCGTCCTGGATGTTGGTGCGGTCGCCGATGCGGATGTCGTTGACGTCGCCGCGGACCACGACCAGCGGCCAGACCGACGCATCCTCGCCGAGAGTCACCCGGCCAATCACCACTGCACTAGCGTCCACGAAGGCCCCGGCTCCGAGGGTCGGACGGTATTGCTGGTAGCTACGAAGTGTCATGGTGCACCCTGGAGATTGTGGGGGAAAGGCCGCGCATTCTACGCCGGCACAGCGCCAGACCGGCAGGGAGGCTGCGTTCGCCGCGCCCCGTCCTTACTCACTGTAAGGCCATGGGACTGTTGCCATGGCCACCCGCGTTGGCAACTCTGTCAATTGGTCTGGATCAGGCCAACCGCCGGCAGTTCGATGTGACAAATCGCCGCAGCCTGCTGCTATAATGCCGGCCGTTTTTGCGTGCAGGAACTCGCTGCAAGCGGCGGGCTTTGCGCGCCGGCGCTCGCGCCGCCGCGGCCCTCTCGGCGCTGCAGTCCGGTTCTGCTGCGGTCGGCGGGTCCTCCGGGGCTCGCGTCCGTCGAGCGGCGCGTTTCGTAAAAGGTTCACTTCAAGCAGTGGAGAAAGGGCACATGTTGCCATCGTTGTCGATCAAGCCCACCCCCGCAGTTCATTCCGGACGTTTGCGCACCCTCGCCGCAGGGTTCGCCCTGATGTTTGCCTCGCCGGCGCTGCTGGCCGAGTGGGGCATCAACATGACCGAGGGTGTCACGGCACTCAGTGCAGAGACGTTCAGCCTGCACATGCTGATCTTCTGGATCTGTGTGGCGATCGGTGTACTGGTCTACGGCGTGCTGATCTACTCCATGATCGCCTACCGCAAGTCGAAAGGCGCGGTGCCGGCAACCTTCAACCACAACACCACGGCCGAGATCATCTGGACAGTGATTCCGTTCCTGATTCTGATCGGCATGGCCGTCCCTTCCACCCGGGTGCTGACCCAGATCTACGACAGCAGCGACTCCGATCTGGACATCATGGTCACCGGCTACCAGTGGCGCTGGCAGTACCGCTATCTGGCCGATGACGGGGCGGAGGTGACTTTCTTCAGCAACCTCGCCACCCCGCCCGAGCAGTACGAGAACTACGAAGGCTCCCTGGCCGCCGAAAAAGGCGAAAACTACCTGCTCGAGGTCGACGAGCCTCTGGTCATCCCGGCAGGCAAGAAAGTTCGCTTCCTGCTCACGTCCGCTGACGTGATCCACTCTTGGTGGGTGCCGGATTTTTCCGTGAAGAAGGATGCCATCCCCGGCTTCGTCAACGAGTCCTGGGTACGAGTCGAACAGCCCGGCCTTTACCGCGGCCAGTGCACGGAGCTCTGCGGGCGTCTGCACGGCTTCATGCCCATTGTGGTGGAAGTCAAGGAGCAGGCTGATTTCGACGCCTGGTACGCCGAGCGTCAAGCTGCTGCCCAACGCATCTCCGATGCCGCCACTCAGACCTTCACCATGGAGCAACTGATGGCGCAGGGCCAGACGGTCTACAACACTTACTGCATGGCGTGCCACCAGGCCAACGGTCAGGGTTTGCCGCCAGCTTTCCCGGCTCTCACTGGCAGTGCCATCGCCACCGGTCCCGCGGCTGATCACATCAATATCGTGTTGAACGGCAAGCAAGGAACCGCCATGGCGGCTTTCGGAACCCAGCTTTCTGCCGTCGACATCGCCTCGGTCATCACCTTCGAGCGCAACGCCCTAGGCAACAGCGTTGGCGACATGGTGCAGCCGGTGGACATCGTGCAGGCCCAGGCACAGTAAGGTTCAGCAGCTAGCCCCGACAGAGAATTTCAGGTCAGTCCAGTAAGTCATCTCTCAGGAGTCATCCATATGGCAACCGGTCACGCCGAACATCACCACGGCCCAGCCACAGGCTTCACCCGTTGGCTCTACACCACCAACCACAAGGACATCGGATCGATGTACCTGTGGTTCAGTTTCGCCATGTTCCTCTTGGGAGGTGTCTTTGCCCTCGTGATCCGCGCGGAACTGTTCCAGCCTGGCCTGCAGTTCGTCGACCCCAATTTCTTCAACCAGATGACTACCATGCACGGACTGGTGATGGTGTTCGGGGCTGTCATGCCGGCCTTCGTCGGCCTGGCCAACTGGATGATCCCGATGATGATCGGGGCGCCCGACATGGCGCTGCCGCGCATGAACAACTGGAGCTTCTGGATCCTGCCCTTCGCGTTCACCATGCTGGCCTCCACGCTGTTCATGGAGGGTGGTGCACCCAACTTCGGCTGGACCTTCTACGCGCCGTTGTCCACGACCTACGCGCCGGCTTCCGTGACCTTCTTCATCTTCGCCGTGCACATCATGGGGGCGTCCTCCATCATGGGCTCGATCAACATCATCGCCACCATCCAGAATCTGCGCGCCCCTGGCATGACCTACATGAAGATGCCGCTGTTCGTGTGGACCTGGCTGATCACGGCCTATCTGCTGATCGCCGTAATGCCCGTGCTTGCCGGCGTCGTCACGATGATGCTGTTCGATATCCATTTCGGCACCAGCTTCTTCAGCGCTGCCGGTGGCGGTGATCCGGTGCTGTTCCAGCACGTGTTCTGGTTCTTCGGTCATCCCGAGGTTTACATCATGATCCTGCCGGCCTTTGGCGTGGTCTCGGAGATCATCCCAACCTTCTCGCGCAAGAAGTTATTCGGCTACGACTCAATGGTGTACGCGACGTCCTCGATCGCCTTCCTGTCCTTCATCGTGTGGGCCCACCACATGTTCACCACCGGCATGCCGCTGGCCGGTGAACTATTCTTCATGTATGCCACGATGCTGATTGCCGTGCCGACCGGCGTGAAGGTCTTCAACTGGATCACCACCATGTTCCGCGGGTCGATTTCCTTCGAAACCCCGATGCTGTTTGCCATTGCCTTCGTCGTCCTGTTTACCTGCGGCGGCTTCACGGGTCTGATGCTGGCGATAGCGCCGGCCGACTTCCAATACCATGACACCTATTTCGTCGTGGCACACTTCCACTATGTGCTGGTGCCCGGTGCAGTGTTCTCGATCATGGCAGCCGCCTACTACTGGCTGCCGAAGTGGACGGGCAACATGTACGACGAAACGCTGGGTAAGGTGCATTTCTGGCTGTCCTTCGTCGGGATCAACGTACTGTTTTTCCCACAGCATTTCCTCGGCCTCTCCGGCATGCCGCGTCGCATTCCCGACTATGCGCTGCAGTTCGCGGACTTCAATATGATCTCTTCGGTAGGTGCGTTCCTGTTTGGCTTCAGCCAGCTGCTGTTCATGTTCATCGTGCTGAAGACCGTGATGGGCGGCAAGAAGGCCACGGCACAGGTTTGGGAGGGAGCAGAAGGACTGGAGTGGACGCTTCCGTCACCAGCGCCTTACCACACCTTCAGCACCCCACCGACTGTGAAGTAAGCGACGGGAGCTGGCTGACATGGCAGCGGCAGGCAACCAGAATCTGAGCGTGGGCCGCCTGGTGGGCAAATTGTTGCTCACCGTGGCAGCCATGTTCGGATTCGGGTTTGCCATGGTGCCGCTCTACGATGTCTTCTGTGAGTGGACCGGACTCAACGGCAAGACCGGTGGCCAAGTCGTTTATGAGGCCGATACGGCCGACATCGATCTTGCCCGTGCGGTCACCGTGCAGTTTTCTGCCACCAACAATGCCGGCATGGCCTGGGAGTTCCGTCCTCTGCAAAACCAGGTAGTGGTGCATCCGGGCGAACTCAATGAAGTAAAGTTTTACGCGCGCAATCCCACCGCAGCGCGGGTAATCGGGCAGGCTGTGCCGAGCGTGTCTCCTTCGGCGGGCGCCGATTTCCTGCACAAAACCGAGTGTTTCTGCTTCAACCAGCAAGTGCTGGAGGCAGGCGAAAGCATCGAGATGCCGGTGCGGTTTTTCGTCGACAAGGCACTGCCGGACGATGTGCACAAACTGACGCTGTCCTACACCCTGTTCGACGTAACGCAGAATTTTGCCGAGACAGCCCAAGGCATCGCCAATTGAAGGCGCTGGCGGCCTGTCATGGCGAGCAATGACAACAAAGCAGTGGTAATCAGAAAAGGTTGAACAACATGGCAACTCCAACCAAGCCCAGCAACGTCAACGGCGTGGACCAACCCTACTACGTCCCGGACCAATCGAAATTCCCGGCACTGGCCTCTCTTGGTATGGGTCTGATGGTTTTTGGCCTCGGCAGCATGCTCAACGACATGAAGGCCGATGTAAGCTCCACCGTGTCTTCCATGATGGCCGTGCTGGGTTTCGCCGTGCTCGGCACCGTGCTCTTCAACTGGTTCGCTACCCAGATTCGCGAAAACCATGAGGGCCTGCCCGGACCTCAGCTCAAACGGTCCTATGTGCTGGGCATGTACTGGTTCATTTTTTCCGAAGTGATGTTCTTTGCCGCCTTCTTCGGCAGTCTCTACTACGTGCGCAATTTCTCGGTGCCGTGGCTGGCTGGTGAGGGTGACAAGGGAGTTTCCAACATGTTGTGGGAAGGTTTCCAAGGCAGCTGGCCAGTGATCAGCAACCCCAATCCCACCCTGTTCACCAATCCCAACGAGTCGATGGCCTGGCGCGGATTCGGTGAAGCACTCCACTATTTGCCGCTCTGGAACACCATCCTGTTGCTGAGCTCTTCGGTGACGGTGCACATCGCCCACACGGCACTGAAGAGCGGCAACCGCAAGCAGCTGATCGGTTGGCTTGGTGCCACGGTGCTGCTCGGTATCGTCTTCCTCTTCCTGCAGGTAGAGGAATACGCTGAAGCTTACTCAGAGCTTGGACTGACCCTCAATTCCGGTATTTATGGCTCGACTTTCTTCTTGCTGACCGGCTTCCACGGTTTCCACGTCACACTCGGTGCCTTCATGCTGGGTGTCATGTGGTTCCGGGCCCTGCGTGGCCACTTCAAGCCAGAGGACCATTTCGGCTTCGAGGCGGCTTCCTGGTACTGGCATTTCGTGGACGTGGTCTGGGTCGGCCTGTTCTGCTTCGTCTACCTCCTCTGAACCGACACGCCAGCCAGTCGCCTCGGTGCAGCAGTCTGAGGCGACCGGCCACCTCCCGCACTCTCCTGCACTCACTCCGTCACGTCGTAACGTCCAATTTCCCGGCACGCTTTCCGCGGTGCCGAATGCCACAGTACGTTGAGCGTCAAGGCGAGACAGCCGGTTGCGCCGCGGGCGCGTTCTGATGCCATGGGGCGTTCAGACCGAGTTGACCGCTCAGAACACCGTAGGTGATCGTGATCATCAGCAGGATTGCCAACGTAATACGGACACCCAAGGCATGCAGGGTTCTCCGTGTGCTGCCCTGATCCTTGAAGAAAAACACGGCGCCACTGAAAAGGCTGGCGACGATGGCAATCAGCAGAACCACGATCAGGATCTTTAGCATAAGGGTACCGGCGTAAGGTCGGCCAAGTCAGTGAGCCACGGAAGCATGAACCTGTTCGTACGCAGACTCCAGCATTACCGATTTGACTGGAAGCTCAGCCTGCTCACCGCCGTCTTGCTGCCTGTGCTGCTCAATCTGGGCTTCTGGCAGCTGCGCCGCGAAGATGAAAAGCGCGCTTTGCAATTGCAGTACGAGCAGCGTCTGGCCCTGGCGCCCCAGCCCTTCGAGACGCTCGACTGGAGTGCCGATCTGCAGTATCTGCCAGTGCTCCTGTCGGGGGAGGCGGATCAGTCGCACGTTTTCCTGCTCGACAATCGCACGCTGCAGGGTCGCGCTGGTTTCGAGGTGCTGCTGCCGGTCCGCACCGCACAAGGTGAGATCGTCTTTCTCAACAGAGGCTGGCTGGCAGCCGGTCCAAGCCGCCGCGAGCTACCGTCGACGCCCTCGATGCCAGCCGTGGCAGCCTTGGTCACCAGCGTCTACCAAAGCACGGGTGCGCCCCTGCTGCTCGGCCAGGAGCAGGAGAACTCGGGCTGGCCGCGCATCGTGCAGGCGGTCGATGTGTCGGCCATGGCGCTCGCCGCAGGCTATGCCGGTGCGCAGGTATTTCCCCACCTACTCCGTCTCGACCAGCATGCCGCGGGAGCGCTGCCGCGCCTCTGGTCCACCGTGACGACGAGCCCCGAAAAACATCGCGGCTATGCCCTGCAGTGGTTCTCGATGTCGTTGGCGCTGCTGCTGCTTTACGCCTACTACAGTACACGCCCGGAAGATGGGCAACCTGCTGACTGACCCGTAGAATTCCGCCCTCTCTCTGCCGACGCCACCACGTGCCGAACTGCCCATGAATGCCGCCAAACTCAAACTCACCCTCATCCTGCTGGCCATCACGGTCCCCATCACCCTGGCGACTATCCTGTTCCAACTGAGCCTCGGTACCGGGCGCTTTGACAGCACCAGCAACGGCGCTCTCATTCAGCCGGTACTCGACATCAGTGAGCTCGGCCTCGTGGACGCCGGCGGCACGCCGGCCTACCAGACCTTCGAGCAGCTGACTGCCGGCGTGAGTCCCGAGGATTACGAGCCTCGACCTTGGCAGCTGCTCTACTTCGGTGCTGCCAGTTGCGATGCGGTTTGCGAGGAACGGCTGTATTTTTTGCGCCAGGTCCACATCCGACTGGGTGCTGAATCCAAGCGCGTCCAGCGTGTCTATGTTCTCACCTCACCCCCGCCGGCAACGGTGGATCCAGCCACCCAGGCCTATCTCACCAGGGAGCAGGCCGACATGCGCATCATCCATGCTGAGCCGGAAAAGCTGCGCACCGTGCTGGCACGCAGTGTGCCTGCTGGGGAAGACCCGCAAGCCGGACACTACATCTACGTCATGGATCCGGTCGGCAACATCATGCTGTATTTCGCGCCCGACAATGACGCCGAGCAGATCCTCGAGGACCTCGACCGCCTGCTGGATCACAGCAGCCTTGGCTGACCCCCAGCAACACCCCCTTTGCCGTGGAGCATGCCCATGATGAGCACTAAGCCCTCACATACCCTGGTGCAACTGGCAGTCCTGCTGGCCGTATGCGTCGTGGTGCTCGGCGCCTTCACGCGCCTGAAGGACGCCGGGCTCGGCTGCCCCGACTGGCCCGGCTGCTATGGCCATGTGCTGTGGCCCGAAACCAGCGAGCAGATTGCCGCGGCCGAGGCCGCCTTCCCCGATGCGCCCTTCGAGCACGAGAAGGCCTGGCCTGAAGTGGTACATCGCTACTTCGCCGGTTCGCTGGGCTTTCTCATCCTCGTCATCGCCCTGCAGGCCTGGCGACATCGCCATCAACCGGCGCAGCCACTCAAGTTGCCGCTGCTGCTGCTGGCACTCGTGGTGGCGCAAGGCCTGTTCGGCATGTGGACGGTCACCCTCAAGCTCTGGCCCCAGATCGTGACCCTGCACTTGCTCGGCGGGTTCTCCACACTTTCGCTGCTCTGGCTGCTGAAGCTGCGCCTGGAAAACCGGCAGTGGCCGACTCCCACCGCGCTGCGGCCCTGGCGTGAACTGCAGCGGTTGGCAATGCTGGGTCTGGTGCTGGTGCTGTGCCAGATCACGCTGGGCGGCTGGACCAGCACCAACTACGCCGCGCTCGCCTGTCCTGATCTGCCGACCTGCCAGGCCCAGTGGTGGCCGCCGATGGACTTTCGCAGCGGCTTCAACATCACGCAGGAGATCGGACCCAACTACCTCGGCGGGCAGATGGACGGAGAAGGCCGCATCGCCATCCACATGACCCACCGCTTCGGTGCCATCGTGGTGGCGCTCTACCTCGCCTATCTCGTGTATCGACTCACGCGCCGGGAGCTTGGACCACAGCTGCGCAGCAGCGGCCTGACCCTTGCTGTTCTGCTGACGCTGCAACTCTCGCTCGGGCTCAGCAACGTCTGGTGGTCGCTGCCGCTGGCGGTTGCCGTTGCCCACAACGCGGGGGGCGCGTTACTCTTGCTCGCGCTGATCACGCTGAATTACCGCCTCCACCGCGCCACCAGGCCCTGGTAGCCATGACCGACACGACCCTCCCGAAAGTCGCCTCCTGGCGCGACTATTACGAGATGTGCAAGCCCCGCGTGGTCATGATGATGATCCTGACCTCGCTGGTGGGCATGTTTCTCGCCGTGCCCGGCATGGTGCCACTGCCCGTGCTGGTGTGGGGCAATCTCGGTATCGCGCTGGTGGCCGGCGCCGGCGCCGTCGTCAACCACATGATCGATCATCGTATCGATACCCTGATGCAGCGCACGCTCAAGCGGCCGATTCCCCAGGGCAAGGTCTCCCCGACACAGGCGCTGCTGTTTGCCTGTGCCATCTGCCTCGCCGGCATGGTCATCCTGTTGTGGCTGGTCAACCCGCTCTGCGCCTGGCTGACCCTGGCCTCGTTCGTGGGCTATGCCATCGTCTACACCGGCTGGTTGAAGCGTGCCACGCCGCAGAACATCGTGATCGGCGGGCTGTCCGGCGCCATGCCGCCTCTGCTGGGCTGGACGGCGGTCACGGGCAGCGTCGATCCGGGCGGCCTGCTGCTGGTACTGATCATCTTTGCCTGGACGCCGCCGCACTTCTGGCCGCTGGCCATCCATCGCAAGCGCGACTACGCCAAGACCGACATACCCATGCTGCCTGTCACCCACGGCGATGCGCTGACCAAGCTGCACATCCTGCTCTACACCATCCTCATGCTGATCGTGACCCTGCTGCCTTACCTTACGGGCATGAGCGGACTGCTCTACCTCGCCAGTGCGGTGCTGCTCGGTGCAGGCTTCCTGTCTTACTCCCTGCGTCTGCTGCGCAGCAGCGATGCGCAACTCCCCATGCAGACCTTTCGCTTTTCGATCGTCTACCTGATCGCCCTGTTCGTCGCGCTGCTCGTCGACCACTACCTGTAACGCCTGCGGGATACGCTGCATGTCAATCAATCGAGGCGTCGCCAACACCGTCATTGGCCTGGTTGCTTTCATGGCCCTGCTGCTTGGCCTGGTGGTCAATCGCATCCTGACGCCAACCATGCTCAGCCGTGAGGAGATGAGTGAGCAGGGGCTCTTCGTCTACGACGTGCCGCGGCGCTTCGCCGACTTCAGTCTGATCGACAGCGCGGGCCAGCCGCTCGGCAAGTCCGTTTTCGCGGGCCGTTGGACCCTCGTGTTCTTCGGGTTCACGCAGTGCCCGGATGTCTGTCCCACCACCTTGGCCACGCTGCGCCGATTCCACGAATCCCTGGCCGAACAGGATCCGGCGGCGGCAGAGTCGCTGCAGGTGCTGTTCGTGTCCGTGGATCCAATGCGCGATACGCCGGAGAAGATAGGCGAGTACGTCCATTACTTCGATCCGCGCTACCTTGGCGCTACCGGTGAGCACAACCAGATCTTCACCTTCGCTCACGCACTGAACATTGCCTTTGCCTACGTGGCCGACAACAAGGGCGGCTATGACGTCAGCCATAGCGGTGAGGTTGCGCTCATCAATCCGGAAGGTGACTTCCACGGCTTTTTCAAGTCTTCGCCCGACCCGCAGAAAATGCTGGTGACCTACGCCTCCATGCTGCAGTGGTGGCAGGGTCGCTGATCCGCTGACGCGCGAGGAGCCACTGCATGGCGCAACGCTTTACCGAGATAAAAGAGGCGCTGCGCCAGTTCATCGAAGCGCAGAAAATCTTTTTCGTCGCCACGGCGGCCCCGGGTGGCCGTGTGAATCTTTCCCCCAAGGGCATGGACACGCTGCGCGTGCTGTCGCCTGACCGCATCGTCTGGCTCAACGTCACGGGTAGCGGCAACGAGACGGCCGCGCATCTGCAGGAAAGTCCGCGCATGACACTGATGTTCTGTGCGTTCAGCGGCACGGCGCTCATCTTGCGTGTTTATGGCACAGCACGACTCATCACGCCCCGCGCGGCCGAGTGGGCCATGCTCTACCCCCTGTTTTCTGCCAACCCCGGGGCCCGCCAGGTGGTGGACTTGCGCGTGGAGCTGGTACAGACCTCCTGCGGTCAGGCTGTACCTTTCTTCGAGTTCACCGGTCAGCGCGACGAACTCAACGAGTGGGCCGCCAAAAAAGGCGAGACAGGAATCGAGGAATACTGGCGCAGCCGCAACAGCGTCAGTCTCGACGGCAAGCCCATCTCGTGAGCCGTCGCCACGGCCATCCGGCCCCTCCGATGCCAGCGCGGCAGCGGCGGGTGCCGCAGGGCACCGTGCCGCTGCTGCGCGCCTTGTCGAAGCTGGGGCTCGCTTCGCGTACACAGACCCTGGAATGGATCGAGTCCGGTCGACTCGCCGTCAACGGGCGCTGCCTGAGGGACCCGCAGGCACCGGTAGTGCCCGAGCGCGACAGCTTTTCTCTCGACGGCAAGGCACTGGAGCGACCCGCGCAGCGTCAGGTCATCGTGCTGCACAAGCCCGCGGGCTATGTCACCACCAAGCGCGACGAAAAAGGCCGCAAAACCATCTTTGATCTGCTGCCGGCCGATCTGCAGAGCCTGCATGCGGTCGGACGCCTCGATCTGCACACCAGTGGCGTGCTGCTGCTCACCAACGATACGCGCCTCTCGCACCGCCTCTGCGATCCCGCGGCGGGCATAGCGAGGCAGTATCATGTCAGCGTCGATGGCCGGCTGGAGGATGCCACCTTGCAGCAGTTGCTGACAGGCGTGGAAGACAGAGGAGAGTGGCTGAAGGCGAGCGAGGTGGTACTGCGCAAGCGCAGTGGTCGCGAGACGCACTTGTTCATCACCCTGCACGAGGGCAAGAACCGCGAGCTGCGCCGTCTTTGCAAGGCGGTGGGTCACGAGGTCAACAAGCTCAAGCGCCTGGCCTTCGGGCCAGTGACCCTGGGCGACCTGGCGAGCGGGCAGTGGCGTGAGCTGACCCCCCCGGAAATCGCCGCCCTGCCGTAGCGTTCGTGCAAAAAGTCGCCCGTCCGTCTCCCTCGGTCTCCCCGGCGGACCGCTGCAGACGAAAATCCTCCCACTGCTACGGGCCGGGCACTACACTGCCCGCTCGCAGGCCATTCCGGGGAGACCTTCATGCACTGGGCATTCGTCGACTATGAAAATGTCGGTTCCCTCGAGGACATCAGCCTCGAGCAGTACGAGCGCATCTACGTTTTCTGTGGGCCCAAGAACTCCAAGCTCAAGCTGGGCGAACTGCCGGCAGAGGGTTTTTGCAGAATCGAACTCATCGGACTCAAGACGTCGGGGCGCAACAATCTCGACTTTCACCTGACGTTCTATCTGGGGCGCCATCACGAGGTTGCGGAAAAACACGTCGGCTTCCATGTCATCAGCAACGACATCGGTTTCGAAGGCGTGGTGGAGCACCTGCGCAAACTCGGTCGCGAGGCGCAGCGGATCGGCACGCGGCAGCCGAGGGCCAAGACGAACCCCCGGGCTGAGGCTCGCGCAGCCCGGCCGCCGCGGCCCACAGAGACAGCCATTCCGCCGCCTCGCGACGCCGACAGTCCGCAGGCGTCGGCTGCTGCGGGCGGTACCGCACGCCCACGTCGCGCCAAAGCAACCGTAAAGCCCAAGTCCTTGGCAGAAAAGCCGGGGGCGTCGCGTTCAGAGCCGCCGGCGTTACTGCGACCGACATCGCCGCGCGCCGGACAGGATCGGCTGCCCCGCCAGGCCGTGTCCCGCGCGGAACCGAAGGTGGCGGCAAAGACAGTCCTGCCCAAGGCGGAGCAAGCCGCCTCCAACGCAGGTCTCAGCCCCGCTGCCCTGCTGCTGCTCACGCAGTTGAAGCAGACCGGGGATACCCAGCGTCCGAGCAAGAAGGCCAAATTGCTGAACTGGATGCAGAATCGCCTGCAGGGGCCCCATGTCGGCGTAGCACCCGACAGCGTGCTGCAGGAGCTGATTGCCGCAGGTCAGTTGTCGTTGTCGGGCGCTAACGTTACCTACCGACTCTAGGTACTCTGCGTTGCCAACCAGCCTTCGAGCAGCAGCTGCGCTGCCATGGCATCCACCTTGCTCCTGTCGTTGTAGCGCTTGCCGATCAGCTCGGCATTGTCACGGGTGATTTCACGGGCTGCCCGCGTGCTGAGTCGTTCGTCCATGGAGTACCACGGGCGTTGGTAACGGGTCTCCAGCAGGCGGGCAAACTGCAGGACACGCGCGGTCATGTCGTTCTCGCTGCCGTCCATGTTGTAGGGCATGCCGACCACGAAAGCATGGGGTTTCCAGCGCAGCACCAGCGCGTCGAGTTGCTGCCAGTCCGGCTCCAAATGCTTGACCGGAATCACGGCAATGCCCATGGCGGTCCGGGTCAGGGTCTGGCCCACGGCAACGCCCAGCCTGCGGGTGCCGTAGTCGATGCCGAAAAAGCTGCGTGTTTCGCTCATGCTGGGCCTCGGGCGCCAAGCCAACGCTCAGCTGTAGCCGATCTCGGAGGTCAGTTGCGACAGCTCGAAACCCAGCGAAGCTGCTACCCTCCTGGCCATCGAGGTAAAGTCAGCCGAGAACAGGATGTCTTCGCGGGCGGGACAGGTGAACCAGGCATTCTCACGCAGCTCCTGCTCCAGCTGGCCCGGGCTCCAGCCCGAACAACCCAGTGCCACACAGTAGCGCTTCGGTCCCGTGTTGCCGCCGATGGCCTGCAGGATATCCTTTGATGTCGTCAGCGTGAGGCCTTCCCGCAGCACCAGTGAGGAGGGCCACAGGGCGGGCGCGTCATGCAAGACGAAGCCTTTGTCTCTTTCGACCGGTCCACCGGCCAACACCACCTGTGGCGACAGCGGTGGCCGCGCATCCTCGATGTCGAGCTGGCCGAACACGTCGCGCAGGCTGAGCTTGTCGATGGGATGGTTGATCACCAGCCCGAAGGCCCCCTGCTCGTTGTGTTGCAGCAGGTACACCACGCTGCCGCCGAAGAACGGATCCTGCAGGCTCGGCATGGCCACCAGAAAATGGTCTGCCAGGGAACTGCCGGGGTCGAAGCGTGTCATGGGGCTCAGAAACTCGCGAAGGTGTTGCCGCGCTGGAACTGCCAGGTGCGGATGATCTCCAGAATGTCGACAGAACGGCGCAGTTCGGGAGGAAAGGGGGGAAAGGGGGCAGACAGCTGCACGATGCGCACGGCCGCTTCGTCGAGCAGACGGGTACCCGACGAACGCAATACGCGGATGTCCGACACGGTGCCATCCGGATTCAGCGCCACCAGCAGGCGCAGGGTGCCGTAGATGCCTTGGGCGCTGGCCTCCTCGGGATAGTTGAGATTGCCGATGCCTTCGATGCGCTTGCGCCAGGCATCGAGATAGGCCGCGTCGGCGCTCTGCTGCGTGGAGGCAGAGGAAATCGTGTAGCGGCGGGGTCGCTTGGCGTACTCCTGTCGGTGCAGATCGAGTTGCGCCTGCAGGGTGGCGAGGGCCGATCCCGGCTGCTGACGATCGAAGTCTTCCAGCAGGGGCTTGCGCTCGGCATCTACCTGCCTGCTCTCACGCTGGATACCGCCTGCGCGGGCGACCTGGTTCGCGGCGTCGTTGGCTGGCGTGGTTGGTCGCTCGCTGAGGGACTGGTCCAACGGGTTGCTGCGGTTGTCGATGAAGGGTGAGGTCTGAGGCGTCGACGGCGCCAGTGCCTGGTCTTCGCTGCCGCTGCCCTCCTGATTGGCCTGCGCCACGAAATCCGGAGACTCCGGCGCCTGCTCGCTGCGGTAGGAAGCCAAGGTGACTTCCATGTTGCTCACGACCTTGGGGGCCATGCTCACCGTGAAACCCACGCCGAGAATGAGGACGGCATGCACGCATAGCGACATGAACAACGTGAAGCCGAAGCGCTCCTGCGTGGGTCCGAGCGAATCGCCCTGCGCCGACGTGGCCTCCACGTGGCCGTCCTAGTCCTTGCCCAGTTTGCGCGCGAGGCAGCGCAGCAGGTCGCCACCAATGTCGAGGTTGAACGCGGCATCCAGTTCACGCACACAGGTGGGCGACGTTACGTTGATCTCGGTCAGATAGTCACCGATCACGTCGAGACCCACGAATATCAGACCCTTGGCCTGCAGGGTCGGGCCGACCTGGCTGCAGATCCACTGGTCGCGCTCGCTGAGCGGAACGCCCTTGGCCGTGCCACCGGCCGCCAGGTTGCCACGCGTTTCGTTCGGCGCGGGAATGCGGGCCAGCGCATAGCCGACATGCTGGCCATCGATCATGAGGATGCGTTTGTCGCCATGGATGATCTCAGGAATGAATTTCTGCGCCATGATCTGGTGACGGCCATGACTGGTGAGGGTCTCGATGATGACGCTGACATTGGGATCGCCGGGCTTCAGTCGGAAGATGCTCGACCCGCCCATGCCATCGAGCGGTTTGAAGATCACATCACCATGCTCGGCGTGGAACTCACGCAGCAGGGTAGCAAGACGGGTGACGAGGACCGGCGGGGTACACTGCGGGAACTGCGTGGCGAACACCTTTTCGTTACAGTCACGCAGGGACTGTGGCCGGTTGACGATGAGTGTACCGGCCCGCTCCGCGGCTTCCAGGATATAGGTACTGTAGATGTATTCGTTGTCGAACGGCGGATCCTTGCGCATGAGCACCACGTCCATTTCGCACAGGGGTCGTCGTACCGGATCGCCGAGGGTGTACCAGTCCTGCGGGTCGTAGCGCACGGTCAGCGGCCGCAGCACGGCCATGGCCTCGCCTTGCTGCAGGTACAGCGCGGCCTGCTCGATGTACCACAGTTCCCAGCCGCGCTTCTGCGCCGCCAGCAGCATGGCCAGCGTAGTGTCCTTCTTGAAGTTGATGGACATGATCGGGTCCATCACCACGGCCAGTTTGACGCGCATGGAGAATCCTTGCTGAGCGAGACAGGCCGGGGATTATAGAGTCCGGCACCACGCCTCCACAAAGGCCGTGCAACCTCGGCGGGCTGGCGACCGGTGCCATGCCGCGACAGTGCCGGTGCTACAATGCCGCGCGTTTTTGCATTGCAGGGTAAAGATGTTGCGTCTGATTGGATTCTATTGGGGAGTCGCCGGGGTGCTGGCCCTGCTGCTGTCGGCCATCGGCAGGCTGCTGCCCCATGCACTGGCGCTCGGGGCCGAATCGCTGGCCATCGTGCACTGGCTGGCCTTGCTGGTGCTGCTGCCGTTCATGGCCTACGCGGAGGGCTACCGCGGCTTCCACCGCAACTTTGCGCCGCGCGTCATCGCCCGCGCCAGCTACCTGCGGCGCCACGGACACCCTTTTCTTACCGTGTTTGCGCCACTGTTCTGTATGGGCTTCCTGCACGCCACGGCCAAGCGCCGACTCGTGTCCTTCTGCATTACCGGTGTGATCGTCCTGCTGGTGGTACTGGTGCGCGACATCGATCAACCCTGGCGTGGCATCATCGATGCTGCCGTGGTGCTGGGACTGCTGCTGGGGGTGCTGTCGGTGCTGTACCACTGGCTGTGCACCGAGCGGAGCGGTGAGCCGCCGGCGGTACCGCTGGACCTGCCGACGTTTCCGTAACAAAGCGCCCCTACAACCCGAATGCGCTAGCCCAGGCGGTCTGCACCACCGCCCGGCCAGCGTGGTGGGGAGCCAAGTTGGCTTGACCCAACGGTCATGGAGCGCTCAACACCGCCTGCAACTGCGCGGTCGCCCGCTCGAAGGAAAAGTTGTCCTGCAGATTCTTGAGTCCACCCTGCGAAAGTCTTTCCCACAGCGCCTTGTCGTCGTACACCCGCAGCACCGCCTGTGCCAGATCCTGCGGCGTATCGGCAATCAGTACATCCATGCCATCGACGAGATTCATGCCCTCGGCCGCCATGCTGGTGGCCACCACCGGCACGCCGCAGGACATGCTGGAGTTGATCTTGCCTTTCACACCCGCGCCATAACGCAGGGGGGCCACCGATAGGCGTACGCTGTCGAACAGTGGCGCGATGTCTGGCACGAAGCCGAGGAACTCCACCGAGGGTCCGGCCTTGCCAAGCAGGGATTTCGGTGCATGGGCCCCCACAATCAGCAGCTTCAACTCCGGTCGCTGCCTGCTCAGCGCCGGCATCACTTCATCGATGAAAAACTGCATGGCGTCGACATTGGGCGGGTGTTCGAAATTGCCGATGAAAAGGAGATGCGCACGCTGCTCGAAGGGCTGCCGGCAGCCCTGCACGGCATGGATGTTCGACAGCAGCGCCACGTTGACGTCGGGCGCCTCCTGCCGGAACAACTCGACTTCTACCGGGCTCACCACCAACGTCACGTCGGCCAGGCGGGCGGTGCCCAGTTCCTGCAGCCGACGCAGTTCCGCTGCCTCCGCTTCCAGGGTACTGCCACTCAGCTCTGCCTGGCGGCGCTCCCGCAGGAAATGCAGATCCACGGTATCGAACAGCAGTTTGGCCTGCGGGGCACATTCGCGGACCGCCACGGCATTACGCTCACCTACGTCGGCCCGGCTCAGGATGACGAGGTCGTAGCTGGCGCCGCGCAGTTCCAGATGCTGGCGCACGTTCAGACAGAAGGGCACATACCAGCATTCGATACCGAGCGCCTGCAGCAGCGGTGTGTAGCGCTCGTGGTACTGCAGGTTGTCGGGGATGAAGGTCACCTTATAGCCAAGCTGCTGCAGGATCTTCAGCAGGTTGAACATACGCAGCGAGCCTGAATCGTTGTCGGGCATCAGCACGCGCGCGTCGACCACCAAGGCGCGCTTTTCGACACGGCGCTCCCGCTCCAGCTGCGGCAGTATGCCGGCCGGCCGGTGCGATTTGAGCACCTGCTCCCAGCGGGCGAAGAATTTTTGCTGATTGGTGACCTGATGCGCCTTGACGCCCGAACCGGCATCGGTGCCATTGGTGATGCCCTCGAAATGCACCACACGAGCCAAGGGCTGGTAGTAGACCTGTTTGCCGGCCTTGCGGACCTGGAAGGCGAGATCGGTGTCTTCATAGTAGGCCGGCAGGTAATGTTCGTCGAAACCGCCCAGTGCGTGGAAATCAGCGGTCGGCAGCAGCAGACAGGCTCCGGAGCAATAATCCACGGCGCGGCTGTAGGAGTAGTCGGGGTGGTTGGCATCTTCCCCGCGCCCATAGTTCCACGCTGAACCATCGCGCCAGACGATCCCGCCGGCCTCCTGCAGCGTGCCGCTGCCAAACAGCAGTTTGGCGCCCACCATGCCACAGTCCGGCTGGTCGGCGAAGGTTTGCAGCAGGGCCTCCAGCCAGCCCGCTTGCGGTTCGGTGTCGTTGTTGAGCAGCAGCAGGTAGCGGCCGCGTGCCGCTGTAGCTCCGCGATTGCAGGAGCGGATGAAGCCCTGATTGGTTTCATTGCGCAGCACACGGATACCGTGGATGTCAGCCAGTACCGCAGCCGTACGATCACTGGAGCAGTCATCGACCACGATCACTTCGCAGGCGACCCCGCTGCTGCTGCGCAGCACAGCCTCGAGGCAGTGGAAGGTGTACTCAATCTTGTTGAAGACCGGCACCACGATGCTGACGAGCGGCTCGGCGACGTCTGGAAACTGCAGCGGCCGGATCTGGCTCGGTGCGCTGCCGATCACGATCGGCAGTCTCGATGTCGAGCCGAACAGCTTGAACTGCAGCCGCTTGAGCAGACCACCCACGCCTTCGACCCGCAGGATGTACTTGGTGCGCCCCACGAGTCGCAGCGGTCGTGTCAGTTTCCAGCTGCGGCTGTTGTAGATGATGTTGAGGTCATGTCGCAGCGCGTTGACCAGCGCTTCTTCGTTCTGCAGCTGACGGTAGCCGTCGCTGATCTGCTTGTTGAGCTGCTCTATGGAGAGCTGCTGGTCGCGCACGATCAGCTGCTGGTTACGCATGGCCGCATGCTGGTTCTTGATCACCGCATGCAGGTGATCCCGGTACTGCTCGAGGCGCCCCAGCTGTTCAGTGCCACGGTCACGCTGGGCCCGGAAGTCGCTGGCATCGTGGCGAGCCTGATCCAGCAGGCGTTCCATGGCCCGGAAAAACCCCGCTCGAAAAGCGGGCGGTGCCGGCGTGAATACGGGGTCGCTGCAGACCTTCTGCGCGAAGCGCAGCATATCCTGGTGGGGTTCTTGTCCGGCGAGATTCCTCACCGACTGCTGCGCGGGGTGCACGCGGAATTGCGCAAGTTCGGCGTCCACGAACACCAGATCGTAGTGGGCCATCACGCGCGTCCACAGCTCGATGTCCATCAACTGCGTGAAACGGTCGTCGAAGCCGCCAAGCCGCTCAACGACTTCCCGGCGCAGCAGGACAGCCGAAGGTTCGCCGATCTTGTTGATCGAACCCTCGAAGAAGGCCGGGTGAGAAAGATAGTCCAGCCCTCTTTTGCCGGGTGGCCTCGCACCCCAGCCGAGGTGCAGGTCCTGACAGCCAGCAAGGATGTCGCGGCAGTGGGGATTGTGCTCCGCGCCGTCGGAGAGCAGTACCTGCCGACGCCCGTAGGCCAGCCCGGCGCCAGGGTGGGCAAGCAGGGCCTGCAGCAGTCTCTCCACGCAGTCAGGCGTGATGAGATCGTCCTGGAATACGAACTTGAGGAACTCCCCCTGCGCCAGAGCGATGCAATGGTTCCAGTTGTCGACCATGCCGGGCCGCGGATTCTTCACCAGTCGCAGCGGCACTTTGCTGCGCTGCTGGGCCTCGCGGACGATGGCGAGCGTGTCGTCTGTGGAGCCATCGTCCGACACGATGATCTCGAGCGCCGGCCAGGTCTGCGCCATGACGCAGTCGAGGGTTTCGCGCAGGTAGCGTTCGCCGTTGAAGGTCGGGATCAGTACGCTGACCAGCGGCGGGGACTGTGTCGTCGTCATGCAGGCTTCCGGATCAGTCTGTAGGGTGGCGCAGCGCGCGCCAGAGTCTGGCAAGCAGTGGCGGGAGCTCGGTGCCGGGGCCGGCAGGCGTGCTGTGGTGGTGCGCCTGCTGCTTTGCAGCTGCAGGCGCTGGCGGTTCCATCGTCGGTGCTGCGTCCTGCAACTTGCCCGTCGTGCTCAGCGACTCGATCTTCACCTCGGCTTCCTGCAACTGCCGGTTACGGTCGGCGATGACGCCCCACAGCCTCACCATTTCCGCGAACACCACATCGATGTGCTGGTGGTAGAGCGCGGGATGATTCCGATAGATCCTGGCATAGGCTCGCGCGAAACGACTGCTGTCCTCCAACATGGCGGCATTGCGTGACGCAGGCTTGATGCGGTAGTAGAACAGGGTGTCGGGCAGTTGCCGTACGTCACGGCCAAGTTCGATGAGCGAGACCCAGAAGTCGAAGTCTTCCCAGCCTTCATGCATGTTGGGGTTGAAGCCACCCACGCGCTGCCAGTCCTCGCGGCGGAACAGCGCGCAGTTGAAGATGACGTTGCCGATCAGGATCTCGGGGAAACGGTACGGCGGCAGTTCCCAGGGGCCGCTCTTTTCGCCGAAAAATTCCGCCTTGCAGTAAACGATGCCGATCCGTGGATCGTGCTCGAGGACCGGGACGGCCAGTTCGAGGTAGCGGCTGCCGATCCTGTCGTCTGCATCGAGCGGCAGGATGTAGCGGCCGCGCGCGGCGGCGATGGCCGTATTGCGGGCCTGTACCACACCGTGCTGCGCGCTGCGGATCACTTGCGTGCACTCATGTTCCAGCTCGCGGAGTGCCTGCAGCGAGTCCGGGTCGGTGGAGCCGTCATCGACGACGATGGTTTCGAAGTCACGGAAGGTCTGCGCCTGCAGGGAGTCGAGCGCGTCACGCAGGAACCTGCCATCGTTGTGGCAGGGAATGACCACCGAGACGGTCGGGGCAGCAGTCATGGTTGCTGGGCTGCAGTCGGCAGAAGCAGGTTGGACAGGTGTGCCGCCAGCACCTCGCCAAGGAAGTCGAGGAACAGCGTGTCGAGTGTGCTGTTGAAATACTCGCGCTGCTCGCTGGCAATCAGCAGCAGCGGTAGCCCATGCTGCAGGCAGGCGCTGGCAGCCGCAGTAGTCTTGAGCGGCACCATGGCGGCAGACAGCAGCGGCGTTTGCCGTGCGCCGAACAGCAACTCGCTCTGTACAGCGTTGAGTGGGCCACAGTAGGTCGTCTGCTTCTGGTACAGCTCGCCGAGCGCGGCACGCGCCGCCGACGTCGGTATGCAGGGCAGGCCGCTGTCCAGCGGGGCCGGAGCGTCGCTGACCAACAACAGGCCTGCCGCCGAAGCGCTGAATTCCGTGCAGAAGCGCGTGGTGATGAGGTCCCGAACGATCGCCAGACTGCCGCAGCCCAACAACGCCAGAATCATCTGCCGCGTTTTTTCGAACAAGTTGTCGTTGGCGTGGGCGTTGACGAGGAACTCGTGAAACTGGTCCTGCAGCTGCGCCTGCCGTTCCCGGAACACGGCAACCTGACGTTCCAGCAGCGATATCGCCTTGCCACTTTCGTGCGGGATGGAAAGTTGCAGCAGCAGCGGCGAGTGCTGGTGGAAAAACTGCGGATGCTGCAGGAGATAACGTGCCACCGCGTCGTCGTTCAGTGCAGGGGCTTCGCCCTCCACGGGCGAGGGATCAGGCGGGCTTTCGCTCATCGAATTCTCTGGAAGTTCACTGTTCATGCTGCTCATTCAAACCGCCAGCTCGCCTTCGAATACGGTGACGGCAGGACCGGTCATCCACACCGACGCGCCGGGTCCGGTCCAATGGATGCGCAGGTCACCACCTCGCGTCTGTACGATCACCTCGTCGTCGAGCAGCCCGCGCAGCCGACCCGCCACCATCGCCGCGCAGGCCCCGGTCCCGCAGGAGAGCGTCTCGCCCACGCCGCGCTCATAGACGCGCAGTCGGACCGCGCCGCGATGCAGAATCTGCAGGAACCCGGCGTTGACACGCCGGGGGAAGGCCGCGTGCTGCTCCAGAGCCGGACCGAGTTCGGCCACCGGGAAGTGCTCAACGTCGTCGACCAGCATTACCGCATGCGGATTTCCCATCGACACGGCAGAGATCGTGCAAGACCTGCCGGCAATCTCCAGTGGATAGGTCAACGCCTGAGCGCTGGCGAGGAAGGGGATTTCCGCAGGCGCCAGCAGCGGCGGCCGCATGTCGACCATGACCTGACCGCCAGGCTCCAGTCTGGTCTCGATGCTGCCGCGTGCCATCTGGAACACGAGCTTCTGTTTGCCGGTGAGTCTCTTGTCGATGGCAAAGCGCGTGATGCAGCGTGCCCCATTGCCACAGTGCTCCACAGGGTCGCCATCGGCGTTGTAGATGCGGTAGGCAAAGTCACAGCCCGGCTGCGTGGCCGGCTGCAGCAGCAGCAATTGGTCGAAGCCGACGCCGGTGTGGCGATCGCTCCAGGCACGGATGCGGTCCGGGTCGAGGGTCACCTGCTGATCAAGCAGGTTCAGCACCATGAAGTCGTTGCCCAAGCCGTGCATCTTGGTGAATCGCAGGGTCATCGGGTCATCCATCAAGCAGGGCTTCGAGTGCCATCTGGTGGTCGTAGCTTTCGCGGCGCCGTACCAGCGTATGCTGCGCACCATCCACCATGACTTCGGCCGCCCGGTTGCGCGTGTTGTAGTTGGAGCTCATCGCAAAACAGTAGGCACCGGCCGACAGCACGGCCAGCAGGTCGCCGCTCTGCAGTGCCAGCTCGCGCCCCCGCCCGAGAAAATCGGCTGACTCGCACACCGGGCCGACGATGTCCCAGCGGCGGACCGGCAGGCCAGGCAGCGGTTCGCGCACCGGTACGATGGCCATGTTCGCCTGGTACAGCGCCGGACGGATGATGTCGTTCATCGCCCCATCGACGATGGCGAAGTTCTTGTGCGCCGTTTCCTTCAGGTACTCGACCTGGGTGAGCATGACGCCGGCATTGGCGACGATCGAGCGTCCTGGCTCGAACACCAGAGTCAGCTGCCGTGCCCCGAGCCGCGCCAGCACCGCCTGCATGTACTGCTGCGGTGAGGGCGGTTCTTCCTCCAGGTAGCGCACACCCAGGCCGCCGCCAAGGTCGAGATGCTCGATGACGATGTCATGCTCGGCGAGTTTGTCCACCAGCAACAGCACACGGTCGAGGGCATCCAGGAAGGGTGCCAGCGCCGTGAGCTGTGAACCGATGTGGCAGTCGACTCCGCTGATGCGGATGCCGGGCAGGGCACTGGCCCGTTGGTAGACGGACAGTGCCTCGTCGATCGGAACACCGAACTTGTTGTCTTTCAGACCGGTGGAGATGTAGGGGTGGGTATTGGCGTCGACATCCGGATTCACGCGCAGCGAAACGGCTGCCACCTTATCCATGCTGGATGCCACGGCCGACAGTCTTTCCAGTTCCGGTACCGACTCCACATTGAAGCAATGGATGCCGACCTCGAGCGCCTGCTGCATCTCCTGCACGGACTTGCCGACACCCGAAAAAATGATCTTGCCGGGATCCGCTCCAGCCGCCAGCGCCCGCGCCAGTTCACCGCCCGAGACGATGTCGAAGCCGGCACCCAGCCGCGCCAGCACGTTGAGCACTGCCAGATTGGAATTGGCCTTCATGGCATAGCAGATGAGGTGCGGGCGTCCGGCCAGCGGCTGCTGGTAGGCAAGAAAACGCTCCTCCAGTGCGGCCCGTGAATACACGAACAATGGGGTGCCGTAGCGCGCGGCCAGTTCGGCCAGTCGTACCTGCTCGGCGCAGAGTTGGCGGTCCCGGTAAACGAAGGCGTTCATGGCACTGTACGTCCCTCGGCCAGGTTGGCGGGCGGCGGAGGCACGAGAGGGCCTTTCTGGCCACAGCCACCGAGCAGCAGGCAACTGACGATGACGAGGGCGGCAAGCGGTCGCATGAAGGGTCTACCGGGCGCGGAAAGAGGCGGCGATTATACCCGCCGGGGTTGACGCAAGCACGGCAGCATTGAAAACTGCCGGCCCGCCTTTGAAGGGAGATCTGCGATGACCGAAGCCGAGTTCCTGAGCCATTACCAGAGCACGCTGAAGCGCATCGAGGAAGTGGTGGAGGCGGCCATCAACGACCGCGACGTTGCCATCGACTACGAAAGCGGCAACGACATGTTGACGCTGAGCTTTCCCAACCGCTCCGTGCTCATTCTGAGCCGGCAATCGGCGATCAGGCAGTTGTGGCTCGCGGCACGTTCCGGAGGCTTTCACTTCGACTACCGCAGCGCGACTGCTGACTGGTACTGCGCCAGCACCGGCCAGACGCTCGGTCGAATGCTGGGCGACCTGTGTCTGAGTCAGGGTGGGGCAGACGTCGCCTTCGATTGAGAAGGCAGCGGCTGACTGTGCAGGGCAAACCCGGCCGGACGGTGCGCGATCATGATGCCTGCCTCTTCCAGCGCCAGTTTCAGCCGTTCCTGCAGTTCTGCTCTCGTGGCGCCGTAATCCACCGTACGCACCCAGGGCCGCACGAACAGATCGACGGTCGCCTCGCCCAGTCGGTCGACGCCGATCAGCGGGGGCGGGTCGGCCAGAATGCGGGCCTCTCCGACCAGGACCCCGGCGATCACTTCCCGTGCCCGCCCGATCGAATCTTCGAAGCGGATGGGCACGATGAGGTCGATGCGGCGCGTGGGCAGCGACGTGGCATTGATGATGGTGCCACCGATCACGGCCGAATTGGGGATGATCACGCGCTGGTTGTCGGCGGTGTTCAGCAGCGTGCTGAACATGCCGATCTCGTCGACGGAGCCGCTTTGGCCTGCGGCCGTGATCGAGTCACCGACCCGGAAAGGGCGGAACATGATGATCATGACGCCGGCCGCGAGATTGGACAGCGAATCCTTGATGGCGAGGCCGACCGCCAGGCCAGCGGCTCCCAGTACGGCCAGCAGCGAAGCCACGCTGACCCCCAGCGCTTCCACCGCCGCCAGCAGCACGGCAGTCAGTAGCAGCCAATAACCGAGGTTGTAGAGAAACTTGCAGAGCGTCTCTTCGAGCCTGGCCCGCTGCATGAAGCGCAGCAGGACTTTGCTGAGATGGTCGACGATCCATTTGCCGATGCCGAAGATCAGCAGCGCCATGAGGCCCTTGTAGAGCCAAGGCATGACGTTCTGGTCGATGAAGGGCAGACCGGTTTCCATGAGACACCTGCGGGCAGCGGCCGGGAGCGGGGTACATGATAGCCAGAGCGCCCCTATAATGCGCGGCCTCCGACCTCGTAACCGCCCATGATCACGCTGCAGAACATCACCTTGTACCAAGGCGCCACGCCCCTGCTCGAGCAGGCCAACCTCGCCATCTATCAAGGCCAGAAGATCGGTGTGATCGGTCGCAACGGCTGCGGCAAGACCACGTTGTTCAAGCTACTGATGAATGAAATGCAGCTCGATGGCGGCGAGATCCTCATGCCAGAGGGACTGCGCCGCGCGCAGATGCAACAGGAAACCGAAGCCTCCGACCGCAGTGCCGTCGATTATGTGCTGGACGGGCACGCGCCATTCCGGCGGCTTGAGCGCGAGCTCGATGCCGCCGCCGCCCGCGACGACCACAACCGGATGGCCCACCTGTATGCCGAACTGGAGGCCATCGACGGCTACAGCCTGCAGAACAAGGCCGAGCAACTGCTGATGGGGCTGGGATTTGCCGTAGCAGACTTTCCCAAGACCGTCGCCGAGTTCAGTGGTGGCTGGCGTATCCGGCTCAATCTGGCGCAGGCGCTGCTGCAGCCCTCCGATCTGCTGCTGCTCGACGAACCCACCAACCACCTCGACCTCGAAGCGACGCTGTGGCTGCGCGACTGGCTGCTGCGCTACCAGGGTACCGTCCTGCTCATCTCCCACGACCGGCAGTTTCTCGATGAGGTGGTCGGTCACACCATCAGCTTCGAGAACAGGAAGCTGATCACCTACCGCGGCAACTACACGGCTTACGAAATCCAGAAGGCCGAGCGCCTGTCCCAGCAACAGGCTGCCTACGAGAAGCAGCAGCAGCGCAAGGGCGAGATCGAGGACTTCGTGCGCCGCTTCCGTGCCAAGGCCAGCAAGGCCAAGCAGGCACAGAGCCGGCTGAAGGAATTGCAGCGCATGGTGGACATCGAGCCGGCCCACATCGACTCCCCGTTCCAGTTCCGTTTTCGCGAGGCACCGCGACTGCCCGAGGTGGTGCTCACCTGCGAGGACGTCGCGGTGGGCTACGCGGCACCCTTGTTTCGGCAGTTGTCGCTGACGGTCAATGGCAGCTCCCGCATCGGTCTGCTCGGGCCCAATGGTCAGGGCAAGTCCACGTTCCTCAAGTCCATCGTGGGGCAGCAGCTACTGCTCGGCGGCAAGCTGCATTTCAACGACCACACGCGACTCGGCTACTGCGCCCAGCATCAGACCGATGTGCTCGACCAGGATGCTACACCCCTGCAGCTGCTGCGACGTCTCGACACCAAGACACCAGAGCAGGAGCTGCGTAATTTCCTGGGTTCTTTTGCCTTTCGCGGTGAACAGGCCGATACGCCGATCCGGCCCTTTTCCGGGGGCGAGAAGTCACGGCTGGCGCTGGCGCTCGTGGCCTGGCAGCGCCCCAACCTGCTGCTGATGGATGAGCCCACCAACCACCTGGATCTGGAAATGGTGCATGCCCTCACACGCGCGTTGCAGGAGTACGAGGGCGCTCTGGTACTGGTCTCGCACGACCGCCACCTGCTCAACAACACCGTCGATCAGTTCCTGCTGATCCGTGGTGGCCGCGTCGAATTCTTCGACGGGTCGCTGGAGGATTACGAAAAGCTGGTGCTGGAAGGCGGTCGTGGTAGCAATACCACGGCGCCCAAGGCGCGCCCGCCCGTTGCCGAGAGGGCGCCGGGTGATCGCCGGGAGCAGCGTCAGCAGGAAGCGCAGGCCCGCGGGCAGCAGAAGCCTCTCAAGGAGCGCATCCGCAAGCTCGAGACCCAGCTCGAGAAGCAGCATCGCCAGCTCGCCAGGCTGGATGAGGACCTCGCCGACCAGACACTCTATCTCGATGCCAACAAGGGATGGCTGGCCAAGCTGCTGCAGGAGCAGGGTGAGCTCAAGCGCGCCCTCGGTGCCACCGAAGAGCAACTGCTGCAAGCCATGGAGCAGCTGGAAGCCGCAAGCGGCGGCTGAGCGCTGGCGACGCGGAGGCGCTCCGCCAGCGCGGCAGGGGGCGCGCGCCGCGCGCGCAAAGACCCTGGTGGTTGACCGCCTTCAGGCCAGTCACCACAATCGGGCGACCCGCCGCGCCGCTGCCATCCGTGGCAGCAGCCGGGTCCCCCTCCCTACTGTTAGCCGCGCGCAGGAGCCACAAAAATGAAAACATGTCCCGCCACCCTGGGTACCTCCCTCGCCCTCAGCCTGCTGCTGGCCGGCTGCACTCCCTCCCAGCCCGATGAAACGGCCGACCGGCTCGCCATTCTGGAAACACAGAACCGCTACGTCGTCGCCATGGACTACTTCGATGCCGACGGTTACGCCGCCGTGTTCACCGAAGATGGCGTGCTGGACTGGGCGCGCGGTGAGGTCATCGGCCGCGAGGCAATTCGCGAGTTCATGGCCACGGGCACCTACGATTTGCGCAAGCTCAACTTCCAGCCCGCCCAGACAGCGGAGGGCAAGGAGTGGCCGCCTGCCGTGCGCCACATCGTCACCAACCAGATCATCGACATCGACGGTGACCATGCACGGGTGGTCTCCTACTGGATGAACTATTCCAACGCTGCTGATCGTCGCAAGATCGAGTGGCTGAGCTACGGGAGCTGGGACGATGAGATGGTGAAGGTAGACGGCACCTGGCTGTTCAAGCGCCACAAGATCTACAACGAAAACAACCCCAACCGCTTCACCGCCGGCCAGCCCAATCCGCTGGCGCTGCCGCTGCCTAATGCAGTCCCCTGAGTCCCCCCAGATCCGCCGCGTTGCCGTCAGCGGCTGGCTGGGGTCGGCACTCGAGTACTACGATTTTTTCATCTACGCCACGGCGGCCTCGCTGATCTTTCCGGCGCTGTTCTTCCCCTCGGATGATCCTGCCGCCGCCATCGTGGCCTCGCTGGCCACCTATGGCGTCGGCTATCTCGCGCGTCCACTCGGTGCCGTGGTGCTCGGCCACATCGGCGACACGCACGGTCGTCGCCAGGTGCTGCTGCTCTGCCTGCTCGTGATGGGGCTCGCCACGTTTGCCGTAGGGCTGCTCCCCACCCACGGCCAGGTCGGCCTGCTGGCGCCGGTGCTGCTGGTCACGCTGCGTCTGGTGCAGGGGTTCGCGGTGGCGGGCGAGCTGTCTGGTGCGAGCAGCATGATCCTCGAGCACGCGCCACCCGACCGCCGCGGGTACTTCACCAGCTTTACGCTGCAGGGCGTGCAGGCCGGTCAGGTACTCGCCGCCGCGGTATTCCTGCCGTTGGCGTACCTCCTGCCGGCAACGTCTTTCGCGCGCTGGGGCTGGCGCCTGCCCTTTCTGCTCAGCCTGCTCGTGGTGCTGGCTGCCTGGGTCATTCGTCGTCGCGTAGCAGAAACACCCACCTTCCGCCAGGCAGCCGATAGCGGCGCACTGTCCCGCGCACCGGTCCTCGACGCGCTGCGCCACTGCTGGCCCGACATGCTACGCGTCAGCTGCATGGCGCTGATGAACGTGATCCCGGTAGTGACGACCATTTTCGGCGCGGCCTATGCCGTGCAACCGGCCTATGGCATCGGCATGAGTGCGACGGTGTACCTGTGGATTCCGGTGCTGGGCAACGTGCTGGCGGTGCTTGTCATTCCCTGGGTGGGCAGGCTCTCTGACCGCATCGGCCGACGCCCGCCCATGATCGCCGGGGCGCTGGGCGCCGGGCTGCTGTCGTTTGCCTATCTGCACGCCATCAGCCTTGGCAGCGTACCGCTGGCGATCGCGTTGTCGCTACTGATGTGGGGGCTGGTCTACCAGGGTTACAACGCCGTGTTCCCCAGCTTCTATCCGGAGCTCTTTCCAGCCCGAAGTCGTGTGTCGGCCATGGCCATCGCGCAGAATCTCGGCACGTTTCTTTCGGCTATGCTGCCCGCCCTCTTCGCCTGGGTTGCGCCACCCGGAGCCTCCAGCATCCCGCTCAAGGTGGGCAGCCTCGTGCTGCTGGTAACCGTCATCGCCGCTGTGGCCGCCTTCAGTGCGCGCGAAACTTTCCGGCGCCCGCTCACCCCCTGAGGCGTGCGGCGTGCTGTGTCGGCCTGGGGGGTCAGGCCTGCTCAGCTGCTGACCGGTCCCTGGTGGGGAAAGCGGGCCAGCATGCGCTGCAGGTCGGGTGTGCGGCCCGTGAAGAGGGCTAGCGCGCGGGCGGCTTGCAGCACGGCCATACCGCCCCCTTGCAGCACGCGGCAACCCCTGGCGCGCGCCAGCGCCAGCAACTGCGTCTCCAGTGGGAAGTACACGACATCGGCCACCCACAGCGGTGGCTGGATGCTGGCCGCCGGTACCGCCAGTCCTGGTGACTTGGCCATACCGACCGGCGTGGCGTGGATGAGGCCATCGGCCGTTCGCAGATCTGCCGCGAGTTCGCCACCCTTGAGCACGCAGCTTCCCGGAAACAGCGGCCCCAACCGCGCCAGCAGTGCTGCTACGCGCGCGGGGTCGCTGTCGTGGATCAGCACTGTTTTCGCACCCAATTGCAGTGCGGCGTACGCGACAGCCGCCCCGGCACCTCCGGCGCCCACCAGCACCACTCGGGCCAGCGAGGCGTCGGGCAGCTCCCGCCGAAAACTTTCGGCAAACCCCCACCAGTCGGTATTGTGACCCTCGCGCTTGCCGTTCTTGAACACCACCGTATTCACCGCGTTCAGGCGACGAGCCTGTTCCGACACCTGGTCCAGCAATGGCACGACCAGCTGCTTGCAGGGGTAGGTGACGTTGACACCGGCAAAGCCGGCACGCTCCGCCTGCTCCAGCAGCTGCGGCAGCGCCGCGGCCCCCTCGTGTTTCAGGTCAAGATCGAGCAGCAGGTAGCGATAGTTCAGACCCAGGCTCGCCGCTTCGTCCATGTGGATACGAGGGCTGCGCGATTGCTGAATGCCTGCACCGATCAAGCCGACCTGGATCGTCGTGTCGTCTGGAATCAACGGGGGAGGAGGGGACATGAGGGCTTGGGGCTGGCCTGCGCCTCACCCCAACTTGGCCCGCGCCCTGCTGATGGCTGCCTTCACCTGAGCCGGCGCCGTACCACCGATATGGGCTCGTGCGTTGACGGATCCTTCGAGGCTCAGCACGGCGAATACATCGCGCTCGATATCGGGGCTGAACTGCTGCAGTTCCGGGAGCGTGAGCTCGCTTAGGTCGCGGCCCTGCCGAATGGCGAACGCCACACTCTTGCCCACCACTTCGTGCGCATCCCGGAACGGCATGCCTTTCTTGACCAGATAGTCGGCAAGATCAGTGGCGGTCGCATAGCCGCGGGCTGCCGCCTCCCGCATGATGGACTTCTTGGGCTTGATGGCCGGCACCATGTCGGCATAGGCCTTGAGGCAATCTTTCACGGTATCAAGCGCATCGAACAGTGGCTCTTTGTCTTCCTGATTGTCCTTGTTGTACGCGAGCGGCTGGCCCTTCATGAGCATGAGCAGGCTTACCAGATGGCCGCTGACGCGCCCGCTCTTGCCGCGCACCAGTTCGGGCACGTCCGGATTCTTCTTCTGCGGCATGATCGATGACCCGGTGCAAAAACGATCGGGCAGGTCGACAAAGTCGAATTGCGATGAGGTCCACAGCACGAGCTCCTCGGAAAAACGTGACAGGTGCACCATGATCACGCTGGCAGCGGCGCAGAGTTCGATGGCGAAGTCCCGGTCGCTGACCGAGTCGAGGGAGTTCTCCGTGGGCCGATCGAAGCCCAGCAGGGACGCGGTGAGCTCACGGTCGATCGGATAGGTGGTGCCGGCCAGTGCGGCGGCGCCGAGCGGACACTGGTTGACGCGCTTACGGCAGTCCAGCAGGCGCCCGTGGTCGCGCTCCAGCATCTCGAACCAGGCCAGCAGGTGATGGCCAAAGGTTACTGGCTGGGCGGTCTGCAGATGCGTGAACCCGGGCATGATCGTACCGGCTTCATGCTCGGCCACACCGAGGATGCCCTGCTGCACGGCGCGGATCAGCGCCAGCAGTTCGTCGATCTCGTCCCGCACGTACAGGCGGATGTCGGTGGCAACCTGGTCGTTGCGCGAACGACCGGTGTGCAGCTTCTTACCCGTGGGTCCGATGCGTTCGGTGAGTGCACTTTCAATGTTCATGTGTACGTCTTCCAGCTTCACTGACCACTGGAACTTGCCGGCTTCGATGTCGTTCTTGATCGACAGCAGTCCGGCGATGATCTGTTCGCTCTCCCTCGCGTCGAGGATGCCGACCTTGGCCAGCATGGTGGCGTGGGCGATCGAGCCGCGAATGTCCGCGGCATACAAGCGCTGGTCGAAGCTTACCGAGGCGGTGAAGCGTTCGACGAAGGCGTCGGTAGGTTCTGAGAAGCGGCCGCCCCAGAGTTTGTCCTGGCTCATGCAAAGTCCTGCGCGGGGGTCGGCGGGCACGCTGCGCCGCCGAAAATTCACGGGGAAAAGTATAGCAACGGCATTTTTCCGCGGGATAGGAAAATACTTGGAGTGCTTGTGCGCTGGCTGCTTGCCACGGCGTCGGGGACTGCGGTAGGCCGCAGTCCCCGACGGCACCTGGTCAGTTGTTTCCGCGGGCGGTTGCGCTGGACGGTGTTTCGCGAATGAGTACCTGTGGCGTGCCGCTGCGCGTGTCGAGCGTCAGCACATAGCGCCCGCCAGCCTTCAGATCGGCTTGCGTGGTCACGAACTCATCACGGGCAGTCACGCCGTGGCCGAACGACTTGCCGGGACCGGCAAAATTCGGTGTCTGCAGTTGGAACTCGAGCGTACGGTTGCCCGGTTTCACGTAGTAGCTGCCAACCACTGGGCCAGAGACAGCCTGACCATCGATGGCAACCAGACGCGAACGGCGGTCAGGTGCGATCAGCTTTGCGAGAGACTGCTCGCTGCTGCCGTTGGTACCTTCTACATGCACGTTGGCACAGCCGGTCAGGACGAGAGCCAGCAGCGTAACCCTGAGTTTCATGAATTCTCCTCCAGTATTTCCGGTTACTGAGCCCCGAAGCAGAAAGAAGAAGCCCCCGCCTGCCGGGGGCAAGCGGGGGCTTCGGGGACTTCGCTACGGGTTGTCCGTATTGTCGCGTCAGCGGATGGCCACCGAGGCTTCACGCGCAGACTTGTCGACATGCAGCGTGTAGCGCTTGCCGGCCTCCAGCGTGGCCTTGGTGGTCACGAAGCGGTTGGTCGGCGTGGGAGCCCCGCCAAAGCTCTTGCCGGGGGCGGTGGCGCTGGGGATCATCAACTCGAATTCGAGTTCACGCGTGCCGGCCGGGACTGCGTAGTAGCCGGAGTTGTTGCGTTCGACCGTGTTGCCGTCGATGGCGGTCAGGCGGGCGCTGCGGTCCGTCGATACCAGGCTTGCGGTGTCTTCGGCGTAAGCAGCAGAGCCCATGAGAGCGGCGGTAAGGATCAGGGCGATCGTTTTCATGACTTCCTCCTGTGATGTAAGAGTCTGCTTCGTGAGCAGTGTGGCGGGGTTATCCGGCACAGAAGGGACTCTACAGGGGTCCAATACCCAAACAAAACTCGAATTTTTCAGCACTTTAGTTCGGGAAAATCGATGAACAGTACCGTTGCAGTACGCACTGCGTGCCAGTGCCCTGGGAAGCCGGGTGGCGAGTAAGCAGGAGTAAGTCAGGAAGAGGCTATCTCAGTCGTGGACCGAGAACAGACTTTCCCGCGCCGTTTCGTAGATGGCGCTGACCGCCGGGTGGCTGATTCTGCGATGGGCAGTAATGGCGTAGTAGCGCTCGCTCAGTTCCTCGACGGTACCGATACAGCGCACGTTGTATTCGTTCACGACGTTCTTCTCGATGACGGCCGGCATGAAGAATACGCCTTCGCCGGCCTTGCCGAAGGCCTTCAGCAACGCGCTGTCGTCGAAATAGCCCTTGATCTTGGGGTGCAGGTCATTGTCGCGCAGCCACTGCTTGACGGCGCGACCACTGGAGCTCTGATCCGTTGGCATCAGCATGGGGGCCCCATCGAGACATTGCGGAAAGGACCGGCGCAGTTGCGCGGCCCTGTGCGGACTGGCGAAGAAACTGATGGCGCTTTCGCCGAGCAGGTGGGTGTGGGTCTTGATGTTGTAGCTTCCGCTGATGGGCGTATCGGACAGCACGACATCCACACTGTTGACCGCCAGCTGTGAAACGAGCTGGTCGAGATTTCCTTCGAGGCAGTTGAACGTCAGGTCCTTGCTGTATTTGAGCGCGGGCTCGAGGATCCGGTAGGCGATCGCCTTGGGGATGGAATCGAGAATACCGACCACGAGCCGTTGACGACGCCCGACCTTGGTATCCTGAAGGACTTCCTGCAATTCCTCGCCAAGAAAAAAAATGTCGGTGGCGTACCTGAGCACCAACTGGCCGGTCTCCGTCAGCCCGAGACCGCGTCCCTGCTTTTGGAATAGACGGGTGCGGATGGTTTCCTCGAACTGACTGAGCTGGCCGCTGATGGTCTGCGGTGTCAGGTGCAGAATTTGCGACGCTTTCGCAATGCTGCCTTCCCGGGCCACTATCCAGAAATAATACAGATGCTTGTAATTGAGGACCGAGCGCGCCATGCGCCGAGTGTAGGGGAAAGCGGCGACGGAGTCACAGCTCTCCGCGCTGCTCCCGGGCCTACTCCTGCGACTGCTCCGGACTCTGCACTTCAGTCTGCTCCTGTGCTGCCAGCAGATCGCTGCGGTCTATCGCTGCCGTGCGGTCGTAGTCGAGCGACGACAGCGTGAACGTCTGGGGCAGGTCGCTGCGTCGCACATACTGCTGACCGTCGGCCTTGGTGAACTCGTAGGTCCAACGCGTGTTGCCATCGCTCACGGTTAGCGAGCGCGCCTCGCCGGCAGGCGCCGGCCCGTCGGCGAGACGCAGCACCTGCAGGTTCTGGAGAGCCGAAACCAGCGCGGCGGCCTTGGTGGCATCGAGTGCTGCCGGCGCAGCGCCGTCGTCGCCTGCCAGCGACCACAGGTCATCGGTCCGCATCAGTGCATAGTCGCCACCCTCTATGGCATTGAGCTGGTCGACCTTCAGCAACCCCTTGTCCAGCCAGTCGTTGCTGTCGGCTGGCAGGTCGAAATTATTGAAGGCCAGCGCATAGACCTCGTCTTCATCTGCCCGGCGCGCATGGGTCTGCTTGAAACCCGGCGCTGTACCGAAATAGTAGTCCCCACGCAGGTCCTCTTCCGTGAACAGCTGCAGATGGCGCTGATGCTTCTCCTCGGTGACTTCGAAGCGCTCGCGACCGCTGTCGCTGCTCACCACCGGCCAGCGGGTACGCAGGCCCTCCAGCGTCTGCAGCAGCGTGGTGAGTCGGCCTCTGTTGGCGGGCAGGTCGCCAAGCGAGACGAGCTGCCAGCGGTCACCCGCCTTCACCAGCGTGGTCGCGCTCGTACCATCGCTGATGACGACCTTGTTGACGTCGGTACTCGGGAACTCGAGCAGTGGCTGCGCCACGATCTCCGGGCCGGGAGCGCCGGTGGTGAGGAGAAGAGCACCGGCCAGCCCGGCCTGAACGGCGAAGGCGATGGCAAGTACGATCTTGGGTTGCATGGTCTTCCTCCTTCAATCAGTCAACAGAGTGGCGTGCTGCGCTTCGCGGGCACGCCGGCGACGTTGCTGCACGAAAGCCACCAGCGCCAGCGCCAGCGCCGCCAGCACATAGTTGCAGTATTCCCAGAACATCTGTGCACCCTGCTCGAGCGGAGGCAGCGTCCGGTTGAAGTTGCCGCGCGAGCGAATACCGAGCAGCCCGCTGTCGTCCAGCGACCAGTCCACGGCATTGGCGATGAACTGCAGGGAATTTTCGTACTGCCCCTGCGAGGCTGTGCCGAGCAGTTGCAGTATCTGGTCGTTGAGGGAGTCGTTGGACGCCAGCACGATCAGCCGCGCCGATTCGGCGCTCTTGCCGATCACACTGCTGACCGTCGCAGGCGGCGGCGCACCCGTGTCGGGGGTGTCAGTGCCAGCCGGCAGCGCACTGGTCTGCAGTGGCGACTCCTTGCCGGCAAACAGCGAGGAGAACTGACCGCTGGTAATGATCGCCAGGGTCTGAGCCCCCGTGGTGCCCTCGGGACGGAAGCCACTGGTGCCATCGGCATTGAGCGCCGGCATTACATCCAGGGAGTCGCTGAGCCAGCTGCCGGCGGAGCTGCGCAGCAGACGCACCAGACTGCGACCCGCCAGCTTGCCGTCATCGACGGTGATCGGTGAACTCCAGGCCAGCGTCAGCTGGGGCAGATCGGCGGCCAACGGACTGGACGTATCGAAGCCGTCTTCGCGCAGGTCGGGAAAGTAGGGGTAATCCAGCATGCGCCACTCCTGCACCGTAAAGCCGCCGAGATTGCGGTTTACCGGGATCGGGAAGGCGGCGTTCTGCGGGTCCATCACCAGCTTCTTCTCCAGCACGATGCCGTGGTGTGCCAGCCAGTCCTCCAGGCCGCTGGTGACGGCTTGCACGCTGAGCGAGCCACCGGCCAGGCTGGCCTTGAATGGCGACGTGGCCGCGATGACCGTTCCCCCCTTCATCAGGAACTGGTCCACGGCGAACACGGACTTTTCATCAAGGCCCTCTGGCGCCAGCAGCAGCAACAGGTCGGCCTCGCCACTGACGCTGCCATCCGCGAGATCCTCATCCTGGATGTTGACGTCGGCACCGAGGAATTCACGCAGCGTGGCGAACTCGCCACCGGCCATGGGCGCATAGGGCGTGGCCGCAGCACCGGGCGCCACCACCGCCACCGTCTTGGTGAAGCCACGTGCAAAGCGCTTGATGCCAGCTTTCAGGTTGCGCTCGAAGCTGGCCTCGGTCATGTCTTCCAGCGGGATCTGCACGACCTGCTCGCCGCGGCCCACAGTCAGGTAGAACCAGAAGCGCTCATCACTGAACAGATTGGTAGACAGCGGGCTGAAGCCGTAGCGGTCGGTGATTTCCTGCGCCACGGCGCCACCGTTGGCGTCCGGGTCGGTGAACTGCACGCTGAAGCGGCCAGCGGACTCCGCCGCGATCCGCTCCGCCACTGTCTGAACGCCGGCGCGGAAGCTCCGCAGAGCCTCCGGCAACTGGTCAGCCGCTGACACATAAGCGTTGAAGACCAGCGAGTCCTGCACGGTATCGAACAGATTGCCGCCCGACTGGTAGCCGTTGAGCACACTGCGGATCGCCTGCGTCAGGTCGTACTCGGGATTGCGCAACTGCACATCGATATCGCCCCCACTGTCGCCCTTGACCTCAATGAGATCCTCGAAGCTCAGCACCTTGTATTCGTCGCCGTACTTCACCAGCACATTGAAGTAGGAACTGACGATGGAGCTCTGGTAGCGGTCGGCTACCTGGAAGGGTACGGGCTTGATGGCGTACTGCTGATTGGCCTCTTCTTCGAGTTCCGGTGCAGTCACTGGATCGACAAAGTCGACCTGCACCCGTCCATTGCCCGCGATCGCATACTCCTCCATGAGGTCGCGCAGTTGTGGCACGAGCGGCGACAGCAGCGGATGGGTCTTGGCACTGAAATAGCCGCGCAGCAGCAGCGGCTCCTGCAGGCGGTCGAGATAGCCTTGGGTAGCCTCGGAGATCGAATACTGATCACCGGCCGTGGCATCCACCCGCAGCGAGGTCAGCTGACCCAGCCAGAGATTGCCGATCAGGGCATTACCCACCAGCAGCGCGGTGAGCTGCTGCCAGCGCAGGTGGTGCCGGCGGTCGCCGTGACGTGACCAGCGCTCCCGCTCCAATCCGTAGGTATTCAGCGCCAGAAACACGGTGATGAGGCTGAGGTAGTAATACAGGTCCCGCAGGTCGATAACGCCGCGCGTAATGGCCTCGAAGCGTGAGCCCGTGCCCAGGAGTCGCAGCCACTCACCGGCGGTGTTGCCGAAGAAGTCAGTCACCACTGGCGTGCCGATCAGGTAGAACACTCCGCAGACTGCCACCGCGGCGATCAGGCTGACGATCTGGTTGTCGGCGCGGGCTGACACGAACAGGCCAATGCTGAGATACGCGGCACCCAGCAGGAAAGTGGCCAGATAGCCCGCGAATACCGGTCCGCTGTCGAGCGTGCCCAGCAGACTGACGGTCAGCGGCAGTGGCAGCGTAATGGCCAATGCGATACCGAGCAGGGTGAGGCAGCCGAGAAACTTGCCCAGCACGAAGGTCCACAGCGGCACTGGCTGGGTGAGCACGTGCTCGAGCGTGCCGCTGCGTCGCTCTTCGCTCCACAGGCGCATGGTCAGCGTGCTGCACAGGAATACCAGCAAAAAGGGCATCCATTCGAACAGGGGCCGCACATCGGCAATGTTGCGGGCGAAGAATGCCTCGCCCCAGAAAAAGATGAACAGACTCACCGCCGCGAAGCTCGCCAGAAAGAGGTAGGCCACCGGCGAGGCGAAAAACAGGCCGATTTCCTTGCCGGCAATACGGCGGATCAGGGAGAGGGGGGATGCATCACGCTGCATGTTTCACCTTCGGTACCGAGCGTGGTTGATGACCGTCGCTGACCTCGCGGAACAGCGATTCCAGACTGCGTACCAGCGGCTGCAGGGCTGCTACTTTGCCGTGGGCCTGCAGTACGGCGTGGTTCAGCGCCGCGGCCACTTCGCGGAGATCACAGCCGCTTTGCAGGTCCAGCGTGTAGTCGTGCCAGGCGCCCGATGTCGCTGCGCTGGTGACGCGACCAATGGCGGGCAGTGTCCGCACCAGCGCTGCCAGTTCAGCAGCGGACAGTGTCGTGCTCAGGTGCAGCTGACTGGCGAGCTTGAGGCTGGCAAGGGTTTCATCGATGACCAGCCGCCCGGCGTTGACGATGAGTACACGGTCACAGAGGGCATCGACCTCCTGCATGATGTGGGTAGAAAGCATCACCGTGGCGTGCTGGGCAATCTCACGGATCAGGGCCCGCATGTGTTCAGTCTGTGTCGGGTCGAGGCCGTTGGTGGGTTCGTCGAGAATCAGTAGCCGTGGCTTGCCGAGGATGGCCTGCGCCACTCCCACCCTCTGCTTGTAGCCCCGCGACAGCGTGGCGATCGGCGCCAGCAGTTTGCTTTCCAGTTCCGTTGCCTTGATGGCCCGCCGCAGTTCGGCGGTCCGCTCGCTGCCGTGCAGGCCTTTGAGCTCGGCGGCGTAGTCGAGGTAGTCAGCGACGCTCATTTCGGGGTAGAGCGGCAGGTTCTCCGGCAGGTAGCCGAGCAGCCGCTGGGCGCGTTTGGGGTCTTCGTGCAGCGCAATGCCGTCGAGCACCACCTCGCCGTGATCAGGCTCGAGGAAGCCGCTCAGCATCTTCATGATGGTGGTCTTGCCGGCGCCGTTATGGCCGAGCAGGCCGACGATCTCGCCGGACTTGATGGAAAAACTGACGTCGTTGACCGCCAGGAAATCGCCGTAGGAACGGCTCAGCTTGCTCACTTCAAGCATGGAACTCCCTCCGTGTGAGTGGTGGTTTTTGCCGCTGCGGCGCAATCTGAGGACGGTCGTTGCGGATTTCAAGGGCCTCTCCGGCGGGGTGGGCAGGGCAGGGCTGCCGCAGGAAAACTACAGCGGTGACGTACAATGCTGATGTCGTCGTTTGGAACTTCCCCATGACCGTCGCCACCCTGCGCATCGCCACCCGCGAAAGCCCTTTGGCCCTCTGGCAGGCCAATTACGTCAGCGAGCGCCTGCGCGCCGCCCACCCCGACCTGCAGGTACAACTGGTGCCGATGACGACCCGCGGTGATCAGATCCTCAACTCCCCGCTTTCGCAGGTCGGCGGCAAGGGGCTGTTCATCAAGGAGCTGGAAGTGGCACTGCTGGAGGGGCGCGCGGACCTGGCTGTCCACTCCATGAAGGACGTGCCGATGGAATTTCCCGCCGGTCTGGGACTGGTAGCGATCTGCGAGCGCGAGGATTGCCGCGATGCCTTCGTGTCCAATCGCCATGCCCGCCTCGACCTGCTGCCCGAAGGGGCCGTGGTCGGCTCTTCCAGCCTGCGCCGCCAGTGCCAGCTGCTGGCCTGGCGCCCCGACCTGGTGCTGCGCGATTTGCGCGGCAACGTGGGCACCCGCCTGCGCAAGCTCGACGAGGGCAATTACGACGCCATCATCCTGGCGGCCGCCGGGCTGCTGCGGCTGGGTCTGCCCGAGCGCATCCGGGAAACCCTGGCACCGGCCCTCTGCCTTCCCGCCGGGGGTCAGGGCGCCGTAGGCATCGAGTGTCGCCTCGACGACGGCGCCACCCGCGAGCGCCTGCGCTGCCTGCACCATGAACCCACGGCGGTCTGCGTGGGCGCCGAGCGGGCCATGAATGCGCGCCTGCAGGGCGGCTGCCAGGTGCCCATCGCTGCCCTCGCCGTGCTGGATGCCGAGGGTCAACTGCATCTGCGCGGTCTGGTCGGCAGCGTCGACGGCCGCAAGGTGCTGCGCAGCGAGATCCGGGGTGCGCGCCACCTCGGCGAGGAACTCGGCGAAATTCTTGCCGACGACCTGCTGCGCCAGGGGGCATCGACGCTGTTGGAGGCCCTCTGAGCGAGGCGCCCCCAACGTCCACTGCTGCCCGCCGGTCCCTCGCCGGTCGCTGCGTCTGGCTGACGCGCCCAACCCTGCAGACCGGCCCACTGCAGGACGCCCTCGCCGCCGCCGGTGCTACCGTGTGCTGCCTGCCATTGCTCGCCATCGAGGCCGTCCCGCTGGAGGGGGTGACCCGACAGCGCATGCTCGACCTTGATCGCTACGACCTCGTGTTTTTCGTCAGCAGCAACGCAGCCAGGCTTGGCCTCGCTGCCATTGAGTCGTTCTGGCCCCAATACCCGATCGGTCTGCAGAACTTCGCCGTAGGGCCCGGCACGGCGGCTGTGCTGCAGGTCCGCGGACTCGACGTTGCATTCCCGACCGAGCGCATGACCAGCGAGGCCATGCTTGCCCTGCCGGCGCTGCAGGACATCGCCGGCAAGCGGGCGCTGATCGTGCGGGGCGTGGGCGGCCGCGAGATTCTCGCCGAGGGACTCGAGGCCCGGGGTGCGCGCGTCGACTACGCGGAGCTTTACCGCCGCCTGAAGCCAGACTACGACCCCGACCAGCTGCGGCGCCTGCATGCCGAGTGCAGCCCCGACCGCGTAGTGCTGAGCAGTGGCGAGGCCATCGAGCACCTGCATGCGCTGTTTGCCCCGCTCGACCTGTGGCTGCGCCTGCCGCTGGCGGTGTCGTCACCGCGGCTCGCGGAGCAGGCGCGTGCGCTGGGTGCCACCGACGTGGCCATCCTCGCCGGGGCCACCGACGCGGCTATAATCGACGGGCTGCTGGATCTCTTCACCTGAGGGTCTGCCATGTCCGACGCCGTCGATACGCCCTCCGCCGTCCAGCCCCCCTCTCCACCTCCGTCGTCTCCGCCGCGCGCGCCCGCCCCGCGACTGTCCGGCCGCCTGCCGGCGCTGCTGGCCCTGGTGCTGGCCTGCGGTCTGGCCGCCGTGGTGTGGCAGCAGCAGGCAAGCCTGCGCACGTTGACCGCCGGTCAGGCCGCGCTGGCCGATACGCGCGCGGCGCTGGCCGCCGCTGAGGCTGAGATTGCGCGTGCCGTCGCTGCCGAGCAGTCGCTGTCGGCCGCGTTGGCCGAGCTGCGCCGGGATCAGCAGGAGGGCCAGAGTGCCCAGCAACAAAACCAGGTGGGCTTGCAACAGCAGGTGCAGGGTGCCACGCAGACTCTGGTGGCCCAGGCGGCGGCGCTCACCCGGGTGGGGGAGCAGCTCGATGCGCTGGTGGCGAGACTCGATGCCGGCGGCCGCAGTGTGCTGCAGGCGCAGCTGGTGGGTGAAGTGCTCTCGCTGCTGCGGTTGGCGGAACTGCGTCTGCAGGTCGCAGCGGACATCGAGGGTGGCCGCACGCTGTTGCTGGCGGTCGATAAGCAACTCGCCCGTACGGGTTTGCCGGCCGCCGAGAGCCTGCGCGCAGCGCTGGCTACCTATCTGGCCTCGCTGCCGCCCGCGGATACCGATGGCAGGGCCACCCTCGTCGGCCGCCTGGCTGCTGCCGACCAGGCCCAGCAGGGGCTGCGGGCCAGTGCCGCCCTTCTGCCTCCGTCGATCGACGAGGACCCGTCAACGCCAGTGGCGGACAGCGCAGGCTGGCTGCAGCGCCTGCAGCACTGGCTTGGCCAGATGTTCGTCGTCACGCGGCGCGGTCAGCCCGTGACACCGCTGCTGACCCCGGAGCAGGAGTGGCTGCTGCACGCACGCCTGTCGTTGTTCCTGCAGCAAGCACAGCTAGCGGCCCTGCAGGCGGAGCAGGGCGTGTTCGAGCGGGCGCTGGCACAGGCGCAGAGCCTCGTCAGTGACACCCTGCAGGGCGACGGCAAGCAGTCCTTGCTGGACGACCTCCGGTTGCTACAGCAGCAGAGTCTGCAGCCACCGCTGGCGTCGCTGGACGCCGTCATCGCCGAAGCCGAGCGACTGCAGCAGCAACTGGCGCCTGCCGTGGGTGGCATACCGTGAGGCGGGTGCTCGGCTGGTTCGCCGTCCTGTTGCTGACCAGCGCGGGCCTGTACGTACTGCAGCGGACCGGCTCCGCCGGCTACGTGCTGGTCTACGCCGGTGGTTACAGTGTGGAAACCAGCCTGGTCGCGTTGCTGCTCGGCGCACTCGCGCTGTGGGGAGCGTGGCGTTTGTTGCGGTCCGTCGTGTACGTGTTACGGCCCTCGACGCTGGTACACCTGCCTTTCTTGCGCCGCTGGCGCAGGGATCCACAGCAGGCCAGCGAGGAGGGGCTGCGTCTCTTGCTGCTCGGTGACTGGTCGCAGGCCTACCGCCTGCTGGTGGAGAGCGCCGATGCCGTGCAAAACCCTGCCGCCAATTGGCTCGCCGCGGCGCTGGCGGCCTATCAGCGTGGGGATCGCCCCGGCTGGCAGTTCTGTCTGCAGCGCGTCGAGCAGCGCAGCCCGACGCTCGCCGCCAGTGTTGGCAGCCTGCGCGCCTGGTTTCTCGCCAACAGTGGTGAGCGCATGCTGGCACTCACCCTGCTGCAGGACTTGCAGCGTGCGCTGCCGGATCAGCCGTGGGTACTGCGGCAGCTGCATGACAATTACCGTGCTCTCGAGGACTGGCGGGGGCTCGACGCCATCCTGCCTGCGCTCGAACGGCAGCAGGTTCTGGGCACCGATCACTTGCTACAGGCGCAGGAGTTTGTGCTGGCACAGCGGCTGCTGGAGGCTGGCGGTCAGGGCGAGGCAGCGCTGCGCACCTGCTGGCGGCGGGTGCCCAAGGTCCTCCGCACCGATGCCAGCCTGCTGACGGCGTACATCGGGCAGCTGCTGCGCCTCGGGCTCGAGGACGAGGCCGCCAACGAGTTGACCGGCTTTCTCAAGCGGCATTGGAGCGATGCGGTAGTGTCGCTGATCGGCCAACTTGGCACGGGAGAATCACGGCATCTGCTGGCGCTGCTGGAAAAGTGCCAGAAACAGCAGCCGGAAAGCCCGGTGTTGCTGTTGACGCTGGGTCGCCTGAGCCTGCGCCACCAGCTATGGCGCAAGGCACGTGACTGTTTCGAGCAGGCGCTCAACCTTGCTGGCACGCCGCCGCTGCGGGCGCAGATCCACACCGAGTTGGCGCGCCTGCTCGAACAGCAGGGCGAGACGCAGCAGAGCCTCGATCATTACCGGCAGGCGGTGCGAGCCATGGAGAAGGAGTGGTAGGGCGTCGGTGCGTCACCGCGCGCTAGAGGCCCAGTTCCTGCCAGAGTGCATCGATGCGGGTCTTGACCTCGGCGCTCATGCGGATTGGTCGTCCCCATTCACGCGTGGTTTCCCCGCCCATCTTGCTGGTGGCGTCGAAACCCATCTTCGAACCAAGCCCCGACACGGGCGACGCGAAGTCCAGATAGTCGATCGGCGTGTTTTCGATGCCGACGGTGTCGCGCACGGGGTCCATGCGCGTGGTCATGGCCCAGATCACGTCCTTCCAGTCGCGTACGTTGACGTCGGCATCTACCACCACCACGAACTTGGTGTACATGAACTGCCGCAGGAACGACCAGACACCCATCATCACGCGCTTGGCATGACCGGGGTACTGCTTGCGAATACTGACGATGGCCATCCGATAGGAGCAGCCTTCCGGTGGCAGATAGAAATCGACGATTTCCGGATACTGCTTCTGGATGATTGGGATGAACACTTCGTTCAGCGCCACGCCGAGAATGGCAGGCTCGTCCGGCGGGCGGCCGGTGTAGGTGCTGTGGTAGATCGGATTCTGGCGCTGCGTGATGGTGGTGACGGTGAAGACGGGGAAGCGCTCTACTTCGTTGTAATAGCCGGTGTGATCGCCGAAGGGTCCTTCGTCCGCCATGTCGTTCGGATGAATGACGCCTTCCAGCACGATCTCGGCGGTGGCCGGCACCTGCAGGTTGCAGGTCAATGCCTTGGCAACCTCCGTCTTGCTGCCGCGCAGCAGGCCGGCGAACGAATACTCGGAAAGTGTGTCAGGCACGGGCGTAACAGTGGCAAGCGTGGTGGCCGGGTCGGCGCCGAGTGCGACGACAACAGGAAACGGCTGGCCGGGGTGCTGCTGCTGAAACTCGCGGAAATCCAGCGCGCCACCGCGGTGCGACAGCCAGCGCATGATCAAGCGGTTGCGTCCTATCTTCTGCATGCGATAGATGCCGAGGTTCTGCCGCTCCTTGAGTGGACCGCGGGTGATCACGAGCGGCCAGGTCATCAGCGGACCCACATCGTCCGGCCAGCAGGTCTGGATGGGCAGGCGGTCGAGATTGACGTCATCACCCTTGAGGATCACTTCCTGGCAGACTGGCCGCGACACTTCCTTCGGTGCCAGGTTCAGCGCGTGCTTGAACAGCGGTGCCTTGTCGAGCAGGTCGCGAAAGCCCTTCGGCGGTTCCGGCTCCTTGAGAAACGCCAGCAGTTTGCCGACGTCACGCAAGGCGGCTACATCCTGCTGCCCCATCGCCAGCGCCACGCGTTTCGGTGTGCCGAACAGATTGCCGAGCACCGGCATTGCATAGCCCTTGGGGTTTTCGAACAGCAGCGCGGGTCCTTCCGCGCGCAGCGTACGGTCACAGATCTCCGTCATATCGAGACAGGGGTCGACAGGCGTGCGAATGCGCCGTAATTCGCCGATTTTTTCGAGGTGAGCGAGGAACTCGCGCAGATCGCTGAACATCCAGCGCGGCCTACTTGCGCTTCATGGACGCAAAGAACTCGTCATTGGTCTTGGTGTCCTTGAGCTTGTCGAGGATGAACTCGGTGGCGGGGACGTCTTCCATCGTGGCAAGCAGCTTGCGCAGGATCCACATGCGCTGCAGTTCCTCCTCGGTGGTCAACAGGTCTTCGCGGCGCGTACCGGAGCGGCGCACGTTGATGGCGGGGAACACGCGCTTTTCTGCCATGCGGCGGTCGAGGTGCAATTCCATGTTGCCTGTGCCCTTGAATTCCTCGTAGATCACTTCGTCCATCTTCGAGCCGGTGTCGATGAGACAGGTGGCGATGATGGTCAGGCTGCCGCCCTCCTCGATGTTGCGCGCGGCGCCGAAGAAGCGCTTGGGCCGCTCGAGGGCGTGGGCATCCACACCGCCGGTGAGCACTTTGCCCGACGAAGGAATGATGGTGTTGTAGGCGCGTGCCAGACGCGTGATGGAGTCGAGCAGGATGACGACGTCCTCCTTGTGCTCTACCAGCCGCTTGGCTTTCTCGATCACCATCTCGGCCACCTGTACGTGGCGGGTCGGGGGTTCATCGAACGTAGAGGCGACCACTTCACCACGCACGGAACGCTGCATTTCGGTGACTTCCTCCGGACGCTCATCGATCAGGAGCACGATCAGTCGACATTCCGGGGAGTTGCGGGTGATGGCTTGGGCGATGTTCTGCAGGATCAGCGTCTTGCCAGCCTTGGGCGGCGACACGATCAAGCCGCGCTGGCCCTTGCCGATGGGCGCCACCAGGTCGATGGTGCGCGAACTCAGGTCCTCTGTGCTGCCGTTGCCGGCCTCAAGCTTCAACCGCTTGTCGGGAAACAAGGGCGTGAGGTTTTCGAACAGCACCTTGGTGCGGGCATTTTCCGGTCTGTCGAAGTTGATCTCGTCGACCTTGAGCAGGGCGAAGTAGCGCTCGCCTTCCTTTGGCGGCCGGATCTTGCCGGAGATGCTGTCACCCGTGCGGAGGTTGAAGCGCCGGATCTGGCTGGGCGAGACATAGATGTCGTCCGGCCCGGCGAGGTAGGACCCGTCCGCCGTGCGAAGGAAGCCGTAACCGTCCTGCAGGATCTCCAGAACGCCGTCACTCTGGATGTCTTCCCCGTTGCGGGCATGGCGCTTCAGCAGTTGGAAAATGATGTCCTGCTTGCGGGTGCGTGAAACGTTTTCGATCCCCATCGCCTCGGCGGCCTGCAGCAGTTCCGAGATGGGCTTCTTCTTGAGCTCGGTCAGGCTCATCGGTGTGCCGAGGTGCGGATTCACCCGCGCTTCGCCACTGCGCTCCACCGGTGGCTCGTCTTCGCCGTGGTCGCCACGGTCGACGTTACCGTTGTTCTGCTCTCCCTTGAAGTGTCGGTTACCGCCATGACGGTGGTTGCCGCCACGGTTGTTGCGCTGGAAGCGACCCTGCCCCGGCTGGCGTTCGTGGTGGCGTTCTGCAGGTCGTTCGGCCTCTGCGTCGGCCGCGGGGTTGGCAGAGGTAGGGACTTCGGGGACTGAGGCGTCAGAGTGGTCGTTGGAGTGCATGGGAGCCGTAGGAGATTCCTGAAGTTCAGGGAGGTTGATGGGAGCCTGCCAAGTCTGGCCTGCACAGGCGGGTGGTTTGCAGTCGAGGTTTTCCGGGTGGTGTTGATGATTTGCAGGTTGTCTGGCTTGCAACTGCCCCGCCTGCCGATGCTGGCCGGTGCCATGCGCTGAGTGTAGCTTGTGGGAGCCGACACACTGCGCGGGTCGAAACGTGCTGCGCGGGCCAACTCGCTACAAGCGCCAAGCGGATTCAGAGGCCGTTTGGCTTCGCAGGAAAGTTGCTGTGGGAACTTGGTGTGGAGCGAGAGATGAGCCCAAAACTAGCATCGAGGTTTGGGCTTGTCCAGAAAAATTACGGTAGCAGCACGAAGGCGGCAGACGGCTCGGGGAGCAGTGCAGCCCGCGCAGAAAAACGCGTTAGATGGTGCTGTCGATGAAGGCGGCGAGCTGCGATTTGCTGAGTGCCCCGACCTTCTTGCCGGCCACTTCGCCGTTCTTGAACAGAATGAGCGTCGGAATCCCCTGTACCTTGTATTTGGGTGCCGTCTCGGGATTGGCATCCACATCCATCTTGCAGATCTTGAGTTTGCCGGCATATTCCTCGGCGAGTTCGTCCAGCACCGGCGCGATCATCTTGCAGGGGCCGCACCAGGTTGCCCAGAAATCCACCAGCACGGGGCCGGTGGCCTTCAGTACGTCTTGCTCGAAGCTGCTGTCGGTCGTGTGGCTGAGATGCTGGCTCATGGTCGGATCCTGTCTGGGTTACCTGTCACTGAGGCTGGCAATGATAAGGGCGGCCTTTCCGGAATCAAGCGCACTGCCAGCAAAACTTGCGGCCCAGCACGGTGCGGGCTGCAAGCGCTCAACAGAGCTTGCGCGCCAGCGAGAGGGCGAAGTAGGTGAGGATGGCATCGGCGCCGGCCCGCTTGATCGCCAGCGTGGACTCCAGCATGACCTTGTCGGCATCGAGCCAGCCACGCTCGAACGCTGCCATGTGCATGGCATATTCGCCGCTCACCTGGTAGACGAACGTGGGCACGCCGAACTCGTCCTTCACTGCTTTTACGATGTCGAGGTAGGGCAGGCCGGGCTTTACCATCACCATGTCGGCGCCCTCAGCCAGGTCCAGCGCCACTTCCTGCAGCGCTTCGCGCGCATTGGCAGGATCCATCTGGTAGTTTTCCTTCGTGCTCTTGCCGAGGGACCCGGCCGAACCGACGGCATCACGGAAGGGTCCGTAGTAGGCGGAGGCGTACTTGGCGGAGTAGGCCAGAATGCGGGTGTGCAGGTAACCGTCCTGCTCCAGCGCCGTGCGGATCGCACCGATGCGGCCGTCCATCATGTCGCTGGGCGCCACGATATCGGCACCCGCTGCTGCATGCGAAAGCGCCTGCAGTACCAGCGTATCGACCGTGGCATCGTTCATCACGTAGCCCTGTTCGTCGATGATGCCGTCCTGCCCGTGCGTCGTGAAAGGGTCGAGAGCCACGTCGGTGATGACGCCAAGTTGCGGGCATGCATCCTTCACGGCCCGTATGGCGCGCTGCGCCAGGCCATCGGGATTGAAGGC